>JAXDOR010000025.1:0-24848 GCA_034668825.1 Alphaproteobacteria bacterium | reverse complement strand
GCGCGGCGGCGATCAGCGCCACGATCACAAGATCGACGTCGCCATGCACGACGCGCAGATAGGCTTTGGCTTCGCCAAGCGTGATCGGCTCGACGGCGGGACCGCTGAGAAGGATGGAGGACATTTACGTTCTCTTTTCACCTCTCCCCGCAATGCGGGGAGAGGTCGGCTTCCGAGCGTCGCGAGGAAGTCGGGTGAGGGGCGATGCACGGCATGGCCGCTTGCTCCCCCTCACCCGCCGCGCGGCTTCGCCGCTCGCCACCCTCACCCCGCAAGCGGGGAGAGGGAACGACGTGCCCGGCCGGACAATTGACAAAGTCGATGCGCTGCGGCTCATCGGCGCCATGCGCCCGCTCGCCGCCGTTATTGTTTGGCTTTCACTCTGCGATCCCGCCACGGCGATGGTCGGCGGCGCGCCGGCCGACAGTGGGCCGCGCCACAGCATCATGATCGTCGGCTCGCGCGGCACCTTCTGCACCGGCACCGCCATCGCCCGCGATCTGGTGCTCACGGCGGCGCATTGCGTGCAGCCGGGCGCGGTCTACAAATTCCTGGATTTCGATGCCGCCAAACAGCCGGTGTTGCATGACGTCACGTCGGTGACCATCCATCCGCGATTCAGCTTGAAGACGTTTCTCGCCAATCGCGCCACCGCCGACGTGGCGTTGCTCAAGCTGGCGCAGCCGCTGCCGGACGCCGTCACTCCCGTGATGTTGAGCACGCGGCGCGGCGCCGTGGCGGTCGGCGAGTCTTTCACTGTTGTTGGTTATGGCGTCACCATTCGCGGCGACGGCAAGAGCGGCGGCACCTTGCGCCGCGCCACGCTGGCCGCCACCGGGCGGCCCGGCAATCTGCAGATCAGGCTGGCCGACCCCTCAACCCGAGGCGAACGCGCCGGGCTCGGCGCCTGCACCGGCGATTCCGGCGGCCCGGTCTACGAGGAACGCGACGGCGAGCTTGCGATCGTCGGCGTCGTCAGCTGGTCCACCGGCCCGAAGTTCAGCGACGGCTGCGGCGGCATTACGGGCGTCACGCCCATTGAGCTTTATCGCGGCTGGATCGTGGAGACGGCAAGGAAGCTCAATTCATCGCTTTAATGCAGATTTCACGCTTACGGGAACGAGAGCAAGAGCTATTTAAGTATTTGTAATCACGGGGGTTTGTGGTGTTTGGACTTGAGTAGCGTCTTCGGACGCGCTTGTAGACGCGGCTATTGACTCAGCGCTGATTCTCGGCGTATAGCGAAGCACCCCCGCCTACCAGCGGGTGCCAACGTGAAATTGCGACCGATGGAACGCCAGCCTAAAGAAACGCTCTATGCCTATCTCGAACGCCGCGAGCGTGAGTTGACGCACGAAATCGCCGCACTACAGGGCGAGATCGCACCGCGTGAGGAGGAATTGGCACACGTACGATCTGCCAAGCGGATAGTGGATAAACTCGGGGGGGACAATGCCGCCCACTTTAGTAGGCCTGAGCAGTCACTTGTTGTTGAGGACGTGACCGCACAGACGGTTGCGGGCAAGATCGAAGCTAAAGCAGCTCCTAATGAAACAACCAAACGCCCCACCTTGGAAGCGTTTGCCGACGGCGTCTTGGATTTAACAGAGGGAATGGAAAGAATCTCCAGAGCCTTCATTGAGGCAGGTGAGCGCCGCCCATTCCTTCAGTTCGAACACCTGACAATTAAGCAGCTAATTATCAAGGCTTTTACTGACCGTTTCACCGATGGTGCAACAGCAAGTGAACTTCGCGATTTCATCCGCGATGCCTACGGCCGCGATATTGAGCGCGCCAGTCTTACGCCTCAGTTGTCGAGACTTAAGGAAGAACGAGTGGTCGAATATCTCAGGCATCCTGAGAGCGATCAAGGCGGTGTCGAAGATGATCCGAGCAAGTTTGTTGTCGTCAAACCGTTCAATTCGTCCACGCGGCGCTTCCGCGTGGGATCAGTCTTTGAGATTCCCACGGATGAGGATCAGCTTCGAACATTCAAACTAGAATTGGAGCCGCTTGACCTTGAACATCTGAAAGCCCGCCGATTTATCGTACCACGAATAGATGCCGGTGGACCTTGGAGGCTTGCACAACCCATGAAACTGATTGAGGGCAAAACAGAATAAGGAAATCCCGACTGCATTCCGGTCCGCGAAACCGGGTGCAGTCGGCAGGCGCCAAGAGGGCGTCATGCGGTAATGGTGCCGCAAAGCATGCCGGGGGCGTCGCGGTTAGCTCCCGGAAGGAGGTACAACATGCAACCACCGTAGGTGATGCATGAGCGGGGCGCGTCACTGGTCGGAAGCCGGTGGCGCGCTTCGTCCTCTACATACTAAGCCTCTGATAAGAGTGCAAGACTCGCTAAATACCGCGTTGATTATCAACAAATAACGGTTTACCGAGGCTGCGCGAATTTCCGACGATCTGACGCGCAACGTCACGTCGTTACAGCAGCCGAATTCGCGGCCCGCTCCGACCGGAAGGCGTAAGCGCCGTGATCGCCCATACCAAGGCATCAAGACGATCCGGCGACCGGCCCGAAGAAAGCCCGTCGTGGCCAAAGTCGCACATCTCGTCCTCCAGCAGCGGGAAGCAACCGACGTGTTTCACCCTGCCCTGCTCATAAAGCGCGGCGACCGGCTCGGCGCGCAGATATTTTCCCCGCGTGGCGTGCACTTCTTTCAGCGGCACCGAAGCATCGACTTGCCGCAGCACGGCCCGCACCATTTCCCCGCCCATGTTGACCTCGGCAACCAGCGTATCCGCTTCAAGCCTTCGGTACAGCGCGACCGCCTTAGTCGCCCAGCCGGACGGCGACAGCCCCGCCGCCGAAGCGTCTTCCAACACATAGACGCTGCCGCTCTCCGCACGTCCGGCGGCAACAATGCCGCAGGCATCGGCGCCTTTTCGCGAGGAGCCGGGCGGATCGATGGCGACCACAACGCGGACCAACGGCGGCGCTTCTTTGATACGGCAAGCCTCGATCAGCGGACGCGACCAGAGCGCGTCGGGACGGTCTTCGATCAACTCCCCGTCGAGTTCCTGCCGCCCCAGGCGGGTTCCAGCGTAACGGGCAACGACGGTCTCAAGAAAAGCCGGAGAAAGATGATCCTTGTTCGCCTGCGTTGCCGCGCGCGTCACCAATGTGCGCGCATCGGCTATCAGACGCTTGAGCAGCGGAATGGGCCTTGGAGTGGTGGTGATGAGTTGCCGGGGCCGCTGGCCTAACCGCAATCCAAATTGCAGCATATCGAAAGTTTCTTCCGCGTAGCGCCACTTCGCCAACTCGTCGCACCATGCCGCGTCGAATTGCGGGCCGCGCAAGCCTTCCGGGTTCTCAGCGGAAAAGATTTGCGCCACCGCTCCGTTCGGCCATTGCAGCCGCCGCCTCGTTGGAATCCAGATTGGGCGTTGCGAGCGCGGCGATGTTTGCAGCAGGCCGGAACTGCCCTCGACCATCACCTCTCGGACATCGTGCTCGGTTTCACCAACGAGAGCGATGCAACGATGACTGCGATCCGCATAGGGCGAAGTGCCGTACACCATCGCCCTCACCCACTCGGCTCCGGCGCGCGTCTTGCCCGCGCCGCGACCGCCCAGGATCAGCCAAGTGGCCCACGGTACGCCGCCATTGCCGAGAGCGCGATGCTCCTGATGCGGATGCGCGAAAGTCGCGAAGTCATTGTCGAGTTGAGTCAGCGCCTGAGGATTCTCCTGACTCAAATAGGCTTCTGTCACTCCTGCTGCGGACAAAAGTCTCAATGCGCAGCGTAAGCGCTCGACGGAACTCATCGAAGTCTCGGGGCATGTCGTAGTTGTCATTGATTTCTGCGGCCTGCGGCTCGGGCAGGCGCAAGCGCCGCACCTTGGCAAGCGTTTCAGCCAGAATCGCGAGTGTGCGAGCGGTGCGTTCGCCATCGACGGGCAGTTGTGGCCGCGTACCGAGTGTCGCCCGCATGATCTCGACGGCGCGCAGCTCCTTTTCCACCGCGCGTTCGAGACGCTGAGCCACCGGGGTTGGCGCGGTTTGAGTGGACTGCACTGCCGCACTGTCGGGTGCGGTGCCCGCTCCCATTCCGCTCTCAGTCGGCATGAAGTCCTCACTCGCGGCCTGCAGGGCTGCTTCGGCTTCAATCAAAAGCCACCGGGCCGGAGAAATGTCTTGGACATTGCGTTCCCGCCGCAGCTTCCATCCCCACCGGCGAATCATTCGGTAGAAAGAAGCCGGACGAACGTCCAAATCGACGATGATTGCTGCCACCGGCTCATCGGTCTCCTCGTAGCGGAGGCGGCAACTAGCGATGAGTTCGGGGGTGTAGCCCCGATATTGATGGAGATAGTGCATAGGAGTGGCTTGAATAATTATTGGAGGGTCTATCACCGAGTAAGTCGATCTATCGAAGGGCGGACAACAAAGATACGACGTTGCCTTTTCGCGTGCTTCGATATCTCGGACGACAAATGGAGTCGCTAGGAAAGCTCGGTTCGCTATCTCGTCAGTGGCCGCGTAAAACATTGTCTCTTAATGAAAGAGACTAAAGAATGCCCTCCATAGCCAATGGACATTGGCCGCCCACAACACGCCGCTTATTCCGAGGGCTACAACGTCGTTCATGCAATATTTCGTTCTCTACCGTAGAGCTACTGAAACGTGATCTCCAAGATCGGGTGTAATTCGATACCGTTTGGCGCAACGCCTTCTTGGCCATGTATCGGATCGAAGAACGCTACTCCGGTGACGGTCACCCGAATGTTGGGGTTCTTCTTACCTTTGATCACGCCGAGCTTCTGGTCGATAGCCAAGCGCACGTCCTCAATCTCCTGCGTGAAAATACTACCCACTGCGCAGGACGGCGAAACGGATTCGACGATCATCGTCTGTTCTTCGTCATCTGCATCCGAAATGATAAGGTGATAATCCTCATCCTTCTCTTTTTTGATAACGGTCAGGATGCCGCTGATTTGGAAGGTCTTCAATTCCTCTTTAAAGCGCGTTTTTGGCCGCGAATTCGGATGAAGAGGTGCATGAAGCTCTGTGAGATCCGCAATCGTTGCAACCTGTGCCGCCGTATCAATACTCCCAGCATCACGATCGGCACCAGTTTTGACCGTCCATCGCTCCTTCCCGCAGGCTAATGCGGCTGTGGTGCAAAGCAAAAATACAGTAGCTCCCAATGACATTCGGCGTAGCATTGTAAAAATCCTCGCCCTCAGTTGATAGCAGTGTCTATACAACTATAATGCGAGTTTCGCAATTAGCAGACAAAGACTCTTGGCTTCCGGACCCTGTCTCCTACAAGAGCCTGCCCTTGGGCTTGCCGAAGGCAAGAACCCGAGAGGAGAGGTAAAACGTCAGCTCGCCGCGAACTTCAGCAGCTTGAAGGCGTCGAAATCCTGCACGCCGCCGCCCACGCGCTTGGTGGTGTAGAACAGCACGTAGGGCTTCGCGGTATAAGGATCGCGCAGCACGCGCACCCCCTGGCGGTCGACCACCAGATAACCGCGGGCGAAATCGCCGAAGGCAATCGAGAAGCTGTTGGCGGCGACGTCCGGCATGTCCTCGGCGTCCATCAGCGGGAACCCCATCAGACTCGCGCGCCCGCTGGCCGTCGCCGGCGGCTGCCACAGATAGTTGCCGGTCGTGTCCCTGAACTTCCGGATGCCGCTCTGCGTCTTGCGATTCATCACGAACACTGCGTTCTGGCGATAGCCGGCCTTCACCGCATAGACCAGATCGATCAGCACGTCGGACGGGTTCGAAGCGGGAAAGGCGGCCGCCGCGCCGCTGGCGATGTAGCCGACATTGCCCCAGCTCCAGGAAGCATTCGCCACCGTGGTATAGGAGAGGAAGCCCTTCGGCTTGTTGCTGCCGTCGCCGTTGACGAAGGCGGCGCCCTCCTGTTGCGCGAAAACCTGCTCCACTTCCCCCGCGATCCACTGATCGATGTTGACGGCAGTGTCTTCCAGCAGCGACGCCGTCGCCGCCGGCATGGCGTAAAGCTCCATCGCCGGAAAGCTCAGCTCGTCGAGCACCGGCGTCCCGGTCTGCGGGCGCGCATCGGTCTCGCCGACCCAGCCGACCGTCGGACCCGAGGTCATGAACGGCTTCTTGTAGACATTGCCGCTGATCGTGCGCTGACCGGCGATGGAACGGATGGGCGAAATCGCCGTGAGCCGCGCGCCGATCACGGTCTCGATTTCCGGCGGCACCAGATAACCGCCATCCGCGTTGGAGCCGACCGACAGCGCCTTGGTCTCGAGCTGGCGCAAGCCGGCGCTTTCGCCGCTGCGGAGATAAATCTCGAAGGCGGATTTGTGCTCGCGCGCGGCGAGCCGATCGACGCCGAGCACGTCGCGGCCAAGCGCGGGCCGCGCGGATTTCAGCGATGCTTCGTCGATCCAGCGCTGATGGCCTTCGATCACAGCGTTTAGTCTGGCGACTTTTTCTTCCAGCAGCACGTCGCCGCCGCGCCGTTCCATGGTGGCTAGGCGCTGGTCGTTGGCTTCCTTGAAAGCCTCGAAGGCCTGCACCATGTCGGCGTGAGTCACAATCGTATCCGGCGGCAGGCCGGCTTTGGTCTCCAAACGGTCGTGGGTATCCATATCCATGTCTTTCTCCTTGTGAGATGGATCAGTTTTCAAAGAAAAAGCCCGGCGCGATGGCCGGGCGGTGCTTCGATTCAGAGAGGACGTAGGCTGATGCTTTCGAGCTGCGTCCTGCCGATCGAGAATTGTCGTTTATTGGTCTAAAGAGCGCTCACGATTGTCTCGACGGGCAAATAAAACGTCCGAGAGCCGAGTGGAGACTCGATGAATTCGTTTTCTTTCCAGAATTTCGCCGCTTCGTCATCAATCGCATGGACTAGTACAGCCCGCATGCCGATGATCTTTGATGCCGCCAAGATTCTGGAAAGCGCATCTTTTAAAAGATCGCGCCCGAGACCCTTACCGCTATAAGCAATATCTCTGGCCAGTCTACCAAGGATCGCCACAGGAATTTGCTTGGGCAGCCCTTGTACCCGCTTCATTTTTGAAGGCAGCGTGGCTCGGTCAACCGACCCGGTGCAAATACAATAGTAGCCGACAACGACGAGAGTTTTTTCACATACTACGTATGTGCGGGCGGTTTGGCCTTCGCTTGCAAGAGCGTGTGATCGCAGCCAGTCATCTAGCGGTGGCTTTTCACAGTTAAAGATATTTAGATCATGCGCAGCCGTCAGCGGAGCGGGCGCGGTTAGCTCGCGCTGCTGTGCAGCAGAAATTGGTTACTTCTCCCAAAGCGGCGTGCGCTTCATAAGAGCCTTAAGCTTCGGCCCCGCTGGCGGCGAGTTGTCCAGCGCGTGAATGAAGGCGTCGTACTGCTCTGGCTCTAAAACGAAGAGTCTTTGGTCCAGCAGCACCTCTATGGCCTGCTTTCTCGCACTTTCCAGAGTGAATTCACTGAGTGACTTACCCACCGCAGTTGCGGCGGTTTCGATGAGTTCCTTTGTTTTACGGGGCGCGCGGATATGTATAGTCGTGTCGCGCTCGACACGCCTCGAACGCGGCTCGCGTTCTAATCCAGCGGTGCGCATGGCACCCTCCATGGTCTGTGTGCACGTTGTGTACACGATCTAGCTACACAACGTCAACACATATATATGAGTTACGGAAAAGGTTTGCGGCTAGAATGGGAGGGCAGATGACCGGCGGAAAATACTACAAGCGCGACAAACGTAGACACGATCTTGAACAGTCATTTCGTGCAGAGCGAGAGGCGGAAAATGCTCTCGCCATTATCCAACTGTTCAATTCCCGGCTGAGGAACTACGCGAGCCATGGTTCATGCGAACAATTCGCGGGGCTATCGCAGCCCAACACCATTGGATGGTCGTCGTCTGCCGATCTTGTGACACGGTGATCGATTTCGATCTTAAGATGAAGCCGCGCCATCCTGACGCTACAATCCTCATGGCTCTTCAAGATGTGCGTTGCCCGCGCTGCAACGGTCACGGACAGCCTCAAATTAAGAAGCTGGCTCGCTTTCCTTCAATTTAGCCGCAAGTTTTTTTCGTGCGTTTCGCAACGTCGATGCGAAGCAGCGCACGCCCCATATCCTCGTTTGGGTCTGTCTGCCCAATCTCCCGCGCTATCGCATCCAGATTATTCACGGGATCTTTCAACAACTCCTCCAGCCGGGTGAACGAGTCACTTGCCGGATTTTTGGTTGGCTTTCTGCCGAGTGGTAACTTCTGTCGCTTCAAGCGTCACCATTTGTAACAGATGCGCGAGCACATCCAGGCGTTGGGTGCGGCACATTCTCGACAATTCCGACGCCACGGCTCCGACATATTCCGCCAGCTCCTGCTTGGAAGCCATGCGTCTACCCCCCGCCCCATCTTTCTTACGATGGTTGCAGCGGTATATAACACAACCTTAACGGAAATTTCTATGTCACCAGGGTTGCGAGGGCGACAATTCAGTCCTTCTTTCGTACCTTCCGCACACGATCAGTTGAACGAGATGGCGATGGCTAAAAGCTTGCCCCGGTGCATTGTTTCTTACTCTTCCTCATCCGCCAAGTCGTATCGCGCCTCAAGCATTGGAGCGATCCGATCAAGAGCCTCTATCGTGAGGTTTCCCCGAAGAGGCGCACTATAGGCGAGCCTCCAATTAGCCCCTCCGTTTACGGGTTCGATGCGGATGACCTTGCGCATAATCAACCCCTCTGGGCCGTGAGGCCATGGTGCAAAACTCAGTTCCTTCTCGATCAACTTATTCAATTCTGCTTGGGTTATAGGCGTACGGTTCATGGCAGCTTCCTTGGTTCGAGGCTCCACATGGAGTGCGAAAAGGCTGCCAGAGTTTCAAAGAAGGAGGCAACGCACAGCGAGAGCCTAAAGCCCCGGGGCCTGCTTTGACGGATAAAATGCGGGGTTTAGCGTGACAATCCGCGAGCGGCGCTTGCAGTCCTACAGCCGCCGCTTGGCGCGGCAAGCCCCTTCCACTCCCGCTCGGCACGCGCTCGCGTAAAAGAAACCCTCGGGTGTTGACGCAACAAGCGTTCGTGCACGCTGGATGCGTCTTTAACCGCGCTGACGCGCGCTCCGGCCAGCAGCGGGAAAGTGACGATTGAAATCTCCCAGAGATCGACGGCGTCGAGCTTGCGGATGCGCGTCTTCGGATCGATGCGGCCCTTCACCGTGCGAAAGCCGATGGAGAGGCCGTCGCTGGTGCCGGCGCGCAGCAGCGCCAGCACTTCCGCCGCGCGCTTGACGTCCGGGATCAGCCGGCCGCGCGCATAAAGCCCGCGATGGTCCTCGCGCAATTCGAGCCAGATGCCGATCGGCTCGGCCGGGTCGTGCTGGAATAGCATCGGCACGCGGCGCACGCCGCGCAGCCGCAGCGATTGCGCGAAGGCGCCGGGCATCACCATGTCGCGCGCCGCATCGATCTCGCCGAACAGGCTTGCGTAACCCTCGATGGCGCCGTCGGCGTCGATGCTGGTGCGCGGGCGGAAAAGCTGCGCGGCGGTAGCGTTGGGTGCGAGCATGGTGTTGCCAAAATTTGCTGTCATCCCGGCCAAGCGCCGCGCAGCAGCGTGCGAGCCGGGACCCATATCCACCCGTCTGATCGCAGCGCGGCGTCATGGGTCCCCGCTTTCGCGGGGACGACAATGATGGAGTGTATGAACTTACTTTCTTCCGCGCCGCCCGCCCGTCTTGCCGTTCTTCACCGGCCGCGCCGCCGGCGCCGGACGCCTGCCGATGCGATCGAGATGGCCGAGGAATTCGCGGAAGACGAAAAGATGATCGCGCCGGGCTTTGCTCTCGCCGCGGATCGAACGCAGCACCGTGTGCAAGGTATCCATCAGCCTTCTCCCCCGAATGTTTTGTTGAAGCGCGCGAGTTCGCGCACGAAATCGTCGAAGCGGCGCATAGAGGCGGCGAGTTCGCGCAACGCAAAGATGGCGAGCGCCGACGCGGAGCTCGCCCATAGGAACAGCGCCAGATGTGCGAGATCGCCGCGCTCGGCGAAGGTTTGGGTCAGGTCGGACATGGTGATTGCCAAATGCTCAACCTCATCTTGAGGAGGCGGCGAAGCCGCCGTCTCAAAGGATGGCCGCCCTCCACCGGACCGAAGCCGGTGAGCGCGCTTCTCATTGAGTGGATGCTACGCGGCGATGCATGATCGGACGTTCCCGGCCCAGGTCCCGAGTCTCGCGTTTACGGAGCGGGAAACGTGCCTGGCGGAATATCCTTTCCCGCGACCCACTCGATGCTCGTGGGCAGCGCGGCATCACGCTCGACAAATTCCTTGACCGCCTTCCATGCCGTTTCGAACGGCACGAAGAACCCAACCGGCATGCGATCTCCGTGGAAGGTCTTGATCCACTCGCGCAGACGTCTCAGGTCTCCCTTGGAGTAATGAGACTCGCTGCTTCCACCGCCCGATCTATGATAACAGAGTAGCACGCCAAGGTCAGGATGGACGAGTATCGTCAAATCGATGTCGATCCGTCCCCTGTAAGGCGGCAGATGCTCGGTGCCCTCGACGCCTTCCAAGGTAAGACCCCAGTTGTCGTTGTCGCCGGCAAATAGCTGGCGGCGTCCCGCAAGTGTGAGGAAATAGCGTTCAAGCCATTTCAGTTCCGGCCATCCGTCGTCCCAATAGGTGTCGAAATTGGCGCGTTTTCTCATTGTCGCCCCTCTCTGAGCCACGCGCCGTTTTGCATCGTTCTTCTTTTTCCGTTGGGATCGACAAAGGTCACGGTCGGATCGCCAAGCTCAAAACCGACGAATGGCAGTATCTTTTCGCAATTGTTGCACATCCGCGTATCGCCAAACACCTCCAGCGTTTGGCCCGCGAGAATTCCACCGTTTGCTCTGGCCGCTCTCAAGAGCGCCGTCGTTTCAGCATGATAGAAAGCATTGCTCGGCATTGTCCGGCACGATCCGCATCAGGGTTGGCGTCTAGGTAGCGGGCGCGCAGGCCGTCCGGCTCGGCGCGGTCGATGGTCCGATAGGTCGGCGACGTGGAGTTCGAGCCAAAGATGTCCGACCCGTTGATATTTGTATAGGTGACCGCCCCATCTTTGCGGCGGAACAAGTCCCACAAACCATTTTCCGAACGAGACGTAGGGATTCATTCCAGCCGGTCCCCGCCCTCCACCGGACCGAAGCCGGTGAGCGCGCGCTTCTCGTTGATGGTCAGGAACGGCGCGTTGGTGACGCGCTCCCACAATGCCGAACGGTCGGCGGCCAGCGCCTCGATGCGGTCGGTGTCGGCGATCAGGCGGATCTCGCTGCCGAACACCGGCGCCAGCCATTGCGTCAGCGCGCTGCCGAGCCGCGCCGCGAGCGGCAGCACGGTCTGGCGCCAGAACGCGCGGTTGGCTTCCTGGTAATTCGAATAAGTGTTGTCGCCGGGAATGGCGAGCAGCATCGGCGGCACGCCGAAGGCGAGCGCGATCTCGCGCGCGGCGGCATGTTTGGCTTCGAGGAAATCCATGTCCTTCGGCGTCAGCGACATCGCCTTCCAGTCGAGCCCGCCTTCCAACAACAGCGGACGGCCGGCATTGAGCGCGCCCTGATAGGTGTCTTCCAATTCGCGCTTCAGCCGTTCGAACTGGTTGTCGGAAAGTACCGAACCTTCCGGCCCGGAATAAACCAGCGCGCCGGACGGCCGCGCCGCGTTGTCGAGCAACGACTTGTTCCATCGCGAAGCGGAATTATGCGTATCAACAGCGACGGCGGCAGCTTCCAACGGCGCCAAACCGTAATGATCATCGAGCGGATGCAGCGCGGCGAGATGCAAAATCGGCGGCACCGGCGGTGCGCTTTGGTCGAAGCGGATGCTGCTGCCGGCGACGGTGTATTCGTAAGCCTCCGGCCAGCCGTCGGCGCCGGGCACCACGCGCATCCGGTCCGGCCGCAGCGCGTAAAGCTCGCGCACGGCGCCGTCGAGCGTCACCGCTTCCACATAGGCGTTTCCGGCGAGCAACAGATAGGCGTAGACGGATTCGAGAAAGGCCGCGCCGTCCTGGCGCGGATTCGGCCGCGCCATCAGATCCAGCAATGGATGCCGGTCCTGCGCGTTGGCGCCTTCGTAGATCAGGAAAGCGACGGCGGCGGCGTTCTCGGCGACGAGCTTCACCGCCCGATGCACGATGGCGTTCTGCACGAAACCTTCGCGCGCCAGCGCCGCGTAGTCGCGCGGCGTCCAGCGCGCGCGGCCTCCGCTTTCCAGCGAGATCAGGCGCGCGGTGCGCGAAGCTTTTGCTTCCGGCGGGCGGGAGAGGAATGCGAGGATGTTGCGCATAAAAAAAGCCCGCCGGAGGCGGGCCCTTCTTTAGAGAGTTGAGGAACGCCGGCGCGTTAGACGACGCCGACCAGCATGAGTACGAGAACGAGTCCGAGCGGTACGCCCAGCAACCACAGGATGATCGGCATTGGTTGTCTCCCAGTCCAGTTATGATCCTGGAATAAACGCGGAAGCCGCGCCTCGGTTCCCATCAAACTACAGCGGAAACACGCGCCCAAGCTCCAACGAGAAGCGGAAACATTAACCACTTGGCGCCATCCAAGGCTTCCGCGCGCAGCCGGTCGGCCAGCGTCTCGATGCCGATCTCGGCTGCGGTGGTTACTTTGTGGCGCTCCAGCATGGGAAGCGCGCTGCGGACATTGGCTGCCATCAACTTGTAAGCGGGCGAATCCGGGCCGCCCTCCCCGCGGCTGCCGACAATCACCCGCGGTGGCGGCAGTCCGGCGTCTTCGAAATTGGCGAACAGTTTACTGCCCATACCTGTCTCGAATCCGCCGCACTCAATCGCGGTGGCGTGCAAATCGGCGCAGCGTTGAAACAGCGGAGCCACCGGCTGGCTGCGCGCCGTGCGCATGTCCATTTCCTGAAACGTCACGATCCCTTCGGGGCGCAAATGGCGGATGAGCAGGCGCAGCGTCGCCGCCGGATCGGGCAAATACATCAGCACGAAGCGTCCGATCAAGGCGTCGAACGGAACGTCAGCGGAGAACGCATTCAGTTCCGTAGCGGCGAAGCGGACGTGCCGCGCTCCTTCAGCCTCGGCACGGCGGCGCGCGGCGCCAATCGCCTCTTCGGTGCGGTCGATACCGAGCACGAAACCCGATGGGCCGACCAGCTCGGCGGCCAGCAGCGACACATCGCCGCCGCCGCAGCCGATATCCAGCACCCGCATCCCGGGCGCCAGGCCGGCGCTACGCAGCAGAGTTTCGGTAGTGTCGCGGTAAAAGGCATTCTGCCGCGCGAGCCGTTTGATCTCCGGATCGGAGTGGCCGAGAAAATAGTCGCGGTTGTCTTCTGCCATTGCCATCATCGCCACCGCTGACCAGATGAATGAGCTAGGTAATATGTCCAAACTTCGTCAAGTCAGATACGATTTTGTCCGCTAATTCGGGGTGGACCGACAGCACTCGATCCGTTAGTTGGACATTGATTGAATCAACCGCTGCTGCAATGCCCAAAGCATAATGCCGATATTCGTCGGCACTGCAGTTTTCTTTTAGAAACTCCAACAGCCCTTGCAAATCAGCCGCGCAACGAAAAGCGGCTTGGATAATCCGCCAGGCGACATCTTGCTCCATATTTCAATTCCCCTTAGCGGTTTCGCTCGAAGCAAGCGTTCATGCATTTATGAAAACTTCTGGTCTTTAAAAATACGTTGCGTCGTCGCCTTGCAGGAGATCGCGCAACGTTGGCACCACGGGAAATCCATAACCTTTCCCAGGTGCATCGACACACAGCATGCCCGACTTATGATAGTTGCTGCTGTAGATCTCGGCGCCAATTATCTGCATCGTGAGCACGAGCGCCTGCACCGAGTCGGCACCCCAAATGTCCATCTTGTGATTTTCGCCGGGCCAATCGATCTCATAATGACAAAACCACGATCCATTCGCCTCATGCTTGGGAGCAAAAATCCGGACGGGAATAGCGATCTCACTATTCTTATCGCGCAACTTCAGCATACGGCTTGCGATCAACATAACAGAGCCTCAATAAGCCATAGCGACTACCGCTTGTTCCAGCGGGACATTGTACCGTTCGCGCATATCGAGTCGAGGCTTCGTTGAACATCGCGTCGTTTACAGCCCCCGCACCCTTGGCCCGTCCTTGGCGCCGAAGGTCAAAGCACTGACCGCCCAGACCAGCGCGTCGAGCCGGTCGGGCGAGCGGCCCGCCGACAAGCCGTTGAGGCCGAAGTCGCACATCTCGTCTTCCAGCGCCGGAAAGACGCCCACATGTTTCACCCTGCCCTGCTCGTAAAGCATCGACACCGGCTCCGCGCGCAGCCACTTGCCGCGCCGCGCATGCACGCCGATCACCGGCACATTGACGTCCTGCTCCGCAATCACCGCGCGCACCATGTCGCCGCCCTGGTTGACCTCGACCACCAGCGTGTCGGCGGAAAGCCGCCGCCACAGCGCGATGGCTTTCGATGCCCACAGCGCCGGCGAAGCGCCCGCCACGGTTTCGTCGGCGATCACATAAATGTTGCCGTCCTCGCCGCGCCCGGCGGCAACCAGGCCGCATGAGGTCGCGCGCGCGCCGGACGACGCCGGCGGATCCACGGCGACGACGATGCGCTGAAGCGGCGGCGCGCATTCCACCCGCGCGGCTTCGATCAGCGCCCGCGACCACAGCGCGTCGACGCGGTCCTCGATCAGTTCGCCGTCGATTTCCTGGCGGCCGAGCCGGGTGCCGGCATAGCGCGCCACGATCGTTTCCAGAAACGCCGGCGCGAGAAAACTCTCATTCGCCCGCGTCGCCGCATGCGTCAGCGCCGTCGCCGGATCTTTCAGTAGCCGCTTGAGCAAAGGGATCGGCCGCGGCGTGGTCGTGATGACCTGCCGCGGCCGCTCGCCAAGGCGCAGCCCGAACTGCAGCATGTCGAAGGTCGCATCGGCATGGCGCCACTTGGCGATTTCGTCGCACCACGCCGCCTCGAATTGCGGACCGCGCAGGCTTTCGGGATCTTCCGCGGAAAAGGCTTGCGCCACCGCGCCGTTGCTCCATTCGAGCCGGCGGCGTGACGGAATCCATGTCGGCCGTTCGCAGCAGGCGTGCACCGACAGGATGCCGGAGACGCCCTCGATCATCACCTCGCGCACATCCGCTTCGGTTTCGCCGATCAGCGCGATGCGCCCGGCCTTCGCCGCCGCATAAGGCTCCTTCCCCAGCGCCATGCCGCGTACCCAGGCCGCGCCGGCGCGAGTCTTGCCCGCGCCGCGCCCGCCGAGTAGCAGCCATGTGGTCCAGTCGCCGCCCGCTTGCCCCAACAGCGGTGGGCGTTGGTAGCGATGCCAAAAAACTTCCCACCAGGTATTGAAGGCTTCAACCAGCCGGTCGTCACAACCCCTTATTAGCTTCGCGCGATTGCTCGGCAATAAGAGCGTCAACTTTTCGCGAAAGCTCTCGGCGAAGCTCGTCGAGGTCTCGGGGTATTGTGTTGTCATCGGTCGGCTCGGGTGGCGCGGGCGGCGCGTCGAGCCGCATGGTTTCTCGCAGTGTGCGCGTGAGCCCAGCCACGGCCCGCGCCATGCGCTCGGCTTCTTCCGGCGTCGGCGGCGGATCGGCAGCCATCTGAGCGTGAAGGTGGTCGATAAGCTGCATGGTCATGCCATGCACCTTGCTCACCGCGGCACTGGTCCCGCTGGCTTGCGCCGCGGGTTCCGCAAGCTGTTCCGAAGTCGCATTCTGTTCTGACATAGGCATGGCGCCTCACCGCCCGGCGGCGGAGCAAGATGACGATGGACACATATAATGAGTGGAGCGTCTGCGAGGACCGCGACTGCCTCAGCGGGCGCAATCTCGGAGCGTGCAATAAACCTAGCTCAGGAGCGTTTCGCTGTCAAGGATTATTTTCCCAGACCGATGCACTTTCTTATCTACGCATCGCTTTTCAAACGTCGAGCGCTAATGCGGATTGTCATGGCCGGGCTCGTCCCGGCCATCCCGCTTAGGAAGGCACCATCCTAAGCGAGATCACCGGGACAAGCCCGGTGATGACAACGGAAGATGCTGCGCTTTAATTCTTTATGGCATCGGCGGGCTTAGCGCGTGCATTCAATTAACACCCAAGAACGTCTTTCGAACGGGCGTTCCGCAGCCCACTTACTCCTCTTCCTTCTTCTTCTTTCCTTCGGCAGCGCGGGCGATCACCTCGCCGATGCGGCGGCGGATCTCGGCATCAAACAAACTTTCCACGGGAGACTTGGGGGCTTCCGGCGGTGGCGTCTTCTCCTTGGAGTCCCATTCGATATAGTCGGAGTTGTTACGGCCTTTGCTCATGGCCCTAATCCTTTGGGCCCCTCGATTAGGCAAACCATTGAATTCAGCGAGTGTTCCCGGAACTTCCGAGTTCCACGCAGATGAAAATCAGAATCCTGTCATTGCGGCGACAGCCTATTCATTTTCCATACATCCACACTCGCGTAGATGATTTTCATCGTCGGCCCTTGGATCACAGGCACTTCGGCGACTGGTGAGACTCCGCGCTCCCGCCATTTCAGGGAGTTGTCATGTCCGAGCCTCGTGTTTCTCCGACGCCGTGCTCGATTGAGCCGGCGCGGTGTCCGAAGTGCGGCGAACCTATGAAGCTCACGCGCATCGAGCCCGGCGAGCCGGGTCACGACTTGCGCATGTACGCATGCAAATGCGGGCATTCGGAAACGCGCGACGTCGCCTACAAATAATTGCCGCCGGACACCCGTCGCCAAGCAGTGCCCGAAAAAAATCCCGCCCGGCTTGCGCGGGGCGGGACTGAGTTTGGGAGGAAGCACCCGAAACATGGGTGCATCACCGGCCGCCGGATATAAACCGGAGGGCGGCTTCTCGGGCGGCGCAAGGCCGAATCTCTCGCAACGATCACAGGCGCTTTGGCGATTCCCGTCAGTCCGCCGCCCGACATAGGAGCGCGGAACCCACAGCGGCGACGGAACCAACGCTTGCCGCCTCCATTACCTGACCAGCGCCCGCAAAACCGCAGGCCGCAGCAGAGCCGCCCGGGATGCGCGCCAAAGCCAAGCATATTCCGGCCAATACCACCGCCAACGACGGACTGCGCATCGTGCGCGCCGAGAACAATCTTGTCTTCGACGCACGCGAGCGCGGCTACATCGATTTCATCGCCGGCTGGTGCGTCGGCAATCTCGGCTGGAGCCAGCCGGATATCCTGACGGCGATCCGCGCGTTCGACGGCCCGCCTTATGTTTATCCCCACCACCTCTATGCGCCCTGGAACGAGCTGGCGAAATTGCTGGCGCAGCTGACGCCCGGCAAGCTGACGCACGTGTTTCGCGCCACCGGCGGCAGCGAAGCCGTCGACATCGCGCTGCAGGCGGCGATGCTGCATACCGGGCGGGCGAAAATAATCTCCATCGACGGCGCCTATCATGGCAACTCCATCGCCGGGCACAGCATCGGCGACCGGGAAACGCGCAAGAGCTTCCCGCAACTGCTGCGCGGCTGCTTGACCATCAAGCCGCCGCTGAATGCCAGCCGCCTGAAGCGCGTCGAAGCCCTGCTCCGCCGCCGCGATGTCGCGGCTTTCATCATGGAGCCGGTGATCTGCAACCTCGGCGTCCTCATCCCCGAGCGCGATTTCATGCGCGGCGTGCAGCGGCTATGCCGCCGCTACGGCACCTTGCTGATCATGGACGAGGTCGCCACCGGCTTCGGGCGGACCGGCAAGATGTTTGGCTTCGAGCGTTTCGATCTCAGCCCCGACATCCTGTGTCTGGCGAAGGCGATCACCGGCGGCTATGCGGCCATGGGCGCGGTCGTCACCACGGCGGTGGTGGCGAAATCCATGCAGGAGGTCGGCGCCTATTCCACCTAAGGCTGGCACCCGTTGAGCGTCGCGGCGGCTTTGGCGAATGTGCACTACTGGCGGCAGCATAGGCGAGCCGTGTTGGCGAATGTCGTCGTCGCCGGGCGCTTTATCGAAGAGCAAGTGTCGCGCATGGCGTTCAAGCAGAAGCCGGAAGTGCGCGCGATGGGATTGGCCATCGGCGTCGATGTCGGCGACGAGGATTACGCCTCGGAAATCCAGGAACGCTGCCACCGCAAAGGACTGCTGTTCGAAGCCGACGGCACGGCGCTGACCTTCTTCCCGGTGCTGACCATCGATAAGGCCACGGCGGGGGAAGCGATGAAGATTTTGGCGGGTTGTGTGTAGGCGGCTCGTTATGCGCGGAGTTTGAAAACGCGCTGCGGCGGATCGTAGCAAGACGATCATCCGCGCCGAAATAGCCTCATCACAGTATCGATCACCCGCCCGAGCGCGGTCGGTTTTTCGGGATAATATATTCCGGGACCTCTGATCTTCGAAGGGTCAATACCCGCGTCTTGTAGACGTTGAATTTCCTTTTTCAAATCTCGCCATTGTCCCTTTGATTGAAGCAGTGGCGTACCGGGAAGATTGCCATGGTGGTCGGCCCATTTGCGCACGATTTCATCGGGGATTTCTTGAGTAAGATGACCGGCTTTATTCAATAGATCGCCCGTCACGGATAATGTCGTCCCTGTTTCATGTTCGCGCCGCAGATGCCAAGCCAGTAGATCAGCAGCCTGTAGCGGTATGTAGCAGTCGTCCCGGTCGCTTTTGAAAATCGGGGCGCCATCAATTAGGTTTTGCGCCTCAATTGAAAGGCCCTTTTTCAAGTGAGAGAAAAACAACGCAATATCGGCATCTACCCCTTCTTGTTCATCAAAAATGAATTCGATGGGCACGTTTATCCGTTCTTGGGCCGCATAGCGCGCGATTCCAGCAACCACGGCAAAGCACATCTGAAAATGTGGACGACCGAGACCATACGGTGAGACCGGCTTTAGCTCGTCCTCGAAGACCTTACGATTGATTGAAAACTCAAACGAGAATGGTTGGTAATGGCTGATGATCGCGGCGAGGTTGCCGATCTTGGCGTTCCGTTTTGCCTCATCCCAACCCATTTTGTAGTCGAATTGCCCGGTGAGATGATTAGCTTCGGAAGCCTTGAAATACTCAATGGCCGGCCAAGCTTTTAGCTCTGCGCGCCAGTGATCTGAAAAAGAGGTCCATACGTCGGCGCGATGGAGATAGCCCGCCAAAAAAAGGCGTCGGTCTCCTCTTTGGGCTGCAGAATCGTCAGTGAACGCCTGTAAGAAGGCCAAGCCTGTACTTTCCGAATGTTTGGCGCATAGCCGCTGTCGCCTCGCCCCGGCTTCAGCCTCCTACTTCCCCTTGTGCGTCGACTTGGCGATATGGACATGCCGGCCATAGGTGCGCTCGCGCTCCTCGCGCTGCTGCACCAACTGCTCATAGGCGCGCTTGGCCTCGTCCGACAGCGCCACGTGCCGCACCGGCGCTTTCTGCCGGGGAGTCTTGGGCGGCTTGCTCATTTCGGTTCGTCCCCCGTGTTTCCCGCAAGCCAGAGGAAAAGCATCCGCGCCCTGGTTTCGTCAACACCCTTCATATTTTCGGGCGGACGACAAAGGCATATTGAGCCACCAGATCGCGCATTTCGGCGGGCACCGCGATCATCACGTCGGTGATCACCGACACATGATAATCCGGCTTGGCGAAGATACCCCGCATCACTTCGTCGAGCGACGGCCATTTGCGGTAGTCGAAGGGCGGCGGCGGCGCCGCCACGAAGGCCCGGGCGTCGTCGATCAGGATGCAATGCGGGTGTGGCGAGGCCAGGATTGGCCGGATCTCGTCGAGCAGCGGGCAGTTTTCGTTGGGCCCGAAGAAGCCGGCCCCGGCATGGGCGTCGAGCCAGAACAGCGCCGGGCCGTCGAGTTCGCCGCAGATGCGGGCGATGTGGTCGGCGGAATTGCCGAGAACGTAAGTCACATTCGGCAGCGCGCCGGCATTCTCCATGGCCTGGCGCTGGTATTCGGCGTTGATCTCGATCGTCCACACCCGCTCGAAATTTTGCGCCGCCCATTTCAGCGAATGGCCGAGAAAAGTGCCGGTCTCGATGAAGCGGCGCAGGTCGCCGGCGCGGGCAAGGCCCAGCGCCAGGCCTGACAGCGGCGGCGCGTGGATTTCGCCCATGCGTCAGAACGCAGCGGCGGTGACGTTGCGCAGAATCGCCTCGATGCGCGCGCCGACGCGCTGAACATTGGCATGCACCCGCGCCTTGTAGCGGGCGACGGCGTTGCGATCGACGATGAAATACTCCTGCTCGGGAAAAGTGCGGCCGAAAATGTCGATCAACATGCTGCGGAATTTACCGGATACCATTTCCGGTATCTCCGACTCGCGCTGCTCGACATAGGCGACGATCTCCGCCGAAGTCAGCGCGCAGAGCAGCGGATGCAGCCGGGTCGAATACACTTTCTTGTAGCGCTGGATGGTCTGGATCATGCGGTCGAGCGGCAAGTGATTGAGGATTTCGTTGTCGATCTCGAGGCCGGAGGCCTCGTAGGCCTCGACCATGGGAAACTGCGTGATCAGCCAGTCGCCGATGTGTTCCACATTGCCGCGTCCGCGCCCATAGATCAGCACGTCGTCCTCGTAGCGCGCGAACCAGGTGTCGAGCCGGTCGATGAGACGATCCATCTGCGGCCGCGGGATCATCTCGCGGTATTGCGTGCCGAAGATTCCCACCACCGCCTTGCCGCGCCCGAGCACGTCGAAGACCTGATCGTTCAACAGCGGCTTGAAGATGCTGTTGCCGATGCCGAGAACGACGAGGTCATAGGATTCCCGCGCCTGTTCCAGCGTCGTGAAGGTGAGATGGTGGACTTGCGCAGGCGCCGGCAGCAGCGAATTGATAATGTGGTAGCCGAGCCGGTCGCCAAAATTCCCGACATTGTTGAAGGAGATCACCGCCACGTTGCAGGGCGCGAACGGCAGTTCCTGGCCGACAGGCCGCAGCTTCATCAACAGCTGCACGTCGTCAACGCGGTCGCAGCGCTCCACCAGCAGCCCGAAGCGGTCGAACAGCACGGAAAGATCTTCGACGCTGAAATGATTGATCCAGCCGAGCGACGGCCGGTCCACGTTTTGGGTAAAATCGGTCACGCAATAGCTCAGAACCAGCTTGCGTTTGTGGCGCTGCAAATGCGCGAAGAAGGCGTCCACGTCGACGATATATTCCAGCACGCCGAGCATCACCACGACATCGGCCTCGTCCGCCGCCTTGCCGGGGAACTCCCCGGCGTTGAAGTCGCAGACGATGGTGGTCTCGTCGCGCGCCACCAGATCGCAAGGCTGATAGCTGCAATTCGGCGGCAGGAAGCGCCTCACCGCCATCTTACCGCAGCCGAGATCGAGCACGCGGGCGCCGGAGGGAATGAAATTAGCGGCGAGTTCGGCGCGGCGGTCCCAAGCCGCTTCAAGCGCATCGGGATTCGACCAGCGCCCGTAATCGGTCTTCCGCTCGACGGCGAGATTGCGATCGATGGCTGGCATGCCGGCCTTTCCAAAGGTCGAAGAGCCGGAAGCTTCACCGGCCACGAATCAGCGCCTCGATGCTAGGCGAAGTCCGCCGGGCGCGGAAGGCTGGCGCCTGCGGCGCATGTGCGATGCTGGATGTTTGACGCCCTTACGCGACTCAAACATAAGCTTTTGCACGAATCATGCTGCGCGCGTCGGCTAGCCTGCGCGACCTCTCCCACCGTGGACCACCGATATGCCCGGGCACCGGCAAGCCGCTCGCCAAAAGCCATCACCCGGCCCGCTGATCCAGCAGGCGCTTGTCCATCATCAAAACGGCGAACTGGCGCAAGCCGAAGCGCTCTACGACAAAGTCCTCAAGAGCGACCCCAAGCAGTTCGACGCGCTGCACCTGCTTGGCGTGCTGCGCTACCAGCAGAATCGCTACGGCGAGGCTCTGCGCCTGATCGCGGCGGCGCTGAAGACCGACTCCAAGTCGGTCGCGGCGTTGTCCAACTACGGCTTGGTGCTGGACAAGCTCGGCTCCCGCGCCGACGCCGTCGCGACCTACGACAAAGCGCTGGCGCTCGCGCCCGACAACGCCGCTTTGCATTACAACCGCGGCATCGTTTTGCACGCGCTCGGACGCGACGCCGAAGCACTGCAGAGCTACGACAAAGCCCTTGCGATCCGGCCCAATGATGCGGACACCCTGAGCGACCGGGGAAATGCCTTGCGGGCGCTTGGCCGCCGCGACGAGGCGCTGGCGAGCTTCGACAAGGCGCTCGACCTCATGCCCGGCCACATCAATGCGCTCTATAGCCGTGCCACGTTGCTGCATGACTTCGGGCGCTTCGCCGAGGCGCTGAAGTGCTGCAACATTTTTCTCGTCCTCAAGCCCGAGCACGTCGATGCGCTAAACATCAAAGGAAAGTCCCTCCTCGCGCTCGACCGCGCCGCGGAAGCGCTGGCGAGCTACGACAAGGCGCTGGAGATCGAGCCGCGAAACGTCGGCTTCCTCACGAATCGCTGCAACGCGCTTGTGAAGCTTGGCCGCAGGGAGGAGGCCGCGGAGAGCTGCGACCGCGCCTTGGCAATCGAACCCGATAATCTCGTTGCTCTTCAGGTCCGCGCCAGCTTGTTGCAGTTTCTGCGCCGCCATGAAGAGGCGCTTGGGCTTTACGATCGAATATTGGCGATCGACAGCGAGCACGTGGACGCACTCAGCGACCGTGGCTACGCGCTGCTGGAGATGCAGCAACACAGTGAAGCGCTCGCCAGCCTGGACAAGGCGCTGGCGATCAATCCTCGACATATCCGCGCGCTGAATAACCGCGGCGTAGCTCTGCAGCGGCTGGGACGGCCAGCCGAGGCGGTATCGAGTTTCGACCGCGTGCTCATGCTGGCGCCACGCAACGCTGACGCTCTCACCAACAGGGGCACCGCCCTTGTCGACCTCGGACGATGTGATGCGGCATTGCGCAGCTTTATCGAGGCGACCACGGTCGACCCGGAATATATTGATGCCCACGGCAACGAAGCCCTTGCCCGGCTTTGCCTCGGAGATTTCCGGGAAGGTTGGAAAAAATACGAGTGGCGCTGGTCCAGCCTTCAACTGGGAACCTATCGGCGCGACTTCCAGCGGCCGCTCTGGCTCGGAAAAGAGTCGTTGGCGGGCAAGACCATTCTGCTCCATGCGGAACAGGGTATCGGCGATACCATACAGTTCTCCCGATATGTTTCCCTGGTCGCGAAGCAGGCTGCGAATGTCATCCTTGAGGCGCAGACGCCATTGCTTACCTTACTGGAAAGCCTTGGAAAGATGTGCCGTGTCGTTGCCCAGGGCGGGCCGTTGCCGCCCTTCGACGTTCATTGCCCGCTGATGAGCCTACCGCTTGCCTTCGACACCGATCTTGGCAGCATTCCGCCGGTGGTCGAGTTGCATGTTCCGGTGGATCGGGTGACCAAGTGGCAAACAAGATTTACGAATGTAACGCAACCCAAAGTCGGCTTGGTGTGGGCCGGCAGGTCGGCCCACCAAAACGATCGCAAGCGCTCGATTGCGCTGGCCCGGCTTTCGCCGTTGCTGTCGACGCCGGGCATCCAGTTCGTCAGCCTGCAACACGAGTTGCGGGAGGGAGATGCCGCCCTGCTCGCCAGTTATCCGTCGGTTCTACGGCTTGGCGAGGAGTTCGCGGATTTCGCCGATACCGCCGCCGTCATTTCGCTGCTGGACGTCGTTGTTACGATTGATACCTCGGTGGCGCATCTTGCCGCCGCTCTAGGCAAACCGACCTGGATCCTTCTTCCCCTCGGCCCGGACTTCCGCTGGCTGCTCGGCCGTGAGGATTCCCCTTGGTATCCGAGCGCGCGCTTGTTCCGCCAGCCGCGCTTTGGCGATTGGGATAGCGTCATCCAGCGCGTCAGCGCCGAGATCGGCGCGCTAGCGGCACAAACCAGCCGCCCTTGACGGGAACTCCGTCTCGCCACGCTTGACGGCTGCCGCATCCATGCCGTTGATTGAGCCTGACTGCCGGCGATGGCGCTTCCGGCGCAATCCCCATCAGCAGCCGCCGAGCGGATGATGCGCCGAACTCGTCTGCTCGTTACAAGGGTTACTCATGCCGACGGCGCTAATTCCCACGGTTATTCCGCCGAAAAAGCGCATCGCGCTGTTCATGGACGGCACCTGGAATATCGTCAGCGACAACACCAATCTCTGGCGGCTGAAGGCGTTATGTTCTCCGGTCAGCGCGGATGGCTTGGCTCAGTGCACCTATTACAATACCGGGCTCGGCACCAGGGGCGAAAAGTTTCGCAGCGGCATGTTCGGTCACGGTCTGGATGCAGCGGTTGTCGATGGCTACGAGTGGCTGATCGAGAACTATAATCCCGGCGACGAAATATTCATCTTCGGCTTCAGCCGCGGGGCTTATATCGCAAGAAGTCTGTCTGGATTTATTTCCAAGTGTGGCTTGCTGACACCCGGCGCGCCGCTCGCCGTCAACCAACTTTATGGCAGATACCGGCGGCGGCACACGTTGCATACGTTAAGGACTCTTCACGAGCTCAAAGCCGATAAAGAGAAAAACATCGGAACATTCACGCTCGAAGAAGAATGGATGTTGAAATACTCACACCCGGCTCCGGTGAAACTGATCGCGGTGTTCGACACCGTTGGTGCGCTGGGTATCCCTTTTCCGAACGTTCCAGGTTTAGCTCGCACGGGACGCGGATTCCTCAATACCGGTCTGAAAATCAGCAATGATTATGCCTTTCATGCGCTGGCCATCGACGAATACCGGCAGGCTTTCTCGCCGACGCTGTGGACGCAGTCGATTGCGAAAGACACGGCGGGCTCCACTGATCTAGCGGGGCGACCGCTGTCCGAAGTCGAGCAACGCTGGTTCGTGGGCGCCCATGCCAATGTTGGCGGCGGCTGCCAGAGCGATCTTCTGGCGCAGAT
>JAXDOR010000024.1:0-9466 GCA_034668825.1 Alphaproteobacteria bacterium | reverse complement strand
ACCCGGACGACGCCTTTGACTATGTGATCCTGTCACAGACTTTGCAGGCGACCCGGCATCCCCGCGTCGTGCTTGAGCACATGCTGCGCATCGGGCGCCGCGCCATCGTGTCGTTTCCGAACTTCGGGCACTGGCAGGTGCGCATGCAGTTGCTGTTTGCCGGCCATATGCCGCAGACCGATATTCTGCCGTATAGCTGGTACGACACCCCCAACATCCACCATTGCACCATTAAGGATTTCCGCACGTTGTGCGCGGAAACCGGGGTCAAAATGGAGCGCGCGGTCGCCTTGAACGCCTGGGGCTCGCCGCTGCGGCTCAATGCGCCGTGGTGGTTCTGGAACCTGTTCGGCGAACAGGCGGTCTTTCTCCTCAGCCGCAAGACCTAATTCTACCTACCGAGTAGTTTTGCTGCAGTGCAGCTTACTTTGCTGCTTTGCAGCACGTCTTTCTTTTGCAAGTATATCTATTATTTATATTTCTCAACTGAAGGCTATTACAGAATATATCGTGGATATTAATCAATGAACTTATGAAAGTTACAAATAGCAACATAATATATTGTCGAATGGTTCCGAATATAATCACGACATTGTTCTGATACTGCCACGAAATGGTCATCATCTTTGGCGTTTTAGCCCCCGGCGCTTCGGCCAATGCTTCCGGTCCGCAGCGCTCTACGCAAAGACACGAAAAGGGGATTCAAACTCATGAAGCTTATTCGGACACGAGTCTTACTCGCAATGTGTTCGGTCGCATTGTCAGCCGCGGTTACTCCCGCTCTCGCCAAGCCTTCGCATGGGCATCGCGCCCATCATGAAGCTCACACGCGCGGCCATCACGTCGCGTCGCATCGCCGAGCTGGTGGGCGGCATCTAGCGCGCGGACATGCGGTTCACTACAGGCATCAACGCATCGCGCAGGTGAACGCGGAAGATGCTTCGGCTGACGCCCAGCCGAGCGGCGGACTATTCGCCTCGTCCTCCGGGTTCGGTTCGTCTTCGGTGGTTTCTGAAGCGCGCCGCTACCTCGGTACTAACCCGACGGGACGGGGGAGTCTCTGGTGCGGGGCCTTCATGGACATGGTGCTCAAACGCACAGGGCATCCCGGCGGTGGAAATCTCGCCAAGTCCTATGCCCATTATGGCACTCGCCTATCCGGTCCCCAGGTCGGCGCCATCGCGGTGATGGGACGCGGACACGGAGGCGGCCACGTCGGCGTGGTCAGCGGAATCGATGAATCCGGCAATCCGATCATCATTTCCGGCAACCACAATCGTCGCGTTGCGGAATCGGTTTATCCGCGCGGGCGCATCTTCGCCTATGTGATGCCGGGCGCCTAAGCGCTCTCTCTAGAAAATCCTACGACGGCTCTCCCGCTGTCCCTGGCGACGTGCCGATGGGCAGCGGGAGATTAGCTTGCGTCTCGTTTAGGGCGTCACCAACCGCGATCTCTCCCATACCGACGACCCGCGCATAGACGCCACAGTCCGCGTGGCCGAAGGTCCGCATCAGCGTTTGCGGGATAGTCAGATCGCGAATCCCGGTGTCCGGATCCACATCGGTGGCGGCGCAGCGCCGGATACGCCGGACGATCTTCAGCCGCGCCTGCGGCCCGATGGTAATCTCCTGGCCGATCAACTCGAACTCGCGCCACGCCGGCCAACCGGCAACATAAACATTGCCGCGAAAGCGCAACGGATGTACCGGCGCCCCCGCCGCATTCTCCACCTCGGCGACCGTGGCGAGATTGATGATCGACACCACCTTCTGCGCGACATCGGAAAAGCTGTGATCGGGACTCATGTCGGCAAAGCTGTGGCCGGGCGCGCTCAGCACCTTCGGCGGCCCGCGCAGATCATTGGCGCAGAATTCAGCAAAGAAGCTCTCGATCGCGACGCGCCCTTCGGCTGTGCGCAAGTTGCCGCGCACAGCTTCCGCCCCGTTCGTACAGATCGAAAGGGTGTGGGTAGCCTCGTCGAAGCTGCTCTGTAACGTGGCGAGCCGCTCGTTTCGCATCAACATGAGGAAACGTTGCTTGGGAAAATAGGCGGGGGTGCTCGGGTCAAAGCCGGACGGGCCGTTCTCGATGGCATAGAGCCGGTCGGCGGGAAGCGTCGCGCCAACCGAAAGCCGTGTCTGCGCAAGCGCCTGAGCCGACAGCCCTTTGACCGGGTAGCGGTATATGGCTTGGATATTGGCGGATTGGACGGGCATGGCGGGCTGGATTGGACCTGTTGTTAGTCGTTGTGCGGCGGCCTGCCTAGCGGCCGCGAATTTACGGCGTCAGCCCTCTTTCCGCCGTTCCCCCTGCCACCTACATGTTCGGGCGGGCGGTATTTTTGCTATTTTTGACACATGTCAAGGACGGACACATCCAAGACCATGCCCCAGTTGCGCCGCCACGGCCGAGGAGTAGGGGATGAATATCGAGAAATACACCGACCGCGCCAAGGGCTTCATCCAATCCGCGCAGTCTTTAGCCCTCCGTGAAGGGCATCAGCAATTTACCCCCGAACATATCCTCAAGGTTCTGCTCGACGATCCCGAGGGTCTTGCGGCCGGCCTGATCGATCGCGCCGGCGGACGCTCGCGCGAGGCGCTTCTCGCCGTCGAAGCCGCATTGGCGAAAATGCCCAAAGTATCCGGCGGCGGCAACAATCAGCTCTATCTCGCGCCGGGGACGGCACGCGTCTTCGATGCCGCCGAAAAGGCCGGCGAGAAGGCCGGCGACAGCTATGTCACCGTCGAGCGGCTGCTGCTGGCGCTGGCGATCGAGAAAGACAGCGAGGCAGGAAAAATTCTCGCCAAAGTGGGCGTTACCCCGCAGAACCTGAACGCGGCCATTGAGGCGCTGCGTAAGGGCCGCACCGCGGATAGCGCCTCGGCGGAGAACGCCTATGACGCGCTGAAGAAATATGCCCGCGATCTGACGCAGGCCGCGCGCGACGGCAAGCTCGATCCCGTCATCGGCCGCGACGAGGAGATCCGGCGCACCATCCAGGTGCTGTCACGCCGCACCAAGAATAATCCGGTGCTGATCGGCGAGCCCGGCGTCGGCAAGACCGCAATCGTGGAGGGTCTCGCGCTCCGCATCATCAACGGCGACGTTCCGGAAAGTCTGCACGACAAGAAGCTGCTTGCGCTCGACCTCGGCGCGCTGATCGCCGGCGCCAAATATCGCGGCGAGTTCGAGGAGCGGCTGAAGGCCGTGCTGCAAGAGGTGATCGGCGCCGAGGGCGGCATCATTCTCTTTATCGATGAAATGCATACCCTGATCGGAGCCGGCAAGGCCGACGGCGCGATGGATGCGTCGAACTTGCTCAAGCCGGCGCTGGCGCGCGGCGAATTGCACTGCATCGGCGCGACGACGCTCGACGAATACAAAAAGCATGTGGAGAAGGATGCCGCGCTCGCCCGGCGCTTCCAGCCGATCTTCGTCAACGAGCCCACGGTCGAGGATACGATCTCGATCCTGCGCGGCTTGAAGGACAAATACGAACAGCATCACGGCGTCCGCATCACTGATTCCGCCATCGTCGCCGCGGCGACACTGTCGCACCGTTATATCAGTGACCGTTTCCTGCCCGACAAGGCCATCGATCTGATCGACGAGGCAGCGGCGCGGCTGAAGATGCAGGTCGATTCCAAGCCGGAGGAACTTGACAGCATCGACCGCGAGATCATCCGGCTGAAGATCGAGCAGGAGGCGCTGAAGAAAGAATCCGATCCCGGTTCCAAGGACCGGCTCAAGCGGCTGGAGACAGAATTGGCGGCGCTGGAAAAGCAGTCAGCCGACATCACCAGCCGCTGGAAATCGGAAAAGGAGAAACTCTCTAGCGCGCAGAAGCTGAAGGCCGAGCTGGAACAGGCGCGCACCGAATTGGCTAATGCCCAGCGCCGCGGCGAGTATCAGCGCGCCGGCGAACTGGCTTACGGCCGCATCCCCGAATTGGAGAAGAAGCTCAAGGACGTCGAGGCCGCGGAAGGCAAGGGCGGCATGATGGAAGAGGCGGTGACCGCGGACCACATCGCACAGGTGGTGTCCCGCTGGACCGGCGTTCCCGTCGACCGCATGCTGGAAGGCGAGAAAGAAAAGCTCTTGCGCATGGAGCAAGAGATCGGCAGGCGCGTCGTCGGTCAGGAGGAAGCGGTGAAGGCGGTGGCGACCGCGGTGCGCCGGGCCCGCGCCGGCCTGCAAGACCCCAACCGCCCGATAGGCTCCTTCATGTTTTTGGGCCCCACCGGCGTCGGCAAGACCGAACTGACCAAGGCACTGGCGGAATATCTGTTCGACGATGAGCAGGCGCTGCTGCGCATCGATATGTCGGAATACATGGAGAAGCATTCGGTGTCGCGGTTGATCGGCGCCCCCCCGGGCTATGTCGGTTACGACGAAGGCGGCGCGCTCACCGAGGCGGTGCGCAGGAGGCCCTACCAAGTCATTCTGTTCGACGAGATTGAGAAGGCGCATCCGGACGTCTTCAACATCCTGTTGCAGGTGCTCGATGATGGCCGCCTGACCGACGGGCAGGGGCACACCGTCGACTTCCGCAACACGCTGATTGTGATGACCTCCAATCTCGGCTCGCAGTTCCTGGTGGATCAGCCCGAGGGCGAGGACACCGAAGCGGTCCGCGAGCAGGTCATGGCGGTGGTGCGCGCCAGCTTCCGCCCGGAATTCCTCAACCGCGTCGACGAGATCATCCTGTTCCATCGCCTGAAGAAGAGCGAGATGGGACGCATCGTCGACATCCAGATGCTAAGGATCGCCAAGCTGCTGGAGGATCGCAAGATCACGGTGACGCTGGAGCCCTCGGCGCGCGAGTGGCTGGCCGAGAAAGGCTGGGATCCGGCCTATGGCGCACGTCCGCTCAAGCGCGTGATTCAGAAATACGTGCAGGACCCGCTCGCCGAAATGATCTTGTCAGGGCAGGTAAAGGACGGCGACAACGTCGTCATTTCCGCCGGAAAGAAAGGGCTCACCTTCAACGGCGAAATCGCCGCCGCGGCGGCATGATGGATGGCGTCGTTCTGAATTTGCAGTGACAGGTAACCACTGCCGCGGCATTATGCAGGCTTGGTAACCGGCCTTAGTTGCGGCTACCTTTCAGCGAAGGGAGCCGACATGCAAATTTGCAGCAAACGCATATTCACGATCTTGGCGGCAGGTTTAATGGCGGCGACGGGCCCTGCCTTCGCCCAAACGCCCGCGGAATTCTTCAAGGGTAAGGTCGTGAGCGTTTATGTCGGGCTGTCGCCCGGCGGCGGCTATGACCTCAACGCCCGCCTCGTCGCCAAACATCTCGGCAAATACATTCCCGGTAATCCGACCGTGATCGTCAAGAACATGCCCGGCGCCGGCGGTTTGGTCATGACGAACTTCGTCGCCAATGTTCCGCCTAAGGACGGTCTGCATATCGGCGCGCCACAGCGCGGCGTTCCCTTCGAGCCACTGCTCGGCGACGCCTCCAACGCCAAGTTCGACCCGCTCAAACTCGAGTGGATCGGCAGCGCCAACTCCGACACCAGCGTCGCCATCGCGACGCGCGCTTCCGGGGTGAAGAAATGGCAAGACCTGAAAACCCGCGAGCTGGTTGTTGCCGGCTCGGGCATCGGTACCGAAAGCGTCGTGGTGCCCTATGTGTTGCGCAACATTCTCGGTTTGAAATTCAAGGTGATCGCCGGCTATCCGGGCGGCAGCGAGATGAATCTCGCCATGCAGCGGGATGAGGTCGGAGGCCGCGGCACGTTTTCGTGGACCAGTCTCAAGCCCTACCTCAAGGAATGGGTCGAGAGCGGGGACATGAACATTCTGTTCCAGATGGGACTGCGAAAGCATCCCGACATTCCAAACGTGCCGCTGGTGACAGACCTTGCCGAAACCGCCGATCAGAAAAAAATACTCGAACTGCAGTTCACCGCCTTCGAGCTTGGCCGCCCCTATTTCGTTGCCCAGGGCGTTCCGGCCGATCGCGTCAATGCGCTCCGCCGTGCCTTCGACGAAACTATGAAGGATAAGGAGCTGATCGCCGATGCCGAAAGGCAGCAATTGGAAGTGAATTCCATGACCGGCGAGGAAATGCACAAAATCTTCGAGCGGGTGTTCTCGACGCCTAAGGAATTGGTGGCGCGACTGGCGGAGGCAAGCAAGGCTCAGCCCGATCTTAAAATATTAAACAATCAATAGACGAGCTGGCAATCCGGTCTGCTTAACCGAACACCGATTACGCCGGTGGAATAATTTGGTTCAGGGCTGGCGGGTGGGGGACTGGTTCGTTTGCGCCACGCGCGACGACGGGCGGGTCATCATGGTGTCGAGCCGGTCACGTTCCTGCTCGAAATTGCCAAGCACGGGACCATCCAACACGCGCCCGCGTGGCAATTTGATCCGCATCGGATCGACAAAGCGCCCGTTCACCAGGATTTCGTAATGCAGATGCGCGCCGGTGGATAAGCCGGTCGAGCCGACAAAGCCGATGATCTGGCCCTGGCGAACGCGGACGCCGGGCTCGATGCCGCGGGCAAAGGCGGTCATGTGCCCATAGGCTGTCTCGTAGCCGTTGGCGTGGCGCATGCGCACGTATTTTCCATAACCCGATTCCCAGCCGGCCTTTTCGATCGTGCCGTTGCCGGAAGCGTAGATCGGCGTACCCGTGGGCCCCGACCAATCGACGCCTGTGTGCATTTTGGCGACGCCGAGGATGGGATGGCGGCGGAAGCCGAAACCGGAGCGCATGATGCCGGCCATCACCGGCTTACGGACGAGGAATTTCTTCGCGCTTTTTCCGGTTTCGTCATAATAGTCGACGACGCCATCATCGGGCGTCTGGAAGCGGTAGAATTTCTTCGCTTCACCGCTCACTGTGAGTGAGGCGAACATCACATCCGCCTTGCCCTCGGCGCCGGGTGTCTCTTCCTCGCCGGCGAATAGCACCTCGAAGGAATCCCCGGGCTGGACCTTGCGTTGGAAATCGACGTCATAAGAATAGAGGCGGATCAAATCCTCGATAACCGAGCGCGGCAACTGATTGCGCAATGCGGTTTCATAAATGCTCTGATAGAGCCGCACACCGCTGCCGTCGTCTTCCTCGTCTTCCGTCGCCTCTGCGACTTCCGTGTCCATGTTGCGCGCATCGACGGCGACATATTTGCCCAGGTCTGACAGCGCGACGACAGCTTCAATAGTGTTGTCATTTGCTACAACGACACGGATCGGCTGCACCCGCTGTCCACCCGGCACCGGCGAAAGCAAGATACGCAACTTTTGACCTTCCTTGAGGGCCCCGTCACGGCCGCGCGGACCGAGCGCCGCGACAATGGCCTTTATTTCTTCCGGCTTGGCTTCCAGATCGCGCAGGATCGAACTCGTTGTCTCGCCTTTTTTCACCACGATTACGCGTTCGTTCCAAGCGTTGCCGCCGGTGGTCTGCTTCGTGGTCTTGGGAAGCAGCGTGATGTTCTCGGGAACGATACGCGCCTCGAAGCCGGCATAAGGATCGGTGTCGCCTTCGGTCGCGTAGGCAAGCTTATAAGTAGGATTGATGCCGGCAACGGTGGTGCGCGGACGCGCGCCGGTCCAATTGGCGGCCTCACGAACGCGCACGAGGACATCGTCCAATGGCAAGGTCAGCGCGATTTTTGCCCGGGGCAGTATCGGACCAAGATCGCGGGTGACGAAGGATACTTCCGCATCCGGCTCCGCCGCGGGCGTCGCATTGGCCGTCGCATCGTCGGAACCGGTTTCCGCGAGCATCCGTTGCGGATTGAACGGCGGGATGTTGGCCGAAAGCTCCGATACCGAAAGCGACAGATTGCCGGCTACGCGGATGAACGGCCGCACGCGAACAACTTCGCGGTTGCCGGCGCGGCTTGTGGTGGAAACGCGAATGACCTGGCGGACGACATTCGGCTCGACCGCTGCTGGAAGTTTGTCACTCTTGCGCACGCCGGAAAGCCGGTCGCCGATGCTGCCGACGGCGCCCCGGAGCGCCATCTCAACGCGTTCGGGTACGGTGGCGAAATTGGTTTCGCCATCGAGCGATGCGAAAACGGCGCCACCCATGAGAGCAGCGCCGCAAAAACCAGTTAGGATGGTGCCGCTAAACCACTGTACCGAAACGCGGCGGCGGTCAACGAGGCCGCTATTCTCTCCGTCAACGGAAAGCGGCGGTTCATTGCCAAGATCGATAGGATCGGGCTCGCTTCTCAAACGGTATGAATTGCGCAGCCTGTCGTGATCCAAAACCGACGTCCCCCTGCGCTGCCCGCTGTGGATCTTGCATTCCCGAACTGCCCGGAAATCACGCTAACGATGCCGTGATGCCCTCGGCCCGTCAATGACCAGTCCGACCCCGCTCCCGCACAGTTACGAAGCGCTGGAGTACGCGCCGGTGCAATCATCTGACGTCGAAGAACGGCTGAGGAATGTGGCTGGAGTGCGGCGCGGCGGTCGGCGCGGACCGCTCTAGAGCGGTGGAAAACTGGCATTAGATGCAGCCCGCAATGCCGCAGCGCGACGTTGGTTTTTTACAAGACGAAGCGTTGCAACGCGTCCTGCCGCTACCATATAGCGGAAGTCGGTACGCTACTGGCGCGAGCTTCTCGATCCTTTGTCCGGGCCAACACGAAACCGGCTCAGATACTGGCCCGTGGCGGTCAATTGCTCCTCCCAAGACTGTTGACAATCCGACCTAGTGGCGACTATATACGGACCTCGGCGCGCTGCCGTCTCGGCGCGATGGCGCGCCTCTGAAGCTCCACACTGAACACTTCGTGGAAAAGGCATCCGGCCTTGTCGGATGCCTTGCTTCGACGGCTCCCCGGTGGGGAGGGGACTTTCCTCGGTCCCGGGCTGTTTGAAATGTAAATCAGAAGAAAGAGAAACGTGGACGGCGGAGTCCTGCGGACCGTCTCTTCGCGAGGGAGCAATCCTTCAAAAAGGGCGGTCGGACGAGACTTCGGCGGTACACGTTTTCAAGGTACATCGCTGATCGAGTGATCGATCAGTGGGTGGACCTCGTCAAAACGTTGTGACTAGCCGGTTCAAGATCTCATCCAACTTGAGAGTTTGATCCTGGCTCAGAGCGAACGCTGGCGGCAGGCTTAACACATGCAAGTCGAGCGCCCCGCAAGGGGAGCGGCAGACGGGTGAGTAACACGTGGGAACGTGCCTTTTGGTTCGGAACAACCCAGGGAAACTTGGGCTAATACCGGATAAGCCCTTACGGGGAAAGATTTATCGCCAAAAGATCGGCCCGCGTCTGATTAGCTAGTTGGTGGGGTAATGGCCCACCAAGGCTACGATCAGTAGCTGGTCTGAGAGGATGATCAGCCACATTGGGACTGAGACACGGCCCAAACTCCTACGGGAGGCAGCAGTGGGGAATATTGGACAATGGGGGAAACCCTGATCCAGCCATGCCGCGTGAGTGATGAAGGCCCTAGGGTTGTAAAGCTCTTTCGG
>JAXDOR010000023.1:0-10890 GCA_034668825.1 Alphaproteobacteria bacterium | reverse complement strand
GTAGTGCACCGCCATCAACAGCAGCAGCGCGCCGAGGCCGGCCGACGGCAGGGTCGAGATGATCGTGATCGGATGGATCAGGCTCTCGTACAGCACGCCGAGGATGAGGTAGATGACGAACAGCGCTGCCGCGATGAGTATCGGCGTGCTCGACAGCGACTCTCCGAATGCCTGGGCGTTGCCCTGAAAGCTGGTCTGAAGCGAGAGTGGCTTGCCGAGGTCTTTTTCGATTTTCTGGATGGCGCTCACGGCCTGGCCGATCGCGGTGCCCGGCAGCAGGTTGAACGAGATCGTCACCGACGGGAACTGGCCCTGATGGTTGACCACCAGCGGCGCGACTTTCACCACCGAATCGACGAGCGTGGATAGCGGCACTTGTTGCCCGCTCGACGATTTGACGTAGATGCCGTTGAGCGCTTCCGGCCCATACTGGAACTTGGGGTCGACCTCCAGCACGACATGGTACTGGTTCAGCGTCGTGTACATGGTCGAGACGATGCGCTGGCCGAACGCGTCGTCAAGCGTATTGTCGATGGTGTAGGGCAGGATACCGTAGCTGGAGGCGACTTCGCGCTTGATGGTGATGTCGAGCAGCGGCCCCGCATTGAGCTGGTCGGTGGCGACGTCGGTGATGCCCGGGACGGCCTTGATCCTGTCGAGGAACAGTGCCGCCCAATGATTGAGTTCGCCGGGATCGGCGTCGTTCAGTGTGTACTGATAGAGCGTCTTGGACACGCGGCCACCGATAGTGATGTCCTGCGCGGCCTGCATATAGAGCGTGATCCCCTGCAGTTTGGCGAGGTTGGTCCGCAGCCGCGCCAGCACCTGGTCCATGCTGCCGCGCTGATTCTTCGGTTTCAGCGCGATGTAAACGCGGCCGTTATTGACCGTGGTGTTACCGCCCCCGGCGCCGACCGCAGCACCTACCGTGGCAACCGCAGGGTCCCGCATTAGGGCATCGAGCAAGGCTTGCTGGCGCTCGGCCATGCCTTGAAAGGAGATATCCTGCGCAGCCTCCGACAGGCCGATGATCAATCCGGTGTCCTGCTCGGGAAAGAAACCCTTGGGGATTTGCACGTAGAGATATCCAGTCAGCGCAATAGTGCCGAGCATTGTCATCAGCGTGATGAAGCGGTGCCGCAGCACGATTCTGAGGCCGGCCTCATAGAGGTTAAGCAGGCCATCGAAGCCGCGTTCCGAAAGCCGGTAAAGCCATCCGTGCTCCCTGCTCTCCGGCTTGAGAAGGTATGCGCACATCATCGGCGTGAGCGTCAGCGATATCAGCAGCGACAGCACCAGCGCCACGCTGACGGTGATCGCAAACTCGCGGAACAATAGACCGACATAACCGCCCATCAGGAACAGCGGAATGAACACTGCGATCAGCGACAGCGTGATCGACACGATGGTGAAGCCGATCTCGCCGGCACCCTTCAGCGACGCTTCGAACGGCGAGGCGCCTCCCTCCATGTGCCGCACGATGTTCTCGATCACGACCACGGCATCGTCGACCACAAAGCCGACCGCGATCGACAAGGCCATCAGCGAGAGGTTGTCGAGACTGTAGCCGAGCTCGTAAAGTACGGCGAAGGTGCCGATCAGCGACAGCGGCACGGTAATGGCCGGAATGACGGTGGCCCAGAAATTGCGCAGGAATATGAAAATCACCATCACCACCAGCGCAACCGTCAGCATCAGCGTGAACTGCACGTCGCTGACCGAAGCCCGGATGGTCTCGGTGCGATCCGAGATGATGTTGACCTTGACCGCGGGCGGGATCGAGGCCTGAAGCACCGGCATCATCGCCTTGATCCGGTTCACCGTGTTGATGACGTTGGCGCCGGGCTGGCGCTGGATCGCCAGCAGCACCGCCCGTTTCTGGTTGTACCAGCCGGCAATCAAATCGTTCTCCGGCGCACTTACGGCGCGGCCGACGTCGCGTATGCGGACCGGCGCTCCGTTGCGATAGGCGATCACCAGATTGGCGTAGTCGTCGGCCGTCAGCAGTTGATCGTTGGTGTTCAGCGTGTAGGTCTGGCGCGGGCTGTTGAGGGTGCCTTTCGCCAGATCGACATTGGCCTGGCCGAGCGCCGTCCGCACGTCCTCGAGATTGATGCCGCGCGCTGCCAGAGCCTGCGGATCGAGCTGTACGCGAACGGCGGGCTTCTGCTGTCCGCCAATACCCACGAGACCGACGCCGGATATCTGCGATATCTTTTGCAGCAAAATGTTTTCTGCATAGGCATCGACGGTGGTCAGCGGCAGTGTGTCCGAGGTCAGGCCGAGCACCAGGATCGGTGTGTCGGCCGGATTGACCTTCCTGATTGTCGGCGGATACGGCATGCCCACCGGCAGATAAGGGGTTGCGGCATTGATCGCCGACAATGTGTCGCTGACCGTTCCGTCGATCTGACGGTTCAAATCGAACTGCAGGGTGATCTGGGTGTAGCCGAGTGCGCTCGCCGACGTCATCTGGGCGAGCCCCGGGATCTCGCCGAACTGCAATTCTAGCGGCGTCGCCACCGAAGACGCCATGGTCTGCGGATCGGCGCCCGGAAGCTGGGCCGTGATTTGCAGGGTCGGGTAATTGACGTTCGGCAGGGCCGCCACCGGCAACAGCGGATAGCTGACCAAGCCGCCGACCAACAGTCCGACCATCAGCAGGGCGGTCGCGATCGGCCGGTGGATGAACGGCGCGGATATGTTCATGGGATGGGTGCCTGCAGTGCGCTTTGTGCGATGGCTTCCTGCGCGGCCTGGCCGTGCAGCATCGTGACACGCGTGCCGGGTTGCAGCTTGTATTGCCCGTCGACCACGACCTGCTCATTGGCTTTGAGCCCGGAATCAACGAGGGCTTGGCCGCCGCTGACCTGCGCGACCTTGACCGGCCGGTCCTCGACGGTGTTGTCGGGCTTGATGACGTAGGCGTAGGCGCCGCTCGGACCCTGCTGCACGGCCGATGCGGCGACGGTCAGGCCGTTACGCCTGGTATCGACCAGCAGCCGCGCGTTGACGAGCTGGCCGGGCCAAAGCCGGCGCGACTTGTTGGCAAAATTCGCCTTGAGCTGGATCGAGCCCGTGGTCTGCAGGATCTCGTTGTTGACAAGACCGAGCACGCCTTGATCCAGCAGGGTCGTATCGTCCTGGCTGTAGGCGAGAACCGCGAGCGGGGCCTTGGTGTTTTGCTGTTGCTGCTGGATTTGCGGCAGAACCGTCTCCGGGAGAGTGAAGATCAGCGAGATCGGATCGATCTGGGTGACCACGACGAGGCCGTTGGTGCTCGACGGGCTGATGATATTACCGACGTCGATCTGACGAATCCCGGCCACGCCATCGATCGGCGAGGTCAGTCGGGTGAAGCTGAGCTGCACCTTGGCGGCGTCGATCAGTGCCTGATCGGCCTTGATGGCCGCCTGCAATTGACCCACTTGCGCCTTCTGGGTCTCGAGCAATTGCGGCGTGGCCCAGCCCTTCTCGCTTAACGTGGTGTAGCGCGTGAGATTTGCCTGGGCATTGATGAGCTGGGCCTGGTCGCGTTCCAGGTTGCCTGTGTATTGATCGATCAAGGCCTGATAGGGCCGCGGATCGATCTGCGCGAGCAGGTCGCCGGCATGTACGGTCTGGCCTTCGGTGAAGTTAATGCTCATGATCTGCCCCTGGATCTGGGCGCGCACGACGTCGGTGTTATAAGCGATCACCGTGCCGACACCGCTCAGATAAATCGGCACGTCATGCTGGGCGACCACACCTGCGACGACCGATACCGGGGGCGGTGGAGCGGGCGCGGCAGCGGCCTTCTGCAAGGCTTGAGCATGCATGAAGTACAGAAGCCCGCCGGCTGCAACGAGGGCGGTCAGCAGGACCGCAATGACGCTCTTCTTTTTCATGATTGGTCCGGCTCCCCTATAGATTTAATTTCAGCAACCGCCGGAAGCGCCCGATGGGAGCCCGGTGTTTGGGCATACGAAAGTGCTTGTCGTTGCAGGTGAAGCAGCGGCCGGAGGCGTAACCGTGGGCATGGTGGGCACGACCGCGGTCGGTCCCACGAAACCCACGCTGGGCGATACGCTCAATGTCGGTACCGCGGCGACGGAGCTGACCCCGAGGTTTCCGATCTCGGTGGATCCCAACGGAATTCCGGTTCGAGCGGCGCCGCCCGGCGTTGTTGGCGACGTCGATGTCGGCGTCGAAGACGCAGCAATGCTGCTGGAGCCGGAGCCGCACATTCCGGACAGGCCCGAGGTCTGCAGCATTCCTGAGGTGGTCGACATTCCCGATGTCGCTGAAATTGCCGATGACGTTGACAGCCCCGGCGAGGTCGTCATTCCCGCCGCCGTCGCGGGCGCTGCGGTCCCCATTGCCATTCCACCGCCGTCGAAACTCGCGGTGGATCCGAACATTGACGATGGCGCGGTCCCAATGGTCGAGCATGTCGTGCTGCTGCTCGGCATTGCGATCGTGCCCGTTGCGTCGCCGGGAGCCGGGCTGACACCGGGAGATGCGATTTCGGTGGAGCCGAGCGGGATACCGGTCGGCGAAACCGCCGAACCTGTTCCCATACCAAGCGGTGAGGTCGCACCAAGGCTCGGTGTCGGGGCGGCCATTCCGCTGACTTGCGCCGTCGCGGCATTGCAGACGACCAGCGCCGGGAGGACCACGGCGATCAGCGATAATCTCACTGGCAAAAAGGCGCGCATGGAGTTGCTCCGTCGAATCTGGCCGTAAGATTGTGGTGTCTGCTGCAGCCGTTCTAAGCCCTTCGGACGGCTTCCATGTTGAAAGTGCTCGGCCCCTCGCGTTTACACAATTAAATACGAGTTTATTCTTCGACCGACCGCGCGCGGTTGGATTAGACCCCGGCCGTTTTCGAATTCCGAAAACTAAACATTATTTTATTTGAGCAGACCTCGTTCGCTCCCGATGTGCATGGATTGTCCCTGATGGAAAAAATGTCCGTCGGATTTCGCAATGATCCTCGGCCCAACACGCCGCTTCTATGGAGAGCACAATGAGTGAAGACGATGTCGTGGGCGTCGGCGATTACGAGGGTGCGGCGGCAGGGTGGGGCGCTTTGAAAGCCGTGGCGGATGCCGTTCGCGGTCAAAAGGCTATTGTGAAAGAGACCCGCGGTCTCCTCAGCATGAATCAGCCGCATGGGTTCGATTGCCCGGGCTGCGCGTGGCCCGATCCGAAACATACCTCGTCGTTCGAGTTCTGCGAGAATGGCGTCAAGGCTGTTACATGGGAAGCGACGGCCAAACGGACGACACCGGAGTTCTTCGCCGCGCATACGGTGAGCGAACTGTGGAAATGGCCGGACTTCGACCTGGAGAATGAGGGCCGCCTGACGCACCCGATGGTCTACGACCAGGCTACTGATCGTTACCTGCCGATTTCGTGGGGCGAGGCGCTCGCCAAGATCGGCGCCGCGCTTCGTGCGTTGCCGCACCCCGACATGGCGGAGTTTTACACATCCGGCCGCGCCTCCAACGAGGCGGCCTTCCTCTATCAGCTGTTTGCACGCGAATACGGAACCAACAACTTTCCCGATTGCTCGAACATGTGTCATGAGGCGACCAGCGTCGGGCTGCCGGAGTCGATCGGTGTCGGCAAGGGAACAGTGACCCTGGAGGATTTCGATCACTGCGACGCGCTGTTTTGCATCGGCCACAATCCCGGGACCAATCACCCCCGCATGCTGACAACCCTGCGCGAGTGCGCCAAGCGGGGAGTGCCGATTATCGTATTCAACCCGCTGCGCGAGCGCGGGCTGGAGCGGTTCACGTCACCGCAGCATCCCGTCGAGATGCTGACGCTGAGTTCGACGCCGATCGCCTCGACCTACTATCTGGTCAAGGTCGGCGGCGATATCGCGTTGCTGAAGGGGATCATGAAGACCGTGCTGGCGCTCGATGCGAAAAGCCTTGCCGAAGGCGGTCCCGGTGTTCTCGACCGCGATTTCATCAAGAATCACACCACCGGAATCGATGAACTGTTGGTTGACCTTAATGCGACTTCCTGGGTCGCGATCGAGGAGGCCTCGGGTCTGTCGCGATCGGATATCGAACTCGTCGGTAATATCTACGCCAAGGCGGAGCGCGTCATCATCAACTACGGCATGGGCATCACCCAGCATCGCCACGGCACCGGCAACGTGCAGCAGATCGCCAATCTCTTGATGCTCCGCGGCAATATCGGGCGCAAGGGCGCCGGCATTTCCCCGCTGCGCGGCCACTCGAACGTGCAGGGAGACCGCACCGTCGGCATCACGGAGATCCCGAATGACGAGCTTCTGGACGGAATAGCCCGCGTGTTCGGGTTCGAGCCGCCACGCAACAAGGGCCACAACGCGATCGAAGCTGTCGAGGCGATCCGGGACGGACGCTCGAAGGCCCTGGTCTGTCTTGGCGGCAATCTCGCGGTTGCGATGTCAGATCCGGAAGTCACGTTCAAGGCGATGCGGAACCTCGATCTCGCGGTGCATATCGCCACCAAGCTCAATCGCTCGCATCTGTTGGTCGCGAAACAGTCCTTCATTCTTCCCTGTCTGGGACGCACCGAGATCGACGTCCAGGCGAGCGGCCGCCAGTCGGTCACTGTGGAAGATTCAATGTCGATGGTCCACGCTTCGCGCGGCGGACTGAAGCCCGCGTCCGAGCATCTCAGATCGGAACCGGCAATCATCGCAGGGATGGCGCTGGCCACATTGCCGAACACGCGGGTCGGATGGGCGAACCTGATCTCCGATTACGGAAAGATTCGTGATTGCGTCGAGGCGGTGTTTCCGGCATTCGCAGACTTCAATGCCCGCATCAAGAAGCCCGGCGGATTTCGGCTGTATGTTGCCGCATCGGAACGCGAGTGGCTGACACCGACGAAAAAGGCCAATTTTCTCCTCTACCCAGGTCTCGATGAGGATCCACGTGCCGCCGATCGTGAAGCTCTCACGCTCACGACCATCAGAAGTCATGACCAATACAACACGACGATCTACGGCCTGAACGACCGCTATCGTGGGATTACCGGGCGCCGTGACGTCGTGTTCGTCAATGAGCGGGACCTCACCAGCCGCGGCCTGAAGCACGGCCATCTCGTCGATGTCAGCGTCGTACCGGATGCGGGATCTAAACCGGGCAAGCGCGTTATGCGCAACCTGACGGCGGTCGCCTACAACATCGCGCAGGGCTCGATCGCGGCGTATTATCCGGAGGCGAATGTCCTGGTGGCGCTCGATCACTACGACGCCAAATCCGGAACGCCTTCCTACAAATCGATTCCGGTTCTGCTTGGCGCGTCGCCACACCATGAAGTGTTGCGCCGGCTGGTCGAGGCCGCCGATGTGTATGAAGTGTATGCGGGCTGATCTGTGACACAAGAAGCGGGCCCGGCGGTACTATTGCTGGCGCAAGGAGAGCCGGCCCCTTTGCGGGCGGGCCAAGTCAGGGAAGAGCCCGCAAGCTAGATCGCTTCGCGGTGGCGCCGGGTGGGGTACAATTCGAAGCCTCAGGGTGTCGCCGGCAGCGCCGCGCTGCCACCAAACTTCGAGGGGTCGTTGTAGCTTGGGGTGTCATCGTAGTGGACCGGCCGAGGCGCTGCGTAGGCCCAGCTTTGGCTGGGATCAACGATGACATGGTGCCGTGAGTGATGCACCGTCGCCGCGCTGGCGGACGCACACAGGGTGATCAACAGGCCCAAGACCAAGAAAGAACGCATCGCATTCGCTCCAATGACATACGGTTGTTGTTATTTGATGCGCGGACCGCGCCGCGCCTGCACGGCTACGCGCCAGTGAGTCCGCGCTCCAGTTCAGGCGCCCCAAGCCTCCAGCATGGCCGCCGGCGCCTTCGCGGCGAGGTTCCTGGCCGCCTTTCGCACTTTCTCGAACGCGCGCGCTTCGATTTGCCGGATGCGTTCACGCGAGACCTTGAATTTTTCCGCAAGGTCTTCGAGGGTGAGCGGCTCGTCGGCCAGGTGTCGCGCCTCGAAGATGCGCCGCTCGCGGTCGTCCAGGACATCGATCGCGGCGATCAGCGCCTTGTGCCGGTAGTCCTTCTCGTCCTGTTCGACGACGATGGCTTCCGGCGAGGGGGACTGATCTACCAGATGGTCCTGCCATTCGCCGGTTTGACCGTCCTCATGAAGCGGGGCATTGATCGATTTGTCGCCGCCAAGGCGCCGATTCATGTCGACGACGTCCTGGTCGGTGACATCGAGGTCCTTCGCGATCAGAGCAACCTGATCGGGATGCAGGTCGCCGCTTTCGAATGCGGCGATCTTGCTCTTTGCCGAGCGCAGTTTGAAGAAGAGCCGCTTCTGGTTCACGGTGGTGCCGATCTTGACAAGCGACCACGAACGCAGGATGTAATCCTGGATCGAAGCCCTGATCCACCAGATCGCGTAAGTGGCGAAGCGAAAGCCCTTTTCGGGTTCAAAGCGATTCAATGCCTGCATCAGGCCGACATTGCCTTCGGAGATGATTTCCGAAACGGGAAGACCGTAGCCGCGGTAGCCCATGGCGACTTTGGCGGCGAGACGCAGATGACTTGTAACAAGCTGGTTCGCGGCGTCACGGTCGCCGTGCTCGCGCCAACGTTTGGCGAGCCTGTACTCCTGGTCCCTTTCGAGCATCGCGAAGCGACCGATGTCGGAGAGATATCCGTTGCCGCGTCCGTTTCTGACAAACGCCGGTTGACGCCGTGTCAGAGCCGTGATGCCCGCGAATTGTCCCTCAATGCCCATGTCAGTCGCTCCGTCGTGGAAAAATCCGATAACATCCGCCGTTCGAAACTGAAGCGGATCGCTAAAGGATAGACGTTGCGCGCGCAGGAGCCATTAAATTGAGATTTAGGACATTAAATTCGAATTCAAACGCGCGGGCTCGGTGGTAGCGGAGGCGCGAGACCAGACCCCTCGCAAGTTGGGCTCACCCGGCAGAGCTGGCGTTCTTCGCCAATTCTCCAGGTGAGCCCATGAAAGCGGCGAAAGCTGCGCGCCGCCGACTTCCGGATCGATTTAGCGATCAGTAATCGCAGGTATACGGCGAGGTGTACGAATCGTAGTACGGGCAATCGAGGCCATCGCCGTAAAGGCCGCGACCGACTAAACGACGTCCGCCGCCAAAGTGGTCTTGGCCCATGCCATCCATATGACCTCCGCCAAAGCCACCCATATGGTCGCCGCCGAAGCCGCCGCCCATGTGGCCGCCGCCAAAGCCGCCCATGCCGCCACCACCGTGTCCTCCGCCTCCGCCGCCACCACCACCGCGGGCTTGCGCACCCGTGGCAAGAAGGCTGCCGGCAAGCACCGCGCTTGCCAAAATCATCATCATTCGTCCTCTCATGACATTCTCCATTGGATGGGCGGACTTTCCGCCACAGGACCTTTGTCTGACGTTGTTTCTCAGCCAGTGAGGTCCAACGTCGCGATGGACTGGAGATGGCAATGCTTGTCTGTCGTCTCTACTAAATTCGGATACAGGATGCGCTCGCACCGGACATAAGCGCGCCGGATCAGCAGCTGGGCATCAAACGGAGGGAAAAAATCGGACGGCGCGCACCTGCCTCATTCAGGGGGCACAGGGCGCGGCGCGCGCCGTCCGCTCGACAGCCGCATGATATCGCCTCGGGGGACAGGCGTGGCTGTTCTGAACCCGATCTAGGCCCGCAGGGAAAATTGCACCATTAAATTGTTTGTTAGCATTCACCCACATTGCTCACGACGATGGAGCACCGATCTCGTTTTTCCGCGCCCGTATCTGGCTCTCACCATTGCCTGACATTGGCAAAGCTAAACTCGTTTTTAGTTGAGCGAGCCGCGCCGGATAGCGACATTCATATCTTGTTGATCTTTTGTTTCACGGCGCTGCCCGCCCATGAACGGAGCAATGTATGATGGAGCCTGCCCTAGTCGTTCCCCGCCGAATTTGGCGCGAAGGCAGTCCGAGCGCGGGCAGTCGTTCGATTCCGGAAGAGACCGCGGTAGCGCTCACATACAATGGCGGCACCTATGCGGTCATGATGACGACACCGCAGGACTTGCAGGATTTCGCGGTCGGCTTCAGCCTGAGCGAGGGCGTGATCAGTTCGTCTGCCGACATCGATTCATTGGACATCGTGCACCTTGATGACGGTGTCGAACTGCGGATGTGGCTCAGTCAGCCGAAAGCCGATCGCCTGCGGGAGCGACGTCGGCACATCGCGGGACCGACCGGGTGCGGATTGTGCGGCATCGAATCGATCGCAGAAGCGATGCGTCCCGCGGCGCTTGTCGCGCCCGGTCCTCAATTCTCGCCCGAACAGATCATGGCTGCCATGCAGAGCCTGCCATTGCGTCAAAAGCTCAACATCGAGACCCGCGCGGTTCACGCGGCGGCGTTTTGGAACGCCACGAGCGGCATCGTCGCCTTGCGCGAGGATGTCGGCCGTCACAATGCGCTCGACAAGCTGTCGGGCGCGCTGGCGCGCGGGTCGATTGCGGCGGGCGAGGGGATCATTCTTCTCACCAGCCGGGTGTCCGTGGAGATGGTGCAGAAAACCGCTGCGATCGGGGCGGCGGTGATGGTGTCGGTTTCGGCGCCAACCGCGCTGGCCGTCCGCATGGCGGACGCGGCAGGCATCACGCTTGCAGCCATCGCGCGCGCCGACGGATTCGAAGTGTTCACGCATCCTTACCGGATTTCATATGGGGCTGTTGAGACGGGGCTTCAACACATGTGTGTTGAAGCCATTCCAACGCCAACCTTTCCAACGAGTACAAGATGCGAATGCTTATCATAACGACCGTAGTGTTCGTTCTGGCCGGGCTCTCTGCCGCTGATGCACGCGGCGGCATGCACGGGTCAGGGATGCACGGCTCAGGGATGCACGGCTCAGGGATGCCTGGCTTGACGGC
>JAXDOR010000022.1:0-5789 GCA_034668825.1 Alphaproteobacteria bacterium | reverse complement strand
ATCCAGAACCTGCTCGAGCGCCACTACCGCGATATGCAGGACCTCGAATTCACCGTCGAGCAGGGCAAGCTGTGGATGCTGCAGACCCGCTCCGGCAAGCGCACAGCAAAGGCGGCGCTGCGGATCGCGGTCGAGCTTGCGAGCGAGGGCGTGATTTCCAAGGATGAGGCGGTCACCCGAGTCGATCCGGCCTCGCTTGACCAGCTTCTGCATCCCACCATCGATCCAAAAGCCGAGCGTAAGGTGATCGCCAGCGGCTTACCCGCCTCGCCCGGCGCGGCTTCGGGCGAAATCGTGTTCACCTCCGACGAAGCGGCAACGCTCAAGGCCGAAGGCCGCAAGGTCATCCTGGTGCGCGTCGAAACCAGCCCGGAAGACATCCATGGCATGCACGCAGCGGAAGGCATCCTCACGACGCGCGGCGGCATGACCTCCCACGCCGCCGTGGTCGCACGCGGCATGGGCAAGCCCTGCGTCTCCGGCGCCGGATCGATTCGGGTCGATGCCGCCAAGCGCACCATGACCGCGGGCGGCGTGACCTTGAAGGAGGGCGATCTCATCACTATCGACGGCTCGACCGGTCAGGTGCTCGCCGGAAGCATTCCGATGATCGAGCCGGAATTGTCCGGCGAATTCACCACCCTGATGGGATGGGCCGACAGCGTGCGCCGCCTGCGCGTGCGCGCCAATGCCGACACCCCGAACGATGCTCGCGTCGCGCTGAAATTCGGCGCCGAGGGCATCGGACTGTGCCGCACCGAACATATGTTCTTCGATGAGGCCCGCATCCAGGCGGTGCGCGAGATGATCTTGGCCGACGAGGAAAAAACCCGCCGCGCCGCCATCGCCAAACTGTTGCCGATGCAACGCGCCGATTTCATCGAACTGTTCGAGATCATGCGCGGACTGCCGGTCACCATCCGCTTGCTCGATCCCCCGTTGCACGAGTTCCTGCCGCACACCGAGAAAGAGATCGCCGAAGTCGCCGCCGCCATGGGCGCCGATCCGAAGAAGCTGGCGGACCGCGCCCGCGAACTGCACGAGTTCAATCCGATGCTCGGCTTCCGCGGCTGCCGTATCGCCATCGCTTATCCCGAGATCGCGGAAATGCAGGCGCGCGCAATTTTCGAGGCCGCCATCGAAGCTGGCCGCCGCACCGGCGCGCCGGTCGTACCCGAGGTCATGGTGCCGCTGATCGCGACCAAGGCAGAATTCGACCTCGTCAAGGCGCGCATCGATGCCATGGCTGAGGCGGTGTCCAAGGAGACCGGCAAGAAGATCGCTTATCAGGTCGGCACCATGATCGAGCTGCCGCGCGCGGCGCTGCTGGCGGGCGAGATCGCGCAGACCGCCGAATTCTTCTCCTTCGGCACCAATGATCTGACGCAGACGACTTTCGGCATCAGCCGCGACGATGCGGCAAGTTTCCTCGGGCTTTATGCCGCCAGGCGCATCCTGCCCGTGGACCCCTTCGTCTCCATCGACCGCGAGGGGGTCGGCGAGCTAGTGCGGATCGGCGTCGAACGCGGGCGCAAGACGCGCCCCGATCTCAAAGTCGGCATCTGCGGCGAGCATGGCGGCGATCCGGCGTCGGTCGCCTTCTGCCACGACGTCAATCTCGACTATGTTTCCTGCTCGCCATTCCGCGCGCCGATCGCGCGTCTCGCGGCGGCTCAGGCAGCGCTCGGCAAAGGCGCGGCCAGTCAGGCGTGATCTCTTGCCTCTCCCGCAAGGGGAGAGGGTATCAGCGCGTTAACACCCTCTTTACATCGGTGGCGGCTGAGCCCTGCTGCACCTGCGATTAACGCGATCGCAAGGTTAATTCGGCAATAAACAAACCTGTCGCATTGGCGCCACGGCGGCGCCTTTCGCGCGAAGGACTGTGCGTAGCGTGGCGTTGCGTAGGGTGGGGTAGAGCGTGAGTATCGTCGCATCGCGTAGAAGGCCGAAGGGGGTCCTTTCGGCGCCCTTCGGCCTTGGCGCTTTGGCCTTCATTCTGATGCCGACTCAGATCGGTTACCAGGATCTCGCAGCGCTTTTCGCTAGGCAGCCTTCGGTCTCGGAGCATTGGCGGCAGCACGTGCTGGCGTCTCCGTTCGGCACCATCCATGCGGCGACGTTCAGCTTCTCGCGGCCGATCGGCACCGGCATACCGGAATCGCTACGATATCAGCTGGCGAGTCTCGATCCGCGCAGCCTAGTGCACAACACGCCGCTGTTCGATCCGAGGTCTTCGGAGCCGCCGCTGGAATTTCCCGCCGTGGACCGCAGCGCCAAGGGTAACCGTCTGCTGCCGGCGCGGCCCGAACCTGCTCCCGCGCTTGAAGCTTCGGCGCCGGAACAATCGGAGCCGAGCAACCAGATCGCTGCCACGGCCAATGTCGAACCGTCCACCGAGGCGGACATTTCCGCCGCGGTTGAGCTCGAGATCGCAGCCGCCGCCGATGTCCCCGATCCGCTCGACCGCGTCGTTGAGGAAAAACCCATCACCGCCGTCGCCAAGCCCGCCGAGGTGGTGCTGGATATGGCGCAGCTTTATTTCGGTGTCGAGCCGCTCAATCCGTCGCGTGGCGCCATTGAAAAATGGACTCCGGGGGAGGAGCCGATGCTCGTCCTGCCGCCGGTGGCCGATCCGGACATCAAGGTTGCCGCCCTTACTCCTCAGCAGCCCGCCGACACTAAGGTTGATCCGGCGAAAGGCGGCGAGACCATCGCCAGCAAGGGCGAAGTGACCGGCGAAGGCCGCCGGCCCATAACCCCGGCCGAGCGGCTGCATCTCGACGGCAAGGCGCGCGCCAAGGCGGAGAAGTGTCTCGCCAACGCCGTCTATTTCGAATCCCGCGGCGAGGCGGTGCGTGGGCAGATCGCGGTCGCCCAAGTGGTGATGAACCGCGTGTTCTCCGGTTTTTATCCGAACAACGTCTGCGGCGCCGTCTATCAGAACGCGCACCGGCATCTCGCCTGCCAGTTCACTTTCGCCTGCGACGGCCTGTCGAAGAACATCACGGAGCCGCAGGCCTGGGTGCGCGCGACACGCATCGCCAAGGACATGCTCGACGGCAAATACTGGCTCGCCGAGGTCAACAGAGCGACCCACTACCACGCCTACTGGGTGCGGCCGTCGTGGGTACGGGAGATGAAAAAGCTCTACAAATTCGGCGTCCACACCTTTTACCGGCCGCGCGCCTGGGGCGACGGTTCCGATGCGCCGTCATGGGGCAGCGTCGCGGCGACGTCCGACGCGGTGGCGAAGCTGTAGCTTATTGTTGTCATCCCGGATCAGCTCGCTACGCTCGGTCGCCCGGGATGACAGAGATTTTTACATCTCGATGTCGAGGCCGATATCCAGATTGATCACCGAATGCGTCAGCGCGCCGGAGGAAACATAGTCGACGCCGGTTTCCGCGATCTCCACCACGCTGGCGAGAGTGATACCGCCGGAAGCCTCCGTCACCAGCTTGCCGCCGACTATTTGCACCGCCTGGCGTAGCTTCGGCACGTCGAAATTATCCAACAGCACCACGTCGGCGAGACCGGCATCGAGCACTTCGCGGAGTTGCTCCAGCGAATCAACCTCGATCTCGATCTTGACCATCGGGCCGACGCTCGCCTTGGCGCGTTCCAGCACCGCGCGAATGCCGCCGGCGACCGCGACGTGATTGTCCTTGATCAGCACCGCGTCGTCCAAGCCAAAGCGGTGATTGAAGCCGCCGCCGCAGCGGATGGCGTATTTCTGCAATGCGCGCAGTCCCGGAAGGGTCTTGCGGGTGCACATCACGCGCGTTTTCGTATGCGCGACACGGCGCACGAATTCGGCGGTCGCGGTGGCGATGCCGGACAGGTGCCCGACGAAATTCAGTGCCGTGCGCTCCGCCGCCAGCATGGCGCGGGCATCGCCGGTCACGGTCATCAGCGCGGTCTTCGGCTCGACCGTCATGCCGTCGCGAGCGTGCGCTTTGATCTCCATGTCCGGCGCGAGCTTGCGGAAGGTGGCTTCGACCAACGGCAGGCCGGCGACGCGTCCGCCCTTACGTGCCGCCACCACGGCGCGGCCGCGGGTGCCGTCAGGCACGGTGGCAATGGAGGTAATGTCGCCGGCGCGGCCAAGATCCTCCGCCAGCGCGCGCGTGACCGCGTCGTCGATTTCGAGCGGCGAAAGAAAGGCATCAGCGCATAGCAAGTTCGTCATGGGTCTTCCTCAGTGGACGGGGACGGGCGCCACGGCGGCGCGTTCGGCCATGTGACGTGCTTCATCAAGCGTGATGAAGCTCCGGCGCGCTTGCGCCGGGTCGGCAGCGGGATAATCCGAGCGAAAATGCGCGCCGCGGCTCTCGGGGCGCTTCCACGCGGCGGCGGTCACCAACAAAGCGGCGGTCGCCATGTTTCGCAAAGCTGGCGAAGACGCCTTGCGTTCGATGTCCATGATCTTGGCAAGCGCGCGAGAAAGTCCGTCTTCATCGCGAATAACACCGACATGCGCCGACATCACCGCGCGTAACGCGCAGTCGTCCGCCTGCGTTAGCGCCGCAGGCGCTCCAGCTTCGCTGATTGCCGTCGGCGGCAGGGTCTTTTTCGCAGATGGCATGCCGCCGATGTCTTCCGCGATACGCGCGGCGAAGACCACGGCTTCGAGCAGGGAGTTCGACGCCAGCCGGTTGGCGCCATGCGCGCCGGTGGAGGCAACTTCGCCCGCCGCCCACAAGCCCGCAAGCGACGTGCGTCCGCGCGCGTCCACGGCCACGCCGCCCATGTGATAATGCGCCGCCGGCGCGATGGGAATGAGTTGCCGCGCCGGGTCGATGCCGGCGGCCATGCAGCTCGCATAAACCGTGGGAAATTTTGCTTTGAACTCCGCGCCGATGGCTTGGCGCGCATCGAGGAAAGCGCCACGTCCGGCGGCGATCTCGGCGAAAACGCCGCGAGCGACGATGTCGCGCGGCGCCAGTTCGGCGTCGGGATGCAGCCGCTGCATGAAACGCTCGCCGACGCGACTGACCAAGATCGCGCCATCGCCGCGCAGCGCCTCGGTCGCGAGCGGGGCGGGGTCACGGCCCACATCAAGGGCGGTGGGATGGAACTGCACGAACTCGGTATCCGCCAGCTTCGCGCCCGCGCGCGCCGCGATGGCAAGCCCAATGCCGCGCGCTTCGGATGGATTGGTGGTGACGGAATAGAGATGGCCGATGCCGCCGGTCGCGAGCACGAGTGCGCCGGCGGGAAGGGTCGTTAGCCGGCCCGTCGCGTCACGTGTGCGCAGCCCTGTCACGGCGCCGTCTGCCGTCAGCAATTCTTCCGCCATAAATCCTTCCATCACATGGATCGATGGCGTCTTGCGCACGGCGGCGATCAGCGCCGCCATGATCGCATGACCGGCGCTGTCACCTTGCACGCGGACGATGCGCCGCGCCGAATGCGCGGCTTCCCGCGATACCAACAGCCGGCCTTCCAGGTCTTTATCGAAAGGCACTCCGTAGGACAGTAGATCGTGCACGCGATTGGCGGCTTCGCGCGCAATGCCGAGCGCAATTTTTTCGTCGACGATCCCGGCTCCCGCCGCGACGGTGTCGCGCGCATGGGCTTCCGGCGTGTCGCCTTCCGCCACGGCGGCGGCGATGCCGCCCTGCGCCCAGGCGGTTGAAGCGCCTTCGCCCAGCGCCGCGGCGGCGACGATGGTGACCGGGCGGGGCGCTAGTTTCAGCGCGCAGAACAGTCCGGCGAGCCCGCCGCCGACGATGAGGGTGTCGTTTTGATCATGGGTTCGAGTGCGCATGAGCCGCTTCTTTTTCCCT
>JAXDOR010000021.1:0-3294 GCA_034668825.1 Alphaproteobacteria bacterium | reverse complement strand
CGAGTTGCGGGGCGACTAGTCCAGTCCCCGCTCGCGGCTCAAGCGAACCATCTGATCGATGAACATAGCTTTTTGCCGGGCGTCGAGGCTTGCAAACAGCGGCTCGGCCGCGTCGGCGACGTTCCTTGGATCGACCGCGCGGTCGTTCAGGAACTGGGCCTCGTTGCGCATCTGCTCGATGATATCGTCGGGGGGATCGCGTTGCGCGCGCGCAATTCGCAAGTTCAGGCGATCGGCGCCGTTGTGGCCGAGGTAATGCATGGCGCTGTTGAAGGCGGTCCAGTGCTTCTCCTGCTCGGGCGTCAGTTTCAGTTCGGTCTTGATGCGGTCGATATAGGCATCGCTGTTGGCGACGATCTGTTCCGCGGTCAGTTGGGGTTCAGCTGCTTGCGCCGCGGGTTGGGCTGCTTTGCCCTTCGCCGTTTTCGCTCCCTTCGCGGGACCCGCTTGTTTTGCCTCGGGCTGAGCGGGCGCTTGCGGATTGTTGCCGGGAACTCCGAGCACCCCGGTGAAGACACCGACGACCCCGCCGATCGCACCGCCCAGCACACCGCCCACCGGTCCGGCCGCCTTGTTGCCCGCCTGCGCTCCTTGTTGAACGCCTTTGACCAACCCTTGCGCATGCGCGGCGGACGACCCGGCGATAAGTGACATGGCTCCGGCGACGAGCGCGAAATGCAATCTCCGGTTGGTGCGCGTCGTCAGTCTCGTGAGCATTCGCTGTTCTCCATGGTAGATCGATCCGTTGCCGCGCATGGCTGCGCGGTTGCGGCGATTCAGACAATACCGGTTTCGCGTCGTACGAGTCCACGGCGCGGATCATTGCCCGGGCCGGAGGTTGGTCGTCACCTTGCCGTGTGCAGCGCAGTATGGGGTTCAACCCATCCGCCAACGCAGCAAGGAGCCCGCGCCTGCCATTCCCCACACGCAACGTAAGTTCTAGGAGCCGCGACAAGCTGATTTCTCGACATGCGCCGGCAATTCTGCTCTGATTGTGAAAACGAAATCTCCGCAGCGCCCGGCAGTGCCCGATTGTGGCCTGGCCGTCAGACGGAGAAACAAGAACAACAGCAGCAATTCAGCTCACCACGATTGGCTCACCAGGGAGGGAACGCCATGTCTCGGAAGAAGCTTTCTCGACGGCAATTTGTCGCTGCTAGCGCAATGTCATCCGCGGCATTGATAACCGCACCGTACGTTCGATCGGCGCATGCAGCCGGCAAGCTTACGATGGGCTTTTGGGACCATTGGGTGCCCGGCGCCAACGCGGCAAGTACCGAACTCATCAATCAATGGGCCGCCAAGGAGAAGGTCGAGGTTTCGATCGACTACATCCCGAGCCAGGGCAACAAGAACCTTCTGACGATAGCCGCCGAGGCGCAGGCCAAGTCCGGCCACGACATCCTGGCGTTGCCGAGCTGGTGGCCGCACGCGCACGCCGAGCAACTCGAACCCGTCAACGACATTATGGCGCCGCTTATCAAGCTGAATGGCGACGTCAATGGCACCGCGCAGTATCTCGGCAAGGTCGGCGACAAGTGGCTGGGCGTTCCCTCCTGCATCGGCAGCCAGATCAAGGGGCCCTGCTCGCGCATCGACCTGATGAAAAAATACGCCAACATCGACGTTCAGGAAATGTACCCGGCTGGCAGCCCGCCCAAAGCGGACAACTGGACCACCGACACATTTCTGAAGGCCGCCGAAGCGTGCCACAAAGGCGGCTTTCCCTTCGGCATCGGTCTCGGCGAGACAACCGACAACGTCGATACCGCCGGTGCGTTTTTCCAGGCGTTCGGCGCAGAACTCGTCGACGCCAACGGTAAACTCACGGTCAAGACCGACGCGGTGCGCCAAGCTCTTGAATTCTACAAGAAGCTGATCGCCTTCCTGCCGCCGGACGTCGCCGCGTGGGACGACGCGTCTAATAACAAGTGGCTGGTTTCCGGCCGCGGCGCGATGATCATGAACCCGCCCAGCGCCTGGGCGGTTGCCAAACGTGACGCTCCGCAGGTCGCCGAGCAATGCTGGACCCATGGCTTTCCCGCCGGACCGAAGGGCCGGTTTGCACCGTACCTCCCATACTTCTGGAGCATCTGGAGCTTCTCCAAGAACAAGGAGGCGGCGAAGAGCCTGCTGGTCCACCTGTCACAACCCGCTTCCATCGAGAAGCTCGTCGCGGCCAGCGGCGGATACGATCTGCCGGCGTGGGAGAAACTCACGACACTGAAGACCTGGGCGGAAGAAGGCCCGCCGAAGGGAACGCTCTACCACTATCCAAATCCGTTCAAGCACCAGACGCTGTCGATCGCAGCCTCTCCGGCGCCTCCCAAGATCGCCCAGCAGATCTATTCGCAAGCCATCCTCACAAAGATGTGCCTGCGGTACCATCAGGGCGAAGCGATGGAGAAGACGCTGGCCTGGGCGGAAGGCGAATGCGAAGGCTATATGCGAAGCTGAAAATTAGCCGCGGCGGTCACTCGATCAAGACTGCGGCCGTCGCGGCGAACATCGCAACGAAGCTTTGCATCGAAACGGCAAGCGGCCGGCCATGATCGCCGGCATGTTGATATGCCGGAAAATGTCGGACACCGGCGCTCAAGGATGAAACTGGCGAGGAAGATGCATCATGGTTGATGTCACATTTCAACCGAACAGTGTCGTCGAGGCGCGACCTAAACGGAAGCGTTCCAGTTTACGGACCGCGATGAAGCGTAAATCGACCGCGGCTTTTCTTATGACGCTGCCGCTGATCCTTCTCATCGCGATTCTGGTTATCTATCCCGCTTTCTATTCCCTGCATCTTGCGACCTTGAACAAGTCGATGCAGCGCTTCGTCGGGCTTGGCAACTTCCAGTTTCTTTTCAAGCGCGAAACGTTCTGGCTGGTGGTCGAGCAATCCTGTATTTTCGCGATCACGGCCGTGGTCTTCAAGGCGCTGATCGGCTTTATCGTCGCGCATTTCGTCCACAACATTCCCGCCAAGGGCCAGCGCAAATGGCGCGGCATGCTGCTGGTGCCGTGGGTCATTCCGCCAGCGATGAGCACACTGGCGTGGCTGTGGCTGTTTGACCCGTCCTACAGCGCCTTCAATTACACGCTGTCGTTTTTCGGCATCGGGCCGATTGCGTGGACCGGTGACCCCAGCTGGGCCCGCTTCTCGGTCATTCTCGTCAATATCTGGTATGGCGCGCCGTTCTTCATGATCATGTATCTGGCTTCGTTGAAATCAGTGCCCGATCAACTCTATGAAGCGGCTGCGATCGACGGCGCCAACTGGTGGCAGCGCATCTGGTA
>JAXDOR010000020.1:0-3570 GCA_034668825.1 Alphaproteobacteria bacterium | reverse complement strand
GTGTCAGCTCCCGCGATTCCAGCGCGAGCATCGTTGCCGATTGCTCTCCGCGTTTTGCGATCGCCAATCCCGATCTGATGACCGACCGGCCCGACATGATCGAGCGTTTTCAGAGCGCGGGCCTGGAATGGCTCACGCTGGATCGGAATGCCGTGCCGGCGAAAGAAGGACTCTCGCTGCCAGCCGCGTCGCGCGACGATATCGCTTTTCTGCAATACACCTCGGGCTCGACGTCGGCTCCCAAGGGCGTGATGGTGAGCCACGGCAATCTGCTTGCAAATCTGGAGATGAAACAGATCGCTTTGGGCAATACGCGGCAATCTGCCTATGTGAGCTGGGTTCCGCTCTATCACGACATGGGTTTGATCGCGAATGTCTTGCAGACACTGTATCTTGGATCGCTATGCGTGTTGTTGTCGCCGGTTACGTTCTTGCAACGGCCGACGATTTGGTTGCGGGCCATTCACCAATATCGCGCCGAGGTCGCCGGGGCGCCGAACTTCGCATTCGATTTGTGCGTCAGCCGGTTCAGCGTCGAGCAAATGAAAGACGTGGACCTTTCGTGCTGGAAAGTGGCGTTCAACGCCGCCGAACCGATCCGCGCGGATACGCTCGAGCGGTTTGCATCGGCCTTCGCCCCTTACGGGTTTGACGCGCAGGCCATTTATCCCGGTTACGGCATGGCCGAAGCCACCGTGCTGATTTCCTCAGGCCGCCGGGGCGCTGGGGCGGCGACGCGCGCCGTCAGCCGCGACGCTCTGCAACGGCATCGAGCGATTCCGTCCGTCAACAGCGAGGACAGCTACGTGGTTGTCGGCTGCGGTCAGGCCCTCGCTGGCGAGCGCATCGCCATCGTCGATCCCGAGAGCCGGCAGCGGCTCGATATCGACCTCATCGGCGAGGTGTGGGTTCATGGGCCGAATGTGGCGCAGGGCTATTGGCGACAGCCTGAGGCCACGGCATCCACTTTCAAGGCTCGGATCGAAGGCGAAGGCGAGGAGGGCTGGCTGCGCACCGGCGATCTCGGCTTTCTCGATGAGGCCGGCGAGCTATACCTCACCGGGCGCATCAAGGACCTCATCATCGTTCGCGGCATGAATCATTATCCGCAAGACATCGAACACACCGTAGAGAACAGCCATCCGGCGCTGCGCAAGCAGGGGGCCGCGGTCTTTGCGGCGCTCGACGCCGGCGGGGCGCAGAAGCTCGTTGCCGTGCAGGAAGTGGAACGCACCCAGCGTCATCACATTTCGACCGAGGACATCGCCGGCTGCATTCGCGAAGCGGTCGTGAACGAGCATGAGATTGGCATCGACGTCGTCGTGCTGATCCGTCCTGGAGCGCTGCCGAAGACCACGAGCGGGAAGATCCAGCGTAACCTGACCCGGCAACTCTGGGAGCAAGGCCTGTTGGAGACTTTAGGTCCGCCTGCCGAGCAGCCGTTGCGCGCAACCCAAAGCTGATCGGATGCATTCTCGACGTTACGCCCAAGCGCTCATCGCCCTCGCCGCGACTCTGTTTCTCGCGGTGGTCGGCGCCAACGTCATTATCGATCCGCAAGCCTTGTTTGGAACCGGGCTGCTGCCGCCCACGAAAAATCCGAACGATCGCTATCAGCGATTTGCCGAGCTCCAGACGCAGAATTACGATGGACTCTTCCTCGGCTCGTCGCGCGGCGTCGCTTTCTCCATGGACGAACTCTCCGCTCGCACGGGAGTGAAATTCGCCCGCTTTGCCGTCGCTCTGGGGTCGCTCACCGACGATATCGCGGTGCTGCAATATGTCCTGCGCACGAAAGCCGGCAAGGGCGAGCGGCTGCGCGCCGTGTTTCTGCTTCTCGACCCGGACTCGTTCGGCACGCCGCCGAGGACAAACGGATCGCCGCAATACGCCCTGCCGCCGGCGCTCTCGGGCGAGAGTCCCGGGCGCTTCTGGTGGAAAAATCTGACGGCCATTCAGTTTGAAGCTTGGGCGAGCGTGATCTCGCAGATTTGGCGCGCGCAGGATCGCGCGGAGCGTCCCGATTATCCGAGCCTCCTGCAGCCGCTGGCCGCGCGGTTGCTCGAATCGGTATCCCCGTCCGCCGCGCTGGCCCAGGGTGCTTCCGGCCCCACGCCGACGCCGCCTCAGGCCCTCGAACAGATCACCAGTAAAATTCACTTTCCACCGCAATTGGCGCTGTTGGAACGCTTCGTCGCGCTTTGCCGCGCCAACGGAGTGCAGCTCATCGTTGCCACGTCGCCGGTGCATCGGCTCTCTGTCGCGCTGTACGACCCCGTGGATCTTCAGCGCGTGGTCGAGCGCATCAGCACAATCGTTCCGGTGTGGGATTTCACCGGCGAGTTCTGGCTCACCGACCGTCCAGACCTGTGGGGCGATATCAATCACTTTCATCCCGAAGTCGCGCAAAGAATGATGGATCGCATCTTCGGCCGCGACCTGCCGCCGCCCTGGGAGCATTTTGGACGATTGCGGACGCTAAATAACCCCTGACGAGATCGGCCGAGCCTTGCCGCGGCGCGGGCGCGCTGCTACACATCCGGCGGCGCCCGGCCAGAATTATTCAATGTCATCAATGGTTCTCGTCGCATGACCATCCGCCTGCATCGTGGCGATCTTGCCGACCTCGCGCGCTATACCGGCGCGGTCGCCATCGATACCGAGGCCATGGGTTTGGACCCGCGCCGCGACCGGCTCTGCGTGGTGCAACTGTCGCCCGGCGACGGCTCCGCCGACGTAGTGCAGATTCCGCCGGGCGGCGGCGACGCGCCGAACCTCAAGCGGCTGCTCGCCGATCCCGCCGTGCTGAAGATTTTTCACTTCGCGCGTTTCGATCTCGGCATTCTGTTCCAGACCTTCGGCGTCATGCCGGCGCCGGTCTATTGCACCAAGATCGCCTCGCGGCTCGCCCGCACTTATACCGACAAGCACGGGCTGAAGGATCTGGCGCGCGAACTCCTGGGCGTTGACCTCTCGAAGCAGCAGCAACTTTCCGACTGGGGCAGCGAGCAGCTATCCGACGCGCAGGTTTCCTATGCGGCCTCCGACGTGCTGCATCTGCATGCCCTCAAAGCCAAGCTCGATGTGATGCTTGCCCGCGAAGCCCGCGACAAGCTCGCGGCAGGCTGCTTTCGTTTTCTGCCCGACCGCGTGCGGCTCGATCTCGCCGGCTGGGCGCAGGAAGACATCTTCGCCCATTCCTGAGCATTCGCGTCGCAGCGAGGCCATATTTGCCGCGTAATCATTGGACCGTCGAAAGCACGCCAGAAGCGTTTCGCGTGCAGGCGGCGGGGATGGAGAATCCGGTGGTTAGCCACGCATGAGCGTCGCCTACGGGGAAAACGACGGGGAAACTCGCGGCTTCAGGGCGACGCCGCGGGGTGACAATACGCGTCAATTTCTCGCGGCGACGCGGCACAGCCGCTATGTGCGCCTATTGCGTTTCGCCATTCCGGCCGTCGTCGTTATCGGCGGCGGCGCGCTCGCGCTGGTGACCTGGTTCAATCCGTTGCGGATGCTGTCGCAATTGCCGATCAGCGTCGGCGACGTGGTGATTTCCGGTACCAAGAT
>JAXDOR010000019.1:0-66807 GCA_034668825.1 Alphaproteobacteria bacterium | reverse complement strand
GCCTTGAGTGCGAGGATAGCGTTGCGCAGATCCGGCCCAGTCAAATCATGCGCGCGCGCGCCGGCCTGCTGCACGATTTGCGCCGCGAGCGGTTTTTCCTGCGGCCCGCCGAGCACCCAGATGCTGGCGCCGTCTTGCGCCAGTGCTTGCGCCAGCTTGGCATAATGCGCGGTAGGCCAGCGCTTCCCTTGTCCCACCGCGCCCGGCGCGAGCGCGATGACCGGAGAATCGTCAGCAACAAGACCGTTGCGCGACCGCCATTCCGCCGCCTCCGTCGCAGGCACGGCGAGTTCCGGCAGCGGCCACTCGGCAGGCAGCGGCGCGCCCCTCGGCAGCGCCAGCGATCCGCAGCGGTCGATCATGCGTTCGAGGCGGCGTTCGCCCCAGCGCAGGTCGTTGAGCAAAAAGAAACGCGCCTCGCCGGCGAAGCCGACGCGTTCAGGAATGCCGGCCAGGAACGGCGCCAGCGCCGATTTCCAAGTACGCAGCATGATCAGGGCGGTGCCGTAGTCTTGCACCCGCAAGCGCTCCGCCAGCGCCCGATACTCGCCGAGGGGCAAACGGCCGCGCGGCAAATCCCAGACGATTCCCTTCCGCACGCCGGGCATATAGTCGAGCAGCGGCGCGCACAGCGTCGTCGTCAGCATGTCCACCGGCCGGTCGGGCCAGCGCGCCCGCAGCAGCTTGACGACCGAGTGGCAGCGGACGAAATCGCCGATCCACATATAGGGGACGACCAAAATAGGTTGGCTTTGGATCGGGCGGCTGGTCGTCATGCGATGCTCATAGCCTATCGCTTTGCTGCTGCAAGAGAAATGGAGCCGATAACGCTATCCCGCGTAACAAATCCTGCCAGCGCTGGCGCGCCGTTTACCTCTCTGAGTCCGGTAAGTTGCACCATCGGAGAGAGTGGGGCAAAGGTGGGCGCGACGCAGGGGCGGCGGGGTAGGTGCACTGATGTTGTTGGTCACCGGCGGCGCCGGGTTCATCGGATCGAACTTAGTCGCGAGCCTCAACGAGTCCGGGCGGACCGACATCGTCGTCAACGACTTCTTGGGCTCCAAGGAAAAATTGCGCAATCTCGGCAAGCGCCAGGTCACTGAGATCATTCCGCCGGATGATCTTTTCCGTTGGCTGGACGGGCGCACGCTCGACGCGGTGATTCATCTCGGCGCTATTTCCGACACCACCGCGACCGACGCCGACCTCGTCATGGGCACGAACTTCCACCTGTCGCTCAAGCTCCTGGACTGGTGCGTCACCACGCGAACGCCTTTCATCTACGCCTCCTCGGCCGCGACTTACGGCGATGGCGCTGCCGGGTTTGATGACGACTGGTCGGTCTCTGCGCTGTCGCGCCTGCGGCCGATGAATCTCTATGGCCGGAGCAAGCATCTTTTCGACCTTGCGGTTGCCGAGCGTTACGCCAAGGGCGAAAAACTTCCGCCGCAATGGGCGGGACTGAAATTCTTCAACGTCTTCGGGCCGAACGAGTATCACAAAGGCGCCATGGCCAGCGTGCTGTCGAAGGTATTCGATTCAGCCAAAGCCGGGGAGCCGGTGCGCCTGTTCAAGTCGCATCGCGCGGGGATTGCCGACGGCGATCAGCGCCGCGATTTCATCTATGTCGACGACGCCGTCGCGGTGGTGCGGTGGCTCTTGGAAACGCCGTCGGTCAGCGGGATTTTCAATGTCGGAACCGGCAAGGCTCGCAGCTTCCGCGATATGATGAGCGCGATGTTTGGGGTGCTGGGCCGTCCGGCAAACATCGAATATGTCGATATGCCCGCGGCAATCCGCGACACCTATCAGTATTTTACCCAAAGCGAGGTCGCGAATTTGCGCCGGGCGGGCTACAACGCGGACTTCATGCCGCTGGAGGATGCCGTGAAGCGATATGTATCCGGCTTCTTGAATTCAGCAGACCGCTACCGGTAGGGCGATGTTCAACCTCGAAAAAGAACTTTCCAACCTCGGCAGCCAGACGGTGCTTTGCATCGGCGACTTGATGCTCGACGATTTCGTCTATGGCGAGGTGTCGCGTATCTCGCCGGAAGCACCGGCGCCTGTCGTCGCCGTCAGCCGCAGCGAGATCGCGATTGGCGGCGCCGGCAATGTGGCGCGTAACTTGGTTTCGCTCGGCGCGCGCTGCATCTTCGTCGGCGTGATCGGCGAAGATGAGGCCGGCCGCACATTGATGTCGGCGTTGAAGGCGGAGCCGATGGTCGAGGCTCACCTTGTCATCGATCCTTCCCGGCCGACGACCAGGAAGGTCCGTTTCGTTTCCGAACATTACTCCACCCATCTGCTGCGTGCGGATTGGGAACTGGCCGAAGCGGTTGATGCACCCAGCGAGAAAGCGCTGATCGATTATGCGCTGAGCGCACTGCCGCGTGTCGGCGCGGTCGTGCTGTCGGATTATGCGAAGGGCGTGCTGACGCCCCGGGTTATTCGTGCCGTGATCGATGCGGCTAACAAACTAAAAAAACCCATCGTCGTCGACCCCAAGGGCACCGACTTTTCGATTTATCGCGGCGCTACTTTAATCACCCCCAATCGCGCCGAGCTGGCGGTGGCAACGCGGCGTGCCGCCGCTACCGAAGCCGAGATTGTCATCGCCGCCGCGGAGCTAGCCAAACTGGTGGAGAGCAAAGCCGTCTTAGTGACGCGCAGCGAGCACGGCATGACGCTTGCTGTGATGGGCGCCGAACCCGTTCATGTGCCGGCTTATCCGGTGAAGGTGCGCGATGTTTCCGGCGCCGGGGATACCGTGGTCGCGGTATTGGCGGCGATGCTTGCGGCGGACGCAGGCTTCGAACCGGCCATGCGCGCGGCGAATGCGGCGGCGGCTGTCGCCGTCAGCAAGCGCGGCACCGCTACTGTGTCCGTCGCCGAGCTTCGTGCCCGCATCCTTCCCGCCGCGTCGCTCGCTGCCGAGGAGAAAATCCTGTTCGACTGGTCGATGCTGGACGAGCGGCTGGGCGAGTGGCGGCGGCAAGGTCTCAGTATCGGTTTCACCAACGGATGTTTCGACCTGCTGCATCCCGGCCATATCAAGCTTCTGACCGAGGCTCGCGCGGCTTGCAGCCGGCTCGTTGTTGGTCTCAACAGCGACGCCTCGGTGACGCGGCTCAAGGGCGAAGGCCGTCCGGTGCAGGCGGAATATGCGCGCGCGGGAGTGCTTGCGGCGTTGGAAGCGGTCGATCTGGTCGTCATCTTCCCACAAGACACGCCGCTCGAATTGATCCGGCGCATACGCCCCAAAGTGCTGATCAAAGGCGGCGATTACAAGCTCGAAGACGTGGTTGGCCGCGCGGAGGTTGAAGCTGAGGGTGGCGAAGTGATGCTCATTGAGCCCGCGCCCGGATACAGCACGACAAGGATCGTGCAACAATCGCAAGCGCGCAAGCAATCCTGAGCGCCGCGAAGTTTCATCATGGCAGGACAGTTGGCGCATCATGAGGAAGAAAGGCTCGTCCGCGAGTTCTTCCACGGCGCCATGTCCGGATTTTTTGTCGAGGTAGGCGCCAATCATCCAACCTATGCATCGCAGACTTGGCATCTCGAACAGGCGGGCTGGACCGGCATCTTGGTCGAGCCGCAGCCCGATCTCGCCACCAAGCTGGCCGCCGCGCGCACCGCCCAGGTGTTTGCGGTGGCCTGCGCCTCGCCGCAGGAAGCGGGCCGCTCGCTGCCGCTGCATGTCGCCGGGCCGTTATCGTCGCTTGACCCCAGCCAAATGGCGCCGGGTGCAAGGGCGGAACGCGTCATCATGGTGCCGGTCAGGACGCTCGACGACGTTCTCGACGAAGCGAAGGCACCGGCGCCGATAGATTTCCTTTCGGTTGACGTCGAGGGTCACGAGATCAAGGTGCTGCTCGGCTTCGATTTCGCGCGTTGGCAGCCGCGCCTGATCCTGATCGAAGATCATGTCGGCAACCTCGGCCGGCACCGCTTCCTTCAAGGCAGCGGTTATCGTTTGATTCGCCGCGCCGGCAACAATGGCTGGTATGTGCCAAACGACGCGCCGGCCCAGCCGGGATGGCAGGACCGTTGGCAGATCATGCGAAAATATTACCTGGCGTTGCCGTTCCGGATGGCGCGCAACGCGTCGCGGCGGTTCAGGGACTGGCTACGCGATCGTTGATGGTTGGATCGGACCGCGCCGCATTCTGCGGCCGCTCCAGCTTCTCGCTCGGTGGCGGTTCCCACGACTGCGTTTCCTCGTAACGCTTGGCGTAGCGATAGAACGTGCCTTCGAAATTTCCCAGCGCGATGACGAAGCCAGCCCAGCCATCCTTAAATCCGCGCTTGAAGATGTAGTGTTTGATGAAAGCCCACATGCCATGCCCGAGCGCGCTTCCCATCGAAACACGCTTAGGCGCCAACTTGCGCGCGCCGAGCGTGGAGTAACGGTCCATCTTGCGGATGATTTCCTCAAGATTACGAAACGGAAATTGCATAATGGCGTTCTGAATCTGCCCGAGCGGCTTGTCAGTCAGGAGTTCGTAGCCTTCATGCACCACCTCGTTGGTGTAGCGCATGGCGCCCCTGCGAAAGAATTGCGGCTGCCGGAAATTCGGATACCAGCCCGAACCCTTGATCCAGCGCCCCATGATGTAATTGCGGCGCGGGACCAGATAGGCATCGTGCCCGGGACCGGCGGCGAGCAGTGCGAGGATCTCATCTCGCACGGCTGCAGTGCAGCGCTCGTCGGAATCGAGGCTGAAGATCCACTCGTGGCGGCACTCCGCGACCGCTTGATTGCGCAGATCGCCAAACCCCTGGAACGGAATCTGGACAACGCGCGCGCCGAGACTTGCGGCGATCTCCGCAGTGCGATCGGTGCTGCCGGAGTCAGCGACGACAATCTCATCGGCCCACAGCACGCTTGATATCGCGGCCGCGATCTTTTCGGCTTCGTTATAGGCGAGGATGTATGCGGAAATCTTCTGCATGTGCCAATCAATAGAAGCAATATGCGCGCGGGCGCACCATAACCGCCGCCACGGGGCTGGTCCATCGCAAGGGCTGACGCCCGGCGCGGCGGCCCTGGCAAACAGTCGTTGTTCCTGCTACCTCAGGCGAATTCCAGGCAGGTGATAGCTGCACGAGCCGGTGCAGGCGCACGGAGGGGAGACGCTGCCGTGAGGGAGTTCATCTCCGTCATTGTCACGACCTACAACCGCGCGGATGCGCTCGACACCGTGTTGCGGGCGCTGGCGCGGCAGACCGATGATGACTTTGAGGTCGTGATTGCCGACGACGGCTCCGGGCCAATGACCGCGCAGATCGTGGACACCTGGAAGAAAAAAGCGGGCTTTAATCTGCACCACGTCTGGCAGGAGGATCGCGGCTTTCGCGCCGCGGAGATACGCAACCGCGCTGTCCTCGCCTCTCGCGGCGCGTATTGCATTTTTCTCGATGGCGATTGTGTTCCGCGTCCCAACTTTATCGCCGTTCATCGCCAACTGGCCGAGCCGGGATGGTTCGTTACTGGAAATCGCGCCCTGATGTCGCAATCATTGACGGCCTCGGTACTGCGGCAAGGTGAGGAGCCCGAACTTTGGGGCTTAGGCATTTGGATCAAGCAACGCCTGCGTGGCGGCATCAATCGATTGGCGCCTCTTCTTTCGCTTCCTCTTGGACCGTTGCGTAAGCTGCGGCCGCGTGCATGGCGCGGCGCGCGCTCGTGTAACCTCGCCGTCTGGCGCTCCGATCTCGATCGGGTTGACGGCTTCGACGCGGCATTCAGCGGTTGGGGTCGGGAGGATTCCGATTTTCTTGTCCGTCTTCTGCGCGCGGGTGTCCGGCGCAAGGATGGCGTATTCGCCGCCGGCATTTTGCATCTGTGGCATCCCGAGGCCGACCGCTCGCAGTTGCCGGAGAATGAGCGCCGGCTCGACCAAAGCTTGAGCGATCAGCGGGTGAGGGCGCATGAGGGACTCTCCGCTGTCGGCTCCACGGCAGCGATACGGTCGCAAGCAGGGCAACCGCCTGCTCGCGCGGTGAGCGGCGGATGAGGATTTCCGTCAATTTCGAACTCGACGAGGTCCGCTTGGCGCGGATTGCCGACGGACTTGCAGTCGCTACCGCGGTCTCGCTGCCGTGGTCGACAACCGCGACCAGTATCCTTGTCGTTCTTTGGCTCCTGGCGCTGTTGCCGACGCTCGATGTTGCCGCCGTCCGGCGCGAGTTCGTCACGGCGGCGGCCGTGCTTCCGGTTTTGCTGGTGGTGCTGGGCGCGGCCGGAATGTTGTGGGCCGACGTAACGTGGGGGGCGCGCCTGAATGGCTTCGGCTCCTTCGTGAAACTTCTGCTGCTCCCGCTTCTTTTGATCGAGTTCCGCCGTTCCGACTGGGGCCTATGGGTGCTGGCGGGATTTCTCGCTTCCTGCATCGCCCTGCTGGCGTTGTCGCTGGCTGCCACGGTATGGCCCGCGCTTTCGTTCGGCCGTCCATTGGATCCAAGTGTTCCGGTAAAAGACTACATCGCGCAGAGCGGCGAATTCGCGATTTGCGCTTTCGCGCTGGCTTATGTCGCGGTCGATCTGTTCAGGGCCGGACGCAGCCTCCCGGCGCTGGTGGCCGCGGTGCTCGCGGCGTTGTTCCTTTTCGATATCTTTTATATCGCCACCGGGCGGACTGCATTGGTCGTCATCGCGGTGCTCCTTATCATTTTCAGTCTGCGGCATTTTAACTGGAAGGACGCTTGGCGAATTCTAGCCGCCGCCTTTGTGCTTGCAGTCATCGTGGCGGCTTCGTCACCCTATCTCCGCGACCGCGTCATGAATTTGGCTATTGAGATTCAAGTATACGCCACGGAGAACACGCGCACCTCGGCGGGAGAACGTCTTTCCTTCTGGAAAAAATCGATCGGCTTCATCGTCCAAGCTCCCGTGATCGGCCACGGTACGGGATCGATTACCAAAATGTTCCAGGGAGCGGCGGTAGGCGACAGCGGCGTTTCCGCCGAAGTCAGCGCCAATCCTCATAACCAGATCTTCGCCGTTGCCATCCAGCTCGGGTTGATCGGCGTGGCGGTGCTCCTTGCCATGTGGTCGTCGCATCTCTTGTTGTTCCGCCAGAGCGGTTTGGTCGCGTGGATCGGGCTGGTCATCGTCGTGCAGAATGTTGTCGGCTCGTTGTTCAATTCGCATCTGTTCGATTTCACGCAAGGCTGGCTTTATGTGTTCGGCGCCGGCGTGGCGGGGGGGATGGTGCTGCGCGAGGCCGACCGGGCGCGGCGAGAACATGGCCTACGGTCATGACCGAGGGGCAGGTTTTGCCGCCGCAGCCGCGCATCCTGGTCATCGTGCTCCGCCGCCTCGGCGACGTTTTGCTGGCAACGCCGCTGGTGCGGACACTGCGGCAGGGTCTGCCCGGCGCGGATATCGACATGCTGGTGTTCACCGGCACCGAGGGCATGCTCGCCGGCAATTCCGATATCGGCCAGGTGCTGACGATCCCGCAACGTCCCTCGTTCGCCGAAACGGCAGCCATGATACGCCGGCTGTGGCGGCGCTATGATCTCGCGATTTCGACGCAAGGCGGTGACCGGCCGACGCTTTTCGCCATCGCGGCCGCACGGCGGCGGATCGGATTCATCCCCGCGAAAGGCGGCGGCGGATGGTGGAAGCGCGCCGTGTTGCAGTGGTCGGCGCCGCACGATGCCGATGCCCACCGCGTTGTCGAATTGCTGCGCATCGGCGCTGCGCTTGGCTTGGCGCCACGCGCGGAGATCGTCTGCCCGGTGGAGGCGGCCACACCAACTGACCTGCCGGATGGCCCATACGCGGTGCTGCACGCCAATCCGCTGTTTCAGTACCGCCGTTGGACCGATGCCGGATGGAAGGCGCTCGCTGCCGCGCTAGCGGAGCGCGGGCTGCGCGTCGTCGTCACCGGCGGTCATGATCTTGAGGAGAAGCGTTATCTCGACCGGCTTTGGGACGGCATTCTCGTTACACGCCGCGATGGCCGGCTGAATTGGCCGCAGCTCACGGGGCTGCTGCGCCACGCCACCGTCTATGTAGGGCCGGATACGTCGGTCACGCATCTGGCGGCGGGGGCCGGCTGTCCGACCGTTGCGCTGTATGGGCCGGCGAGCCCGCATCGCATCGGACCCTGGCCGTCCGGCGGCGGGCCGGAGCCGATGTGGTCACCACGCGGTATCATCCAGCGCCGTGGCAATGTTTGGGTCGTGCAGAACCCGTTGCCGTGTCTGCCTTGCGAGCGTCTCGGCTGTGAAAATCACCTCGCCAGCCGTAGCCAATGTCTTGACGAGCTCAGCGTTTACCAAGTGTTGACGGCGGTCGATCAAGCGCTGGCGCCGGGAGCTGAAGTGCGCCATGCCTTAGGTGGCGCGCAGGCGCAAAGGCCGGTATGAAGTTCCGATGAACAAGCTTGCGGCCCCGATTTAAACCATGATCCGAGTGCCAAATCTGACGTCGCGTCAATTGTTGATCGTGGCGCATGATCTGCTCGCCACGGCGGCTGCAATCCTTGCCAGCTTCGTCATGCGCTTTGAGGCCGGCGGCCTCATGGACCGGCTGGACGGGCTGCTCGCGATCCTGCCCGGCTTCGTCCTCTATGCCGCCATCGTCTATTTCGCCTTCGGCCTCTACAAAGCGAAATGGCGGTTCGCGTCGCTGCCGGACCTGTCCAACATTTTCTGGGCGTCGACGGTGCTCGCCATATCCCTTGTGGTGCTCGACTACATTCTGGTGACGCCGGGATTTTATGGGACGTTCTTTTTCGGCAAGATCACTATTGTCCTCTACTGGTTCTTGCAGATGTTTTTCCTGGGCGGTCCTCGCATCGCCTATCGCTATTTTCGGTATTCCCGCACGCGTCATCACGCACAGATAGCGGAATCCATTCCGATCCTGGTTCTCGGCGTCGCGGCGGACGCGGAAGTTCTATTGCGAGCCATTGAGAGCGGTGCAGTTAAGAAAATCTGGCCGGCCGGCATTCTGTCGCCCTCGGAAGCCGACCGGGGGCAGGCGATCCGCGGCATTGCCGTGCTTGGCACCTTCGACGATCTGGCGCGCGCCGTATCCGACCTCGCCGAGCGCGGCACGCGTGTGGATCGCCTGGTGCTGACACCCTCCGCCTTTGCGCCGGAGGTCAAGCCGGAAGCGATGCTGATGCAGGCCCGGCGGCTCGGGCTGTCGACAAGCCGCCTGCCGTCGCTGGATGAGGGAAGCGAAGCCCTGCGGCTTGCCCCGGTTGCGGTCGAGGACCTGCTGCTGCGGCCGAGCGTCAAGATCGACTATAGCCGCATCGAAAACGTGGTGAGGGGAAAGTCGATCGTCGTCACCGGCGGCGGTGGATCGATCGGCGCCGAAATCTGCGACCGCATCGTCACCTTCGGCGCGGCGCGGCTCTTGGTGATCGAAAATTCCGAGCCTGCGCTCCATGCTGTCCTGGAATCGCTCGCCACCAAGGAATCCGGCGCCCTGATCGAGGGCCGGCTTGCCGACATCCGTGATCGCGACCGCATCTTCCGCCTGCTCGCCGATTTCAAGCCGGACGTCGTGTTCCATGCCGCGGCGCTGAAGCATGTGCCGTTGCTTGAGCAGGATTGGGGTGAGGGGATCAAGACCAATGTGTTTGGCTCGGTCAACGTGGCCGATGCCGCCATCGCCGCCGGTGCCGCTGCGATGGTGATGATCTCGACCGACAAGGCGATCGAGCCGGTTTCGGTGCTTGGCGCGACCAAACGTTTCGCTGAAATGTATTGCCAGGCGCTCGATAACGAGCACGTACACCGCACCGACGGCGGCCGGGTGCCGATGCGGCTAATCGCCGTTCGCTTTGGCAACGTGCTGGCTTCGAACGGCTCGGTGGTGCCGAAATTCAAGGCTCAGATCGAGGCCGGCGGGCCGGTGACGGTCACCCATCCGGATATGGTCCGGTATTTCATGACCATTCGCGAGGCTTGCGACCTGGTGGTCACCGCCGCCAGCCACGCGCTGGAAGCCGAGCGCATGGATGTTTCCGTTTATGTGCTCAACATGGGGCAGCCGGTGAAGATCGTCGATCTCGCCGAGCGGATGATCCGGCTTGCCGGACTTTCGCCGGGCCATGACATCGACATCAAATACACCGGCATACGGCGCGGCGAACGCCTGCATGAAATTCTGTTTTCGCGCGAAGAGCCTGCCGCTGAAATTGGTATCGCCGGTATCGTAGCCGCCAAGCCTATGCGGCCTTCGCTCGCGGCGATGCGCGCGTGGCTGACGCGCCTGCAACAGGGCCTCGGCACCGAGGACCGCGCCGTTGTCTTCCATGTATTGGGTGAAGCTGTTCCGGATTTCCGGGGGGAGTTGGCGAAAGAATTATCCGTGCTGTAATTCTAGATTTGTCCGAGCGTCACCCTTTGCCTTTGGCGAAACGGGTCAGCAGCAATCCGACAAGCACACCCCCAACCGTAACCGCGCCCAATTGCACGCGTAGTTCCGGGGTGACGATCGTCGCGGCCGCAAGAATGACCAGGGCGATGTTGACTGCAAAGACGCGGCTGACAATACCGAGAACGTCAAAGCCGCCATCCATCGCACGTTGATAAAAATGACTGCGGTGGGCCTCCCAAATGCGCTCGCGACGTAACAGTCGCCGCAACAGCGTGAGGGTGGCGTCGGCGACATAATAAAGCGGAAGCAGTAAAGCGGCGGCGATATGGCCGCGAACAGCAACCAACAAGAGCAACCAGCCAAGAAGCAGGCCGATGGGCAGGCTGCCGACGTCGCCGAGAAAAAGTTTCGCTATCGGCCGATTGAAGAATGCGAAGCCGAGCATCGCGCCACAGAGCGCGAGCGCGACGACGATGCCGTAGGGTGGTAGAGCGCCGAGGGCGCCGAGAAGAATGAGGCCCGCGGTAACCGGCACGGCTTCCGCCACCGTCATCCAGTCGATCCCGTCCATGAAGTTCACGAGATTCACAAACCAGGCCATCGCCAGCAGCAGGAGCGCACGCTCCCACCACCAAGGCACCCAGGATACGACGCGCAACTCGGACGGCATTGCCGCGATGACGGCTCCGATTGCGACCATCTGCAGCAGCAGCCGTGGAACAGTGCCGATCACCCGAATGTCGTCGATGGCGCCGACCACAGCCAGCGCCGCCGCCACGACGAGCGCGGTCAGCAGCCACGCTATGCTGCCGCCGCCAAGTTGGGGAAAGGCAATGACTGCCACGGTTACAACGGCAATCGTGATGCCGATGACGGCGATGCCGCCGCCCTGCGGCGTCGGTACTTTGTGCGACGAGCGGGCGTTGGGAAGGGCGAGCGCGTAACGCTGGAGCAGGGGGCGCAACAGCATGATGAGGCCGGCGGTTGCCGCCGCTGACACAATGAGAAGCGGAACTCCGAGGTCACGTAAAAGCTGCAGCGCCTGGTCGTTCATGAACCGCTGCTTTCGCCGTCACCAGTCACAGCCGCCACAGCGTGATCCCATCCGGCTTGGTGTTGCGGTCCAACTTCGCCTTCACGTCGACAAAGACGCCGCGGCCGTCTCGCAGTAGACGCGAAACCAGCGGCCATCCGGCCAGGACATAACTCTCGTGCGCGACCGCGAGAATGACGGCGTCGGATGGTGCCAACGCTGAATCCGGCAGCAGTTTGAGGCCATATTCGTGGACGGCTTCTTCAGGAATGGCGAGCGGATCATGCACCTGCACGGTGACGCCGAAGGATTCAAGCTCGCGGACGATATCGATCACTTTCGAGTTGCGGATGTCGGGCACGTTCTCCTTGAAGGTCAGACCAAGGATGGTGATGCGCTCGGGCTTGGTGCCGTTGCGCGTCAGGCAGCGCAAACATTCGCGCGCAATGCGTTGGCCGACGCCGTCGTTGATCTGGCGTCCGGCGAGGATCACCTGGGGATGATAACCGGCTTTTTCCGCGCGATGCGTGAGGTAATAGGGATCGACGCCGATACAGTGGCCGCCGACAAGGCCGGGCGTGAAGGGAAGAAAATTCCACTTCGTCTGGGCCGCGGCGAGCACATCCGCCGTGTCGATATTGAGCTGATGGAAGATCGCGGACAGCTCGTTCATGAAAGCGATGTTGAGATCGCGCTGGGTGTTCTCGATAACCTTGGCGGCTTCGGCGACCTTGATCGAGGGTGCTTTATGAATTCCGACTTTCACCACGGAGCCGTAAACTTCGGCGACGATGTCCAGTGTTTTCTTATCCTGTCCAGAGACGACCTTGCGGATTGTTGCGAAGCGGTGGGCTCGGTCGCCGGGATTAATACGCTCGGGTGAATAGCCGACGGTGAAATCCGAGCCGGCGCGCAAACCGGACGCTGCTTCCAGCACGGGAATGCATTCTTCTTCGGTGGCGCCGGGATAAACGGTAGATTCATAGACGACGATGGCTCCCGAGCTGAGGGCGCGGCCGACTGTGTCCGACGCGGCGCGCAAAGCAGTGAGATTGGGACGGCGGGCATCGTCGATGGGGGTCGGCACGGCCACGATGAAGAAGTCAGCCTCCGATAGGTCGCCGGCATCGCTCGTCAGCCGCAGCTGCGGAAGCTTGAGGTCGCCCGGCTCTACCTCACGTGTGCGATCGTGTCCTGCGTGCAGCTCGGCGATGCGCTCGGCGGAGATGTCGAAACCGATCACCGGCGCTTCCGAGCGCGCAAAGGCGACGGCGACGGGAAGCCCGACATAGCCGAGGCCGATCACCGCGATCTTGCGCCCGTGTGACACCAATGAGGGTCCTTGTCTAAGGAGAAGTGCGATCCTTACCCGCCGAACCGGCAACCGACAATAGGACCAGTCCGGAACTGATTAACGGCGGGCCGCAGGGAACGCGACGAAACATCAGCGAGAGTCAACAAGAAGACTTCGGTAGAGGGCGACAATGTCGCGCCCGACGCGACTGTCGGAATATTCGGCTTCAACCAGCCGCCGGCTTGCCGCTCCATATCGGCGCCGCAGCTCCGGATCGCTCGCGAGGCGATCGATGGCGTCCGCAAGGGCAGGAGCATCATCAGGGGGAACCAGGATGGCGTTGACACCCTCGCGCGCGACCTCGCGGCAGCCGGGAACATCGGTGGCGACCAGAGGTCTCCCGCAGGCAGCGGCTTCGAGCAAACTTTTCGGCAGTCCTTCGCGGCGAGACGGCAGCACTGCAATATGCGCGGCGCTCCAGACGGTGGGGATGTCGGCAACATATCCCAAGACGGTAACGCCAGGCTGCCGTTTCCATGCCTCGATCGTGGTCTCGGGAATCGAAGCCGGATTGGCCGGGTCCGGCTCGCCAGCCAGAAGAAGGCGGATCGGACGGCCGCGCGCAGCCAAGATGTTGCAGGCTTCCAGCAGCGGACGCAGACCTTTGTCCTCGAGGAAGCGTCCCACGAAAGCGGCTGTTACTGGTCCTTCGGGCTCCGGCAGCGGGGTGAGATGATCGACATCCACGCCGGAGCCGGGAATCAGCGCGATTTTATCCGCAGCGATTCCAAGCGCGGCGACGGCGGCCCGGTCATCGGGATTCTGCACGAGAACGGTGGAGTTCGGACGATTGAATAAGCCGCGGATGAGGACCTTCAAGGCGGTGCCGACAAGCCGCGCCTTGATCGTGTCGGAGGTGAAGGCGAAGCCTAGCCCGGCCACCGCATTGAGGGTTTGCATTGGCAGCCCCAGAGCCGCCAGCGATCCCATGATGCTGGGCTGCATCGCGACGTGATGAACAAGACTGGGGATGAGCCGCCGGTAGAGGCTTCGAATGTGGTGAATGGCGATCAGGAAGCCCAGCGGGTTGGCGCTGCCGCGCTGCCACTCCAGCGGATGAAGGTGAAAGCCCTCGGCTTCAATCGCGGCGCCATGACGGTCCACCCGGGTCGCCACATGGACCTCGAAGCCGGCCTCGCGCGCCGCCCGGGCCATGGGCAGGCGATGGGAGACGAAATACCAGTCCTCGGTCACGAGGAAGAGGAGGCGGGTCGGCATTGGCAGGCTGTTCCGGGAGCGAAAGTGGCCCGCGGACGCTACTGGCTGCCCCGAGGAGCGTCCACACTTGCTCTCAGGAATATCGCAAGACAGGCGTTCATCCTATGAACATTAACCTTGACGTTCACGCGATGAACGCTCTAGCATTCTTCCCGGAGGGGCAATGTCCAGCGCGGTTCAGGAACACGAAAACGAGAATGCTAAGATCGTGCTGGGCCTGCTGGAATCGGTCGAGCGCGACGGCGGCATGTCGCAACGCCGGCTCGCGGCCGAGCTCGGGATCGCTCTGGGTCTGGTGAATGCTTACCTCAAGCGCTGTGTCAAGAAAGGTCTGGTCAAGGTCACCGAGGCCCCGGCGCGGCGCTACGCCTATTATCTGACGCCCCAGGGTTTTGCCGAGAAGTCGCGGCTGACTGTTGAGTATCTATCTTATTCATTCTCATTTTTCAGATCAGCACGCGCGGATTGCGCCGGCGTCCTTGAATTCGCCAGCGGGCGAGGCTGGACTCGCATCGTGCTGCTTGGAATTTCCGATCTCGCGGAAATATCGACGATCTGCGCCATGGAAAGCGGCATCAAAATCGTCGCCGTGGTGGATGCCGACGCCACCGCAACAACCTTTATCGGGCTGCCAGTGTTGACGTCGCTCGCGGCGCTGACTGAACCATACGATGTCGCCGTGTTGACCGACCTTCGCAACCCCGCGAAAACCTTGGCCGCGGCGGTCCGCCATTTCGGCTCCGAGCGTGTCTTGGTGCCAGCCTTGCTGTCGGGCCGCATGCGCAAAAGACGGCTTGCGTCATGATCGCCGGGACCCGCTGGTATGTCGTGCAGACGCATCCCCGTGCCGAGAACAAGGCCGCGCTGCATCTCGCGCGCCAGGGATTCGTCGCTTACATGCCGCGATATCTCAAACGCCGACGTCACGCGCGCAAGGTAGACACGGTCGCGGCTCCGCTGTTCCCCCGGTATCTATTTGTTGCCGTCGATATGGCAAGCCAGCGCTGGCGCTCCATTCAGTCGACCATCGGCGTGGCACGGCTCGTGAGCCAGGGAGATGAGCCGACGGCGATGACCGACACGGTCATCGAGGAGCTAAAGCGCCGCGAAAACGAAGCGGGCTTCATCCAATTACTAGCGCGGAGTTTTAAGCCGGGAGAGCCTATTCGTGTGTGCGACGGCGTGTTCTCTGCCTGCCTTGGACTTTACGAGTGCATGGCGGACGCGGAACGCGTCGCGGTCCTGCTCGACCTTCTCGGCCGTAAAGTCCGCGTGGTCATGGACTCCGATCTTGTGACAGCGGCTTAGGCTTGCGAGTGCCGGCGTGTCTGCGCATTGGGATGACAACCTTGTCACCCCAAGTGCGGTAGCTTGGTCAAGTCGTTGCTATGGAATGAAATCAATCAAGCCACGAGCAACAAGCTGAAGTTCGCCCTAGATCCCGAGCGATTCAGCGGGCGAGATCGGTAGCGCATGCGCGCCCTATTGCTGAAGCTGCGTCCGCCGTTCGGCGCGCGCGCGGACATAACCGGCGCGGTTATCGCCGGCTACGCCCAGATGGGCATCACGGCGCTCGTCAACATCCTACTGGTGCCGCTCTATCTGGACGCACTGGGGCGTACCGGGTTCGGGTTGTTGATGATGTTGATCGGGCTCAGCGCCTATGCGGGTATCGGCGTGCTGTGGTTGTTCGGAGGGCTGACCCGTGGCCTCGGCGTCGCATTCGCCCGCGGAGCCCGGGATGAATTCGCTGCCGCTTGGGCGGCAGGCAAGTGGGGCGTTCTCGTTGGTGCTGGACTCGTTGCCGCTGTAGTGAGCCTCGCGTTGTGGGCCGCGCCGCGGCTTATTGGCGACGACGCGCAACAGATTGCGGACTTTCCTCTCGTGCTGGGTTTATTTTTCGCCCAGCTTGCCGTTAGCTGGCTTTATGGCATCGACCGGCTGGCATTGACCGTCTCCGGGCGCCAAACCGTTGCCAATCTCCTGATCGCGGGACAGCAGCTCCTTGTTGGCGCGTTTGTCTATCTTGCGCTCGCGCTACATGGCGGCCTGGCCGGAGTGATGGCTGCTTTCCTAGCTTCTCATGTTGCGGCACTGGCCGCCAGTTCCATCATTCGGCGCTCGCTGCTTTGGAAGCTCGCATGGCGCTCGCCATTCGATCCGATGGTGAGAGGGGAGCTGCGCGCCATGCTGTCACGGCAAGGCACCGCCTATCAGTTGTTCGGAATGCTTGCGCTGTCGCTGCAGGCGGACATTCTGGTGGTCGGATTGATTGGCGGCTCCGCCGTCGCGGCGGAATTTGCCTTGGTGTGGAAGATCGCCGAAATCACTATCCAAGGGCTCTGGCGCATCCCGGAGGCCTTCCAGCCGAAAATCATCCAACTCGACACAATGGGGCATGTCGACTCGCTGCATCATCTCCTGCGGCGGGTCGACTGGGTGATGTTGCCCCTGGCGGTCGCGGCAGGCATCGCCTATGCGCTCTTCGGGCATTGGATACTGGAGCTTTGGGTCGGGGCGGAACACGCGCCAAATAATATCTTGGTCTACGTGCTGGCTGGCGGTGCGATTTTCTGGCTTTCGCTGTCGCGGCTGCCGATCTTAACCGGCTCCGCGACGGGACGGCTGCGCGGCTTGTTGCCGCTGATGGCAACCGAGGTTTTGGGCAAAATCGCGCTGACCGTAGCTATGATCGGCTCATTTGGATTATTAGCCCCGCTTATCGCGATCAACGTGATGCATGCGCTGGGTGTTGCCTATGGCTACCGCTATGCGATGCGCCGGATTGTCCATAAGAAAGGCCAGTAGGGTGCATCTGGCTCGGACGATGATCGAGATCAGGCGGACAGACCGGCTGGTGCAGGCGAAGCGCGCGAGACAACGCTTGTATGAAGAGAAATTCGCCAGGGCAGCATGACCGACGAGCAGCCGCTGCTATCTGTCGTGATCCCGGCCTACAACGCCTCGAGGACAATCGGCGTAACGCTACGCTCGGTCTTGAACGGACCGGCGCTGGCAGGCGGGCTTGAGATCATCGTGGTAGACGACGGCAGCGCGGACTCGCCTGCTCTGCGTACCGTGCTAGCCGAGTTTCCCACGGTTCAACTGCTGACGCATTCGCTCAATCGCGGCAGCTGCGCCGCACGCAATACTGGGATTGTGGCAAGCCGTGGCGCTTTTGTCATCATCCTCGATGCGGACGACTGGTTCGTTCCGAATTGGGCCGATCGGTTCAAGGCCATCGTTGGACGCTTACCCGATCGGGCAAACCTTTGCTTCAGCGCGTGCCGGACACCCAATGGGCAGTCCACGGTGCGCGCTCCTGATTATGAAGGCTGGCTCGATGTTGCCGCCTACTTGCGCGACCGCTATGTGGGCGAGTATCTACCCATGTTTCGGGGCGACTACGTCCGCGCCAAACCCTATGTCGAGATCAAATCCTGCGGGAATGTCTCCTATTGGGGCTGGATTCAGGACGGCCCCTTTTATGTCGTGCCCGACGTCCTTAGGATTTATGACAATTCCAGCGCGGGTTCTCTTACCAACACCTATTTGCGGCGCGACCGCGCGGTCGAGAGCATGTTGTGCCTCGAAGAAGAATTGGCGCGGTTTTCACCGTTGTTTGAAATCGAATTTCCCACAGCGATCCGGCGCAAACAGTTGCGTCTCGCCGTCTATGCGCGCCTCGCCGGGCACCCGCGCGCTTGGCATTTTTTCCGCCGAGGCGCTTCATTTAGGGCACCTTTGGAAACGCTCGGGAGTCTGGCGATGTTGATCGGCGGCGCGCCGGTGACGGCGATCCTCGTTAAGCTTTCGAAGCAGTTCGGATTGGTGAAGCGTTTCGGCTGATGAGTTATTTTCCGTAGATGTGTGGCATCGCAGGGCTGATCGACCCCGGCCTCGCTGGTAATCGCGAGGCGCTGGAACGCCGCGCGACAGCCATGGCGGATGCGCTCGCGCACCGCGGTCCCGATGGTTGGCAGGTTTGGTCGGATGCGCCGGCCGGTCTTGCGCTTGCGCATCGGCGGCTGGCGATCATCGATCTCACGCCGACCGGCGCGCAGCCGATGACCTCCGCCGATGGGCGCTGGGTGATTTCCTACAATGGGGAAGTCTACAACGCGCGCGCCATCGCCCGCGAACCGGAACTGTCCGAGATTTCCTATCGCGGCACGTCCGACACCGAAATCATTCTGGAGTCGGTCGCCCGCCGCGGCCTCGATCGCACGCTGGCCGATCTCAATGGCATGTTCGCCATGGCCTTGTGGGACAAGGAAACGCGCAGGCTCTACCTCGTGCGCGATCGCTTGGGCATCAAGCCATTGTTCTATTCCGTGGTGGGAGCAACGGTCCGCTTCGCCTCGGAATTGAAGGGACTGGCGGCGGGCGGCGAACCCTTTCGCCAAATCGATCCTGCATCGGTCACAAGCTTTCTGCGCTTCGGTTATGTGCCGGCGCCGTTTTGCATCTACCGCGGCGTCTCCAAGGTCATGCCCGGCGAGGTCGTGACCATTGATGCGGCGGGACATACCAGCAGCCGACCCTATTGGTCGCTAACGGAAGTCGCCACGTCCGGGGCCGCGAATCCGCTCGAACTTAGCGACGCCGATGCCACCCAAGCCTTGCATGACCTGCTGGCGGACGCCGTATCGAGCCAGATGATCTCCGACGTTCCGCTCGGTGCGTTTCTCTCCGGCGGGATCGATTCTTCGGTTATCGCCGCACTGATGACAGCGGCGGGGAGGGGGCCGGTCCGCACCTTCTCCATCGGCTTTCCCGAACTCGGCTATGACGAATCCAAATATGCCGCGGCGGTGGCGCGCCATCTTGGCACCGACCACGAAGAGCTGGTGATCACCGCCGCTGACGCGCTCGCGGTGGTGCCGCACATTCCCGACGTCTATGACGAGCCCTTCGCCGATTCCTCGCAGATCCCGACCTATCTGATATCGAAGCTCACGCGCGCCCGCGTCACCGTGGCCTTGTCCGGCGATGGTGGCGATGAACTTTTTGCCGGATATAACCGCTACGCTTTTGCCGAGAAGCTTGCATCGCGGCTTTGGTACCTTCCGCTGCCCATGCGCCGCGTTGCCGCCGCCATGCTCAAGGCGGTGCCGGATCGCGCCGTCGAGGCGCTCGCGCGTTTCGCGCCGCGCGGGCTGCTGCCGGCGCAACCGGCCGACAAGATGCAGAAGCTGGCCGAAATTCTGTCCTGCGATCCTCAAGGAATCTACCTGCGCCTGGTCAGCCAATATTCCGATCCGGCGGCGCTGGCGCAGGGCAATGCCGAGCACACGCTCAACTGGGAAAGATACGGCGATCTGAGCGATGTCTCGCGACTGATTGAACGCATGCAGTTGATCGATACCGCCACTTACCTTCCCGACGACATCCTGCAGAAAGTGGATCGCGCCTCGATGGCGTTCGCACTTGAGGTGAGGCCACCGTTGCTCGATCATCGCGTGGTCGAATTCGCTTTCCGCCTGCCTCGCCGGTTGCGTGTGCGTGACGGCGAGACCAAGTGGCTGCTCCGCCGCGTACTCGACCGCTACGTCCCCCGGCATCTCGTCGAGCGGCCGAAGATGGGATTCGGCGTACCGTTGGCCGATTGGCTGCGCGGACCGCTGCGCGACTGGGGCGAGGATCTGCTCGATCCCGTGCGCCTTGGCGGCGGGTTCATCGATGTTGCCGCGGCGAGGCGATTGTGGGACGAGCATCTCTCCGGCCGGCGCAATTGGGCCTATGCGCTTTGGAACGTGCTCATGTTCGAAGCCTGGCGGCGGCGCTGGGCAACACCTTAAGCTCGACTGCCATCCCCCCGCGAGACTCAGATATCTTACTTTCGTGAGAATAAATGAACAGCGGACAAATCACCCTGCAACAATCTAGAACGCATGACTGAGACTCCCATTCTTGTAACCGGAGCCGCGGGCTTTATCGGCTTCCACGTTGCGCGCCGCCTGCTCGCCGACGGGCGTGCCGTGGTCGGCGTGGATAATCTGAATGCCTATTACGATCCGGCTTTGAAGGAGGCGCGTGTCGCCGAACTTTCAAAGCTCAAAGGCTTTAATTTCGTCAAGCTCGATCTCGCCGACCGCGCCGGAACGGCGGCGCTGTTTTCCGAATATCGGTTTCCCTTCGTCGTCCATCTCGCCGCCCAGGCGGGGGTGCGTTATTCGCTGACCAATCCGCACGCCTATATCGACGCCAATCTGCAAGGCTTCACCAACATTCTTGAAGGCTGCCGGCAGAATGCGTGCCGGCATCTTTTGTTTGCTTCCTCGTCTTCGGTCTATGGCGCGAATACCAAGCTGCCATTCTCCATCCATCACAACGTCGATCATCCCATCAGCCTCTACGCCGCCACCAAGAAAGCGAACGAGCTGATGGCCCATGCCTATAGCCATCTATTCCGGATACCCATGACGGGCCTGCGCTTCTTCACTGTCTACGGACCTTGGGGCCGTCCCGACATGGCGATGTTCATCTTCGCCTCCGCCATCGTCGAAGGAAAACCCATCCGGCTGTTCAATCACGGCCACATGCGTCGGGACTTCACCTATGTGGACGATGTGACCGAGGCGGTCGTTCGTCTGATTGACCGGATACCGGAACCCAATCCGGCGTGGTCCGGCGCGGCGCCCGATCCGGCCACCAGTTTGGCGCCGTGGCGTGTCTACAACATCGGCAATAACCGCACCGTCGAGGTTGCCCGCGTCGTTGAGTTGCTGGAGCAGGAATTCGGCCGTCCGGCGATTCGCGAGATGGCGCCAATGCAGGCAGGCGATGTCGCCGAAACGTGCGCGGACGTGGACGATCTGATGCGCGATGTCGGCTTTCGTCCATCGACGACTATTGAAGAGGGGATTCGCCGCTTCGCCGCCTGGTATCGCAGCTATCACGGGATGTGACGGAGAGCCGGGTCGCAACGAAGATTAGTCCCAGGCCAAGCCGCCCGGTCTTCCCGAATAGAATCAACCAAGATGGCGGCTAGCCAATCGCTGTAACGCTTTGAATCAAAACGTGTCCGCGGCCTAGGCCGTGGGGTGTTCGCCAGCCGGCCTTAGCCATGCTAGGGAAGGGAAAGGGTTAAAAGCCGCAGGGGATTGTCCGGCATGGTTGAAGCCGCGAAGAGCAGCGCGGACGCATTGCGCGTGGGCGTGATCGGCGTCGGCGTAATGGGCAGCAATCATGCCCGCGTCTTGGCTGAAATGCCGGGCGTCCGAATTGCCGGGATTGCCGATCCGGACCGCAAGCAGCGGGATTTCGTGGCGCAGGCGCTCGGCTGCACCGGCGTCGACAGTGTCGAGGCACTGCTCGACCGCGGCGTCGATGCCGTCACCATCGCGGCGCCGACCCATCTCCACCGCGACATTGCCCTTACCTGCATTGCCCGCGGCGTCCATGTGCTGGTGGAAAAGCCGATCGCTTCCTCGGTGGAGGAAGGCCGCGAAATCATCGCCGCCGCCCGCGGTGCCGGCGTTACGCTCATGGTCGGCCATGTGGAGCGCTTCAATCCTGCCGTGGAGGCGATCAAGGACGCTATTCGCGGCGAGGATATCCTTTCCATCGCCATCACCCGCGTCGGTCCGTTCCCGCCGCGTATGTCGAATGTCGGCGTTGTTATCGATCTCGCGGTTCACGACATCGACCTCATCCGCTGGTTCACCGATTCCGATATTGTTGAAGTGCAGCCGCAGCTTTCCAGCGCGGTGGCCGAGCGCGAGGATATCGCGCTCTTGCAATTCCGCACCGCATCGGGCGTCCTCGCCCATATCAACACCAACTGGCTGACGCCATTCAAGGCGCGCAACGTCACCATCGCTACTCGGGAAAAATACGTCATGGCTGATCTGCTGACGCGGCAGGTCACGGAGTGCTTCGGTTTCCAGCCCGACGGCAGCTATTCGATGCGACACCTTTCCGTCGGCCACGCCGAGCCGCTACGCGCCGAGCTTCTGGCTTTCGTCCGCGCCATCGAGGGACGCGTGCCGCCGGCGGTGACTGGCGAGGAGGGCGTCGCCAGTCTTGAAATCGCCATCAGGTGCCTTGAGGGCAAGTCGACGCATGTGGCGCCGCCCCAGCGCAAAGGCCCACGCCGCGTCGTTGGCTGAAGCCGGCGTGTATTGCAGTCCTCCGGCAACATGAGACCGATGAACCAGCACGCCCGCCTCGATCAATCGCCGATTCCGTTCATCGACGTTGCCGCGCAACGCCGCCGTCTCGGGCCCGCCGTGGACGAGGCAGTCGCGCGCGTTCTCGCCCATTGCCAATTCGTTATGGGCCCTGAAGTCCGCGCCTTCGAGGCCGATCTCGCCGCCTTCTGCGGCGCGCGCCACGCCATATCTTGCGCCAGCGGCACGGATGCGCTGCTGCTGGTGCTGATGGCGAAACGGATCGGGCCGGGCGACGCGGTCTTCTGTCCCGCTTTCACCTTCTGCGCCACCGCCGAAGTCGTGGCGCTGCTTGGGGCTACGCCGGTTTTTGTCGACGTGGATGAGGCGAGTTTCAATATCGACGCCGCCAGCCTCAGGCGCGCGATCGCGACGGCGAAGCGCGCGGGGCTGAAGCCTAAAGCGGTGATCCCCGTCGATCTGTTTGGTCAACCGGCAGATCACGATGCCATCGCCGCCATCGTCGATGCCGAACATCTTTTTGTCCTCGACGATGCAGCGCAGGCCTTCGGCGCGACCTACAAAGGTCAAAAGCTCGGTAGGCTTGGGCATGCGACCGCGACGAGTTTCTTTCCGGCCAAACCGCTGGGCTGCTACGGCGACGGCGGTGCGGTATTGACCGATGACGAGGAGTTGGCCGAGGCTTTGAGAAGCCTGCGTGTCCACGGACAGGGCAGCGACAGATACGACAATGTGCGGATCGGCATTACCGGACGGCTCGACACCATCCAGGCCGCGGTGCTGATTGAAAAGCTGAAAATCTTTCCTGAAGAGATCGCCGCGCGCGACCGCGCGGCCCGGCGCTATGCCTCAACTCTTGCTGATGTGGTGAAGGTGCCTGAGGTCTCCGAAGATTCAACATCGGTATGGGCGCAATACACGATCCGGCTCGCGCCCGGACGGCGTGACAAGCTTGCGGCCGCGCTGAAAGCGCACGGCATCCCCACCGCGATTTATTATCCGAAGCCGCTGCATCGGCTCGAGGCCTACAAAGGCTTTCCGGTCGCCGAAGGCGGTCTGCCGGTGAGTGATCGATTGGCTGAGGAAGTCATCAGCCTGCCGATGCATGCGTATCTCGATGAGCCGACGCAAACCCGGATCATTGAGGCCGTGCGGGGGGCGCTGGCGGGCGGGTGACCTCTTTCCCTCTCCCCTTGTGGGAGAGGGAAGAAAGAAGTCACTCCCTCTTATAAATATCGTCCAGCCGGACGATGTCGTCCTCGCCCAGATAGCTGCCCGTCTGCACTTCGATCAGTTCCAGGGCGATCTTGCCGTGGTTGGCAAGCCGATGGACGGTTCCGATCGGGATGTAGATCGATTCGTTTTCATGCACGAGGCGGCGCTCCTCGCCGCAAGTCACTTCCGCCGTTCCGCGCACCACGACCCAATGCTCGGCGCGATGCATGTGCTTTTGCAGCGACAGCATCCCACCTTGCCGGACCACGATGCGTTTGACCTGGAAGCGTTCGCCGGCGTCGATTGATTCATAATATCCCCACGGCCGGTGCACGCGACGATGATCGCTCGCTTCCGGCCGTTTCGCTGTTTTGAGCTTGGCGACGAGCTCGCGCACGTCTTGCGCCCGATCACGCGGTATCACCAACACCGCGTCAGAGGTGCTGACCACGACGAGGTCCTTGACGCCGACCACAGCCGTTAGCCGGGTGTCGGCATGGATGACGCAGTTGGCGGCGTCCATGGTGACGACGGGGCCTTGCACCGCGTTGCCGGCGGCATCGCGCTGGGCGATGTCGAAAACGGCGTCCCAACTGCCGATGTCCGACCAGCGAAAATGTCCCTCGACCACGGCGGCGCGATCGGTCCGTTCCATCAGCGCATAGTCGATCGATTTCTGCGGCGCGCGCGCAAACGCCTCGGCTTCGAGCCGCAAAAAACCGAGATCATTGGTGGCGGCATCGACAGCGGCTTCAACCGCGCTGATCATCTCCGGCTCGAAGCGGGCTAGCTCCGAGAGCAGCACGTCAGCGCGGAACAGGAAATTCCCGGAATTCCAGAGATAGCCTTCGGCGATGTAACGCGCCGCCGTTGCGGCGTCGGGCTTTTCCACGAAGGCCTTGACCGCGTACACATCCTTCGAGCCGATGGCTTTACCACGCAGGATATAGCCGTAACTCGTCTTCGGCTCGCTGGGTTTGATGCCGAAGGTGACGATGTGGCCGGCCTCTGCGGCTTCGCGCCCTGCCAGGCAGGCGGCGCGGAAGGGTTCGAGATCGAGGATGACGTGGTCGGCGGCAAGCGTCAGTACCACCGCGTCGGGGTTCTGCTTCTTCGCCAGTACCGCAGCCGCGGCGATGGCGGCCGCGGAATCCCGGCGCATCGGCTCGATGACCACGGTCGCGTCGATGCCGGCATCTTCAGCCTGGCGCCGTGCGAAGAAATGGAATTGTGCCCCTGTAACAACGATAGGAGCAGCGAAAAAGGCGCGATCGGCTACGCGCAGCAATGTCTGCTGGTAAGTGGATAAGTCCCCGACCAGCGGCAGGAACTGCTTCGGCAAGGCGTCACGCGACACCGGCCAAAGTCGTGTTCCGGCGCCGCCGGCAAGGAGAACGGGTACGATGGGCAAGGACGGCATGGCGGTAACGGGTTCGACAGGCGATGGACGTCAATGTTAGGGCTCGCCGATCCCGAGTTTCTCCTTATTGATTCGCGCGTAGGAGCTAGTCTCATTGCTACAGGCGTTTTTCACAAGCATGCGAAGGTCTAAACAAGGCTTTAAGGATGTGAATGATTGATCGGATTCTCACCGTTGGCGGCCTGACTCTGGTATCGCGGATTACCGGGTTTGGCCGCGATATCATGCTGGCAGCCATTCTGGGCGCCGGGCCGGTGGCCGATGCTTTCTTCGTTGCTCTGCGCCTGCCCAACCATTTTCGCGCGATTTTCGCCGAAGGCGCCTTCAACGCCGCTTTCGTGCCGGCCTATGCGCGCATTCGTGAGCAGGGCGGCGCCGATCCGGCGCGGCTCTTCGCCGACCGCATCTTCACGCTGCTGTTCGCCAGCCAGCTCGTATTGCTGGCGCTCGCGCTCATCTTCACGCCGGAGGTGATCGGGCTGCTGGCGCCGGGCTTCAACAATGATCCCGCCCGGTTCGCGTTGGCGGTGGACTTGACCCGGATCACCTTTCCTTACCTTCTGCTCGTCACTCTGGTGACGCTTTACGGCGGTATCCTCAATGCGCTGCATCGCTTCGCCGCCGCTGCCGCCGCGCCGATCCTGCTTAACCTTTCGATGATGGCGACACTGGCGCTGGCGGTTTTCTTCCCGACGGCCGGGCACGCGGCAGCGTGGGGCGTGCTGCTGGCGGGTTGCCTGGAAGTGGCGCTGGTCGCCGCCGATGTGACGCGCGCCGGCGCGATGCCCGTATTCCGTTGGCCCGATCTCGACGCCGAAGTGCGGCGGTTCTTCCGTGCGCTGGGTCCGGCGACGCTGGGCTCGGCGGGGGTGCAGCTTGCGCTGTTCGCCGACACCATCATTGCCAGCTTCCTCGCCACCGGCGCGCTGTCGGCGCTGTATTACGCCGATCGTTTGAACCAGTTGCCCATCGGCGTGATCGGCATCGCCGCCGGCACCGTGGTGCTGCCCGAAATGGCGCGGCGGATCGCCGCCGGAGACGAAGCCGGCGCGCGCCATGCCCAAAATCGCGCTATCGAGCTGACCTTGCTGCTCTCGATTCCCTGCGTCGTCGCCTTCCTCATTATTCCCGAACTCATCATGCAGGCCTTGTTCGGCCGCGGCGCTTTCACTCCCGCTGATGCCGTGGCAGCGGGACGCACACTTGCCGCCTATGCGCTCGGTCTCATTCCCTTTGTGCTTATCCGCAGCGTCATCGCCACATTTTTCGCGCGCGGGGATACCGCCAATCCGGTGAAGGCCGCGCTCGCCGCGGCCGCCGTCAACATCGCCTTCAAGATCGCGCTGATGGGATCGCTGGCGCAGGTCGGCTTGGCGCTGGCGACCTCGGTCGGCGCCTGGATCAATCTTGGTCTTGTCGTCTGGCTCGGGGCGCGGGCGGGCCTGATCGAATTCGATGCCGGTCTGGCGCGATCCGTGGTGAAGATCGCCGCGGCAGGTGTCGCACTCGCAGCGACCCTGTGGTTCGGCGAAGCCTCGGTCGGCGCTCTTTTCCGGGAGGCCACAGCTCTAGGCGCGGTAGGCCGATTGGCGGTGCTCGCCGCGCTCGGCGGCTTGGTGTACTGCGGCGTTGTGATGGCGCTATTCGGCCAGCAATGGCTTACGGCTTTCCGCGGCCGGCCAGGGCCTTGATGAATTGCGTCCAGCGCTTATCTTCACCATGCTCCGCATGACCCTATCTCCCAACGGAAAACCTATGGCCCCGCCGGTTTCAATGCGCCTTGCGGTCATGCTCGCGCTGCTGGCGCCGGCCCTTGCGTCCTGTGGGGATAGTAAGCCGCCGGGAGGCCCGCCGCCGCCAACGGTGACAATCGCCAAGCCGGTAAAGCGCACCATCGTCGATCAGGACGAATATGTCGGCCGCTTTGTCGCCGTCGATTCGGTCGAGGTCCGCTCGCGGCTGTCCGGGACGCTGGAAGGCGTGCATTTCAAGGATGGCCAGATCGTCAAAAAGAACGATTTGCTCTTCACTTTAGATCAGCGACAGTTCCGCAATGCGGTTGACCAGGCACGCGCCAATCTGCTGTTGGCGACATCGAATCTCACTTTTACTTCCAACGACCTGCTCCGCGCTCAACAACTCGTACGCGACAAAACGATCTCCGAGCAGGTCTTTGATCAGCGCGCGCAGGCCAAGCGCAATGCCGAGGCTTCCGTTGCCGCCGGCGAGGCGGCGGTGCGCCAGGCGGAACTCGATCTTGAATATACCGAAATCCGCGCGCCGATCACCGGCCGGATTGGCGACCGCCGTGTCGCGGCGGGGAATCTGGTGACCGGCGGCAGCGGGTCGACTTTGCTTGCCACTATCGTGTCCACCGATCCGATGCGGTTTGAATTCACTTTCGACGAAGCGTCTTTCCTGCGCTACGAACGGTTGTCCAAGAACGGGAACGATCCTGCCACCCGCGGCTTTGCAGCTCCCGTGAAACTGCGGCTCATCGACGAGCCAAAATTCGTCCATGACGGCAAGATGGATTTCGTTGACAACGTGATCGATCGCTCGACCGGCACCATTCGCGGCCGCGCCTCGCTTCCCAATTCCGACAGCCTGTTCCTTCCCGGCATGTTTGCGCGCGTGCAGGTGCCAGGCTCGACACCCTACGAGGCGCTGGTGGTGCCCGAGGCCGCGATCGGCACCGAACAAGTGCGCAAATTCGTCTATACGGTCGGTGACGATAATACGGTGAAGCAGGCCTACGTCACGCTGGGTCAGGCCGTCGACGGATTACAGGTCATCAAGGACGGCCTCTCTGCCGATGACCGGGTGGTGGTCAATGGCCTGCTGCGGGTGCGGCCCGGAGTGAAGGTCAATCCGCAGGAACAGGGCGCCGCCCCTCCGGCTCCCTCCGCGGCCGCTTCGCCACCGCCGAAATAAGAACGGGCCTCGCCGATGCGTATTTCGCATTTCTTCATCGATCGCCCGATCTTCGCGGCCGTGGTCTCGATTGTTTTGATCATTCTTGGCGGCGTGTCGTTCATTCGCCTGCCGGTCGCGCAATATCCGGACATCGCGCCGCCCACCATCAACGTCTCCGGCCAATATCCCGGCGCCAGCGCGCAGGTGGTGGCGTCTAGCGTAGTGTCGCCCATCGAGGATCAGATCAACGGCGTCGAGGGGCTGCTCTATATCTCGTCCAACGCCACCTCCGACGGCCGCTTCTCCATCGCGGTGACCTTCGATCTCGGCACCAATCTCGATACCGCCCAGGTGCAGGTGCAAAACCGCGTCGCCATTGCGCAGCCGAGATTGCCCGGCGACGTGCGCAATATCGGCGTCACCGTTACCAAGAGTTCGCCCGACCTGATGATGGTCGTGCATCTATTTTCCCCCGACAAATCCCGCAACGAGCTCTTCATCTCCAACTTCGCGACGCTTGAGATCAAGGATGCGCTCACACGCGTGGACGGGGTCGGCTCCATCAACGTCTTCGGCAGCCGCGATTATTCAATGCGCATCTGGCTCGATCCGGACCGGCTGCAAACCCTTGGTTTGACCGCACAAGACGTTGTCGTCGCGCTGCAGGGTCAAAATGTTCAGGTTGCCTCGGGAGTGCTCAACCAGCCGCCGGTCAGCACCCCGCGGGCCTTCCAGATATCGGTGCAAACGCAAGGGCGGCTGGCCGATCCGAGTGAGTTTGGCAACATCACCGTAAAGACGACGCCTACTGCTGTCGTGCGGTTGAAGGACGTGGCGCGGGTCGAGCTCGCCGGGCAGGACTATGGAACGAACTCCTACCTCGACCGCGACCCCGCGGTGGCGCTCGCCATATTCCAGCGGCCTGGCTCGAATGCGTTGGCAACCGCCACCGCTGTCCGCGCAACCATGGAGCAACTTGCGCCGAGATTCCCCGCCGGCCTCACCTATGCGATCGTCTATGACCCGACGCAGTTCATCCAGCAATCCGTCAATGAGGTGGTGAAGACCATCGGCGAGGCCGCCCTGCTGGTTGTGCTGGTCATTATTTTATTCCTGCAGACATGGCGCGCCGCCGTCATCCCGATCGTCGCCATTCCGGTGTCGCTGATCGGCACGTTTTTCTTCATGTCGATGTTCGGATTCAGCATCAATAACTTGTCGCTATTCGGCATGGTGCTGGCGGTGGGCATCGTCGTTGATGACGCCATCGTCGTGGTGGAGAATGTCGAGCGCAACATCGCCGAAGGCATGAATCCGCACGACGCCGCGGTCCGCAGCATGGACGAGGTGGGAGCGGCGCTGGTCGCAATCGCGCTGGTGCTCTCGGCGGTGTTCATTCCCGCCGCTTTCATCACCGGAATTTCCGGACAATTCTATCGGCAATTCGCGCTGACGATCGCCGGCGCCACGGCCATCTCATTGACGGTGTCCCTGACCCTTTCTCCGGCGCTCTGTGCGCTGCTGTTGCGTCCGCATCACGAGCGGAAGCGTTCGGCGCTGCTGCGCCCCGTGGACGCTTTTTTTAATCTGTTCAATAGGGGTTTCGCGAAATTCGCCGCGGGCTATAGCGTGCTGGTGACCCGCGTCGTGCGTTTTGCCGGCGTGATGCTGATCGTCTATGCCGCCGTGCTGTTCGGCGGGTTTCTGGAATTTCGTCAGGCTCCTGTCGGATTCATTCCGCAACTCGACCGCGGCTACATCATCGTGGCGGCGCAACTGCCGCCCGGCGCCGCACTCGACCGCACCGACAAGGTGCTGCGCCGGGCCGTCGACATCGCGCTCGACACGCCGGGCGTAAGAGGTGCGGTGAACATTGTCGGATTTTCCGGCGCCAGCTTTACGCAGGCGTCCAATGCCGGTGCGATCTTTCTCGTGCTCGAACCATTCGACGAACGCGCCGGAAATCCCGCAAAATCAGCGCCTGCGATTCAAGCGGAATTATTCAAGCGGTTTGCGCCGATCCAGGAGGGCCTGGTGCTGGTCGTGCTGCCGCCGCCTGTAGCCGGCATCGGCAACGCCGGCGGTTTCCGCATGATGGTCGAGGATCGCGCCGGCCGTGGCCCGGAGGCCTTGCAGCAGGCTGTGGGCGCCATGATGGGGAAGGCGGCGCAGACGCCGGGACTGATGCAGGTCTTCTCTTTGTTCGAAACGTCAACGCCGCAGCTCTATCTCGACATCGACCGGACCAAGGCTCAGCTTCTCGGCATCAATATTCCTGATGTATTCAACGCGCTCCAAACTTACCTGGGCTCGTCATACGTCAACGATTTTAACTTGCTCGGCCGCACCTTCCGCGTCACGGCGCAGGCGGACGCCGCCAATCGTCTCGATACCAGCGACGTCCTGAAGATCCGAGTGCGCAATTCGAGCGGGGATACGGTGCCGATCGGCGCGTTCACAACCGCCAGCGACCGCTCCGGGCCGTTCCGGGTGCCGCGCTACAATCTCTATCCCGCCGCCGAACTCGATGGCGCTGCGGCGCCCGGCACTTCCCAGGGCCAGGCGATGGGCATCATGGAAAAGATGGCGGCGGAAACCTTACCCGACGGCTTCAGTTTTGAATGGACGACGCTAGCGTTTCAGCAGTTGCGGGCGGGCAACACCGCCATATTCGCCTTCGTGCTGGCGGTGGCCTTCGTCTTCCTCGTGCTCGCGGCGCAATTCGAAAGTCTCACTCTACCCCTCGCGGTCATTCTCATTGTGCCGATGTGCCTTGTCGCCGCTATTACCGGCGTGCTCATTCGCGGCCAGGACAACAACATCCTTACCCAGGTCGGATTTATCGTGTTGATCGGCCTCGCCGCCAAGAACGCTATTCTGATTGTTGAATTCGCCAAGCAGCTCGAAGAGCAGGGCCGTAGTCGTGTCGAAGCTGCCATCGAGGCGGCCCGCCTGAGGTTGCGTCCCATCGTGATGACCTCGCTATCCTTCATCTTCGGCGTAACGCCTCTCGTCTGGGCGGTAGGCGCGGGCGCCGAGATGCGGCAGTCGCTCGGCACGGCGGTCTTCTTCGGCATGATCGGCGTCACCGCCTTCGGGCTGATATTCACCCCAATATTCTATGTTGTATCCAGGCGAATTGCTGATCGCGGCAGCAGATCAGCTACTTCGGAGAAAATTGCCCACCCGGCGGAGTGATCTGCCATGCCTATGAAATTCGGCAGCGGCCAAGCGGTGACGCGCAAGGAGGACGATCCGCTCCTGCGCGGGACAGGACATTATGTGTCCGATCACGCGCCCGCCGGCCTGCTGCATGCCATTGTGCTGCGTTCTCCGCATGCTCATGCGCGTTTCCGAATCGCCGACGTGGAAACCGCGCGCGCAATGCCGGGCGTGCGGCTGATCCTGGTTGCCGGCGACATCGCCGACCTTGGGCCGCTTCCATGCCGGGGCATGCCGCCGAACCTCGACATAGCCGTGCCGCCCTACGAAATCCTGGCGCGCGAGCAGGTCCGTCATGTGGGCGACGCCATCGCTTTTGTGGTTGCTGACACGCTTGATCAGGCGAAGGACGCCGCCGATGCGATTGCCGTCGAATGGCAAGCGATTCCGCATGTCATTGGTGCGGTCGCCGCGCTTGAGCCCGGCGCGCCGCCTGTGTGGTCGGACCATCCCGGGAACCTTGCCTTCGAGACAGCTCTGGGTGACGCGGCAGCGACGGCGAAGGCCTTTGCCGAGGCGAAACGCACCGTCTCCCTCACCGTTATCAACCAGCGCATCACCGCTAATTATCTGGATACCCGCGGCGTCGTTGCGGAATACGACGCTGCGCAAGATCGGATTACGTTGACGCTCGGCAGCCAGGGCAGCCACAACATCCGTGATATCTTGTGTGAGGACGTGCTGCATATTCCGGCGGAGCGGATGCGCGTCATCACGCCCGATGTCGGCGGCGGATTCGGCACCAAGCTGTTTCCCTACCGGGAATATGCGCTGGCGGCAGTGGCGGCGAAGCGGCTAGGCCGCCCGGTGAAGTGGATCTCCGATCGCAATGAGCATTTTCTTGCCGACAGTCAGGGCCGCGACAACGTCACCACCGCGAAACTGGCGCTCGACGACCGGAACCGCATCCGCGCGCTTGATGTCGATACCGTCGCCGACATGGGCGCTTATTTGTCGTGCTACGCGCCTTACATTCCCTATGTCGGCGCCGGAATGCTGCCCGGCGTCTACGACATTCCCACCTGCCATATCCGCCTGCGCGCGGCCTATACCAATACAGTGCCGGTCGACGCCTATCGCGGTGCCGGCCGGCCCGAGGCTTCTTACGTTATCGAACGGCTGATGGACGTCGCCGCGCGCGATCTCGGCATTGAACCGGACGCCTTCCGCCGGAAGAATTTCATCAAGCCTTCGGCGATGCCGTACAAAACCGCAACTGGGAAGACTTACGACTCCGGGGAATTCGCCGGCCACATGGCGCGCGCACAGGAGATCGTCGACTGGTCTGGCTTCAAGAAGCGGAGCACACTTTCAAAAAAAGCCGGCAAGCTGCGCGGCATTGGGCTTGCGACCTATATCGAAGCCTGCGGCGGCAACGGCCCGGAAACCGCGCAGATAAAGCTGGAAAGTGACGGCAGCGTCACAGTGCTGATCGGCACGCAATCGACCGGGCAGGGGCATCATACGGCGTATGCGCAGCTCGTTGCCGATCACTTGGGCATCCCACCGGCGCAGGTGCGCGTGATCCAAGGCGATACCGATCTCGTCGCCACCGGCGGCGGCACTGGCGGATCGAGTTCGATCCCTTGCGGCGGCGCCTCGCTCGGTGGCGCGGCAAAAAAGCTTGCGGACAATGTGAGACAGCTCGCGGCTGCCGCGCTTGAGGCTGTCCCGAACGATCTCGAATTCGCCGATGGTCTGGTGCGCGTCACCGGCAGCAACCGGGTGATGTCGCTTGCGGAAGTTGCCTGGCTGTCGCAGGCGAGCCCCGATCTGCTCGCAGCCTCGGACGCCTTCGAGCCGGCGGCGCCCACCTTTCCCAACGGCACGCACCTCGCCGAAGTGGAGATCGACCCGGCGACCGGCGATACGCGCATCATCGCTTATGTCGTCGTTGACGATTTCGGCGTGTCGCTTAATCCGTTGCTGCTCAGGGGCCAGATCGAGGGCGGCGCGGTTCAAGGCATCGGCCAGGCGCTGATGGAAAATACCGTTTATGACGCCGACTCCGGCCAGCTTCTGACCGCGAGCTTTCAGGATTACGCGCTGCCCCGTGCCGAGGACGCGCCTGACTTCGTCTTTGAAACGCGCAACGTGCGCTGCCGGACCAATCCATTAGGGGTGAAAGGAGCCGGGGAGGCCGGGGCCATTGGTTCATGTCCGGCGGTCATGAACGCCATCGCCGATGCGCTGTGGCGCGCCTATCGCATTCGCCACGTCGATATGCCCGCCACGCCGGAGCGCGTATGGGCGGCCATTGAGGAAGGCAGACGCATTCACACTTTGTGACCCGGCGCCCCGGCGAATTCGCCTATTGCGGGAATAAAGAAACAGCTTTGGGGTTCTACGGCTGCTTTCCAGGCAGCGGAACCCCCGCAGCTTGCGCTCGTTAATACCCGTCGGGTGCCGATCCGCTCACAAGGGAGATCCACAAATGGTTCGCATGGTGCTTGCCATCGTTGCTATCGCCTGCAGTGCGACCGCTGTTCTGGCGCAACAGAATCCCATCGAGGTTCGCCAGAACTTGATGAAGCGAAACAACGACAATGCCAAGGTGGTGACCGCGATAACCAAGGGCGAGGCTCCCTTTGATGCCGCCAAGGTCAACGCTGCCTATACCGACTGGGCGGATACAGCGAAGAAACTGCCTGATCTATTCCCCGACGATTCCAAGACCGGCAACAAGACCCGCGCTTCGCCAAAGATTTGGGAGAATCGCGCGGACTTCAACGCCAAGATCGCTGATTTCGCCAAAGTCGTCGCCGATAGCAAAGCACAGGCGACAACTGAGGCCGGGCTAAAGGCGAGCTTTCCGGCAGTGATAAAAAGCTGCGATAATTGTCACGATACCTATCGCACGGCGCGCCAGCCGTAACGCGCAAAGCAAGCTTTCAACAATGAAACACCCGCCGGAGGCATGCTCCGGCGGGTGTTGTGTTAGATCAAAATTACTTGGTGACTTGACCGCGGATTTCGCCGCCGGGATTCGCCGCCGTGTGAATGTTGACGTAATATTTGCCGCCCATGAGGTCGGCCGCTTGCGCGTCCGTCAATGTGGCGGAGCCGGTGACCGGGCTGGTGGCTTGATTAGGGATCGGGACCGCCACGCCGGCATTCTTGCCTGGCTCAGCAGGACCATGGAAATGGGCGGCCGTAGCAGGTCCGGTCAATCCGGAATAATTCACCGTCCACGACAGTTTCTTCGCGGCGGTGTCGAAGGTGACAGCCGCACTGCCGGTGCCTTTGCTGTCGTTTGCAGGCACTTCGGTTGATGCTTTGAGGTCTGCTTTCATCTTGACCTCTTCAGAAACAGCCAGCGAGCTCGATGCCAGCAGTGCTGACAATGCCAATCCGGCAACGCCACATAAATTCTTTGTGTTCACAGCGTATCTCCTTGAGTTCCTACGGGGACTAGCCACCGTTATAACCCCAGTCTGCCACAACTATTCCTGGTTGGCTTGGATATTCGACGCAACGACAGCAAGGAGAGAACGTGCTGCGGAAGCTGGCCATTCTGACCGGGATTGCCGCGGCTATCGGCTTCGCCGGCTTCTGGTTCCTCACCAGACCCGATGTGATTTCGGCAGCCGCGCTCGGCCCGCATAAGGCCAATCTCGATAACGGCAAGACGATGTTTTACGCCGGGGGCTGCGCCTCCTGTCATGCTACGCCAGAGCAAGATGACAAGACCCGGCTTGGCGGCGGCCTCGGTTTGAAATCTTCTTTCGGCACTTTTTTCGTGCCGAATATTTCTCCGGATCCCGACGATGGTATTGGGAAATGGAATGAAGCCCAATTCGTCACCGCGATGGTCAAGGGTACGTCGCCGCAACGCACTCATTATTACCCCGCGTTTCCCTATACGTCATTCCAGCGCATGACGTTCGACGACCTGCGCGATCTGTTTGCGTATCTAAAAACGCTGCCCGCGGTGCGCGATACCGTGCAGGACCACGATCTGCCGCTTCACTTTAAAATCCGTCGCACACTGGGCATTTGGAAGCTGCTGTTCTTGGATGGCCAGCCGTTCAAGTGCGACACGACGAAATCAGCGCAGTGGAATCGCGGCGCCTATCTGGTCAACGGCCCAGGTCATTGCGCGGAATGCCACAGCCCGCGCAACCGTCTGGGCGGTATTATTTCCAGCCAACGCTTCGCTGGCGGGCCCGACGCCGAAGGCAAGGATTGGGTGCCGAATATCACACAGAAGGGTATCGGCGACTGGTCGGAAAAGGATATCGCCACTTTGCTGGAAACCGGCGACACCCCGGACGATCGCGTTGCCGGGGCCATGGCGGAAGTGGTTCGCAACACTTCTCGGCTCAGCGCCGAAGACCGCATGGCCATGGCCGTCTACCTGAAGTCGCTGCCGCCCGTAGAAGGCCCCGAACCGCCGCCGAAGGAATAACGTTGCATCCCGACAATTATCGACACGGGCGAACTGCGGATCAGAGCGCAACAGCGGCGCGCCTATGAATATCGTCAACGCCATTCTGCTCAAGATCATCTCGACGCTGCTGTTCGCGGTGATGTCGGCCTTAGTGCGCTGGCTGGGTGACAGCGTGCCGCTTGGGCAAGCCGTGTTCTTCCGCAGTGCCTTTGCCATTTTCCCCGTCGTCATCATCTACGCATTCCGGGGCGAGCTTTGGGCCGCCGTGCGCACCAGCAGGCCATTCGGTCATGTCAGTCGCGGCGTGGTCGGAGCCGGCGGCATGTTTTTCAACTTCGCCGCCTTGGCGCGATTGCCGATCGCGGATGCCACGGCGATCTCTTTTTCCTCGCCGCTGATCACGGTGGCGCTCGCCGGGCTGCTGCTGGGCGAGCGCGTGCGCATCTATCGCTGGTCCGCGGTCATCGTGGGTTTGCTCGGAGTGATGGTCATGCTCGCCCCGCGCCTGTCGGTGGGGCAGCTTTCGGCAATGACCACTACAGCGGCGCTGGGTTCCATTTTTGCCTTGATCGGCGCGATCTGCGGCGCCGGCGCGGTGATTCAGACGCGGCGGCTGACCGACAGCGAGACGACGTCGGCAATCGTGCTTTATTTCTCCGTCTTCTGCGCCCTTGCGGGACTGGCGACACTGCCCTTCGGCTGGACCTGGCCGACACCGTCCCAGCTTCTGGCGCTGATCATGGTCGGCGTTCTCGGCGGGGTGTCCCACCTTTTATTGACTGAGAGTTATCGCCATGCGCCGGCATCGCTGGTCGCGCCGTTCGATTACATGGCCATGCTGTGGGCCTTGGTGCTCGGCTATTTCGTGTTCGATGAGATTCCGGACGTAATGGTTTTTATCGGGGCGGCGATTGTCATCGCCGCCGGCCTGTTCGTCATCTGGCGTGAGCGCCAACTGCGGGTGAGGCGCCGCCGCGAGGTCGAAGCCTGTCCAATCGGCCCGTTACTTCCCTAGCGCCCGAATGCCTTGAAGGTGATGATGGTATGGGTATTCTGGATGCCCGGAATGGTCTGCACCTTCTCGTTGACGAAGTGACCGATATCGGCGCCTTGCTCCACATAGAATTTGGCCAGCAGGTCGAAGTCTCCGGCAGTGGAGTAGATTTCGGAGGCGATCTCCGCGTCGGCCAGCTTGTTGGCGACTTCGTAGGATTTGCCTAGCTGGCACTTGATCTGAACGAAAAACGGAACCATCCGAGCCTCCCGGTCGCTTATCGCGGATATCCAATCCAGCAAAATCGCCTACCGCTGGCAAGGCATGCTTGCGACGGCGAGGCAGGCGAATTAGGTATTTGCAGCAATCTCACGGGTGTCCGACGTGCATCGGTCTGAGAGGCTTCTACCAACCCATCGAACCTGAGCCGGATCATTCCGGCGGAGCGAGCCGGGATGCGCGTCGATCTTCGTCTTTATGCCCTTGTCGACCCGGAGCGCGCGGGCCCGTGGCCGCTTGCCGATCTCGCTCGCCGCGTGGCCGCAGGTGGGGCGACTCTGGTGCAGCTTCGTGACAAACATGCGGGAACCAGGGCAATAGTTGACGAGGCGCGCGCCATCAAAGCCGCTTTGGCGGCGTCGCGCGTGCCGCTCATCATCAACGATCGCGTGGACGTGGCGCTCGCCTCAGGGGCGGCCGGCGTTCATGTCGGCCAAGACGACATGGACCCTGCAGACGCGCGCCGTCTGCTCGGCCCGGACGCCATCATCGGATTGAGCATCAAGACGCTAGCACAAGCGCGCGCCGCGCCAATTGAATATCTCGACTATGTCGCCATCGGCGGCGTGTTTGCGACTTCCTCGAAGGATAATCCCGATCCGCCCATCGGACGCCACGGCCTGAAGGCTATCGCCGCGGCCATTCGCGCGCGCGCTCCTGCGCTTCCCATAGGAGCAATCGCCGGAATCGATGCCATTAATGCGGCGGACGTCATCGCCGCCGGTGCCGACGGCGTCGCCGTGATCTCCGCGCTGTCGCTTGCGCCCGACCCGGCGCAAGCGGCCAAAGGTATGCGTGGCATTGTTGACCGCGCATTGATGCAGCGGGGCCGCGCATGAAGACTCCCATTGCGGTCACCATCGCCGGCTCGGATTCCAGCGGCGGCGCCGGCATCCAGGCAGATCTCAAGACCTTTGCTGCGCTCGGCGTTTACGGCGCAACCGTAATCACGGCTATCACTGCGCAGAACACGCGCGGCGTCAGCGCCATTCACGATGTCCCGCCGGATTTCATCGCCGCGCAAATCGATGCTGTGTTCTCGGACCTGTCCGTGGGCGCGGTAAAGATCGGAATGCTGTCACAGGCGGCCGCGATCGAAGCCGTAGCGGCGGGGCTGGATCGTCACAAAGCGCAAAACGTGGTGCTCGATCCGGTGATGGTTGCCACTAGCGGAGACCGGCTGCTGGCGGCCGACGCGGTCGACCTATTGCGACGCTTGCTCATTCCGCGGGCACTGCTGCTGACGCCCAACCTGCCGGAAGCCGCGGCGCTGCTTGATGCGCCTATGGCGACCACCGAGCCGGAGATGCGAGAACAGGCTGAGCGGTTGTTGGAGTTCGGCGCCCGCGCGGTACTGCTCAAGGGCGGGCACGCCAACGGCCCTGAAAGTGTCGATTTCCTCGTGAAGGGCCACGCGGTGGCCCGGCTCGCCGCCGACCGCATACCGACATCCAACGTCCACGGTACCGGCTGCACCTTATCGTCGGCCATCGCCGCCGGGCTGGCGAAGGGCCTCAAGCTGGACGAAGCGGTACGTGAGGCGAAAGCCTACGTGACCGCGGCGATCGCTGCCGCCGACCGGCTGGCAGTCGGCGGAGGGGCGGGGCCTTTGCATCACTTCCATACATTTTGGAAGTAAACGCCCGAATTCTCAGGCGTTGAACCTCACGATCTTCTGTTGCTGCTCGCCGAGGCCATCGATGCCAAGGCGGACCACATCGCCGACCTTGAGGAATTTCGGCTCCGGCTTAATGCCGAGCCCGACGCCCGGCGGTGTTCCGGTGATGATGATATCGCCGGGCTCCATGACGAAGAACTGCGAGCAGTACCAGACCAGGTGAGCGACCCCGAAGATCATGGTCTTGGTCGAGCCGTGCTGACGTTTTTCGCCATTCACGGTGAGCCACATGTTGAGCGCCTGCGGGTCTTTGATCTCATCCTTGGTCACCAGCCATGGTCCGAGCGGGCCGAAGGTCTCGCAGCCCTTTCCTTTGGTCCATTGACCGCCGCCGCGGTCGATCTGGAAGCTGCGTTCGGAAACGTCGTTGGCCAGGCAATAGCCGGCGACCACGTCCATCGCGCTTTCCTTTGACAGGTAGCGCGCGCGTTGTCCGATGACGACGCCAAGCTCGACCTCGTAATCGAGCTTGGTGGAGTCCTTCGGCATCATGGTGTCGTCGTTGGGACCGCAAATACTGGTCGTCGCCTTCATGAAGACGATCGGTTCTTTCGGCAGCTGCAATCCGGCTTCGGCGGCATGGTCGGCATAGTTCAGGCCGATGGCGAAGAAGTTGCCGATCCTGCCGACACACGGGCCAAGGCGGGAATTTTCCGGCGCTGGCGGCAGCGTATCGAGCTTAGCCTGGGCGATCTTGGCGAGACCTTGCGGGCTCAGTGCCTCGCCTTCGATATCCGGCACGACGCCTGACAGATCACGAATTTTGCCATCAGTATCAATGATCCCAGGCTTTTCGCGGCCTGCCAGGCCGAAGCGGACAAGCTTCATCGCAAACTCCACTCGCTAGGTTGGAAAGGAGAAGGACGATCATGCGTCGGCGCCCCGATGCAGGCAAGCCGCCACGCCGCAGCATCCTTATGCCCGCCCAATACACCGCCGCGCTCTTGTGGCTTAAAAGCCACAGGAGACAAAATTGCGCGCAATCTGCTCCTGACGTGGAGGATTTTGCTGTTCGCCGATTGTCCTTGGGCGCGCGGCTAGGCACCATGCCTGCAGAAGGTTGCTGCTAGCGGGGGAACGATGAAAAACCAGATCACGAAGTCAATTTTGCTTTCCGGCTGCGCGTTTGCTGTTCTTGCCTTCGGCCTTGTCGAGGCGAAAGCGGGCGGCTTAGCGATTCGGGAGCAAAGCGCCTACGGCCAGGGCACATCCTTCGCGGGCGTCGCTGCCGGCGGATCACTGTCTTCCATGTTCTGGAATCCGGCGACGATGACGCAGGTCGGCGGCCTGGCTTCTGAATCCAACTTCGCGGGCATTTTCCCTTACGCTGCCAACTCGCCCACGGCCGGCACGCTTTTCGCGTTGGGCGGCACCAGCAACACCGGCGACGCGGCTTTGGTGCCGGCGAGTTATACGACGTGGCAATTCAATCCGAATATGTGGCTGGGTATTTCCTTCAACTCGCCGTTCGGATTGTCGGTCAACTTCCCCGACCTTTGGGCCGGACGCAATTACGCCCAGAGTAGCAGCCTGCGCACGCTCAGCGCCACGCCAAGCCTGGCCTATCGCATCAACGATATGATCAGTATCGGCCTCGGCGTGCAGATCCAGAACGCGAAGGCCGATCTCAACAGCGGGCTGCTCCCAGCCCCAGGTTCGCACACCAATCTGAGTGGCTCCGGATGGGCCTATGGCGCGACGGCGGGCATTACCGTCACGCCCGGCCCTAACACCATGATCGGACTGGGATGGCGTTCTGCTCTCAATCAGAAGCTCAGCGGGACGCTCGCCTCGTCTCCGATCCTGCCCGGTTCGACGCTCGGCAGCATCGATGCCACCGTGAATCTTCCCGACATGCTTTCCCTTGGTATTCGCCACCATCTTGATCCGCGCTGGACGCTGATGGGAACGGTCGAGTGGAGCCGTTGGAGTCGGATCGGGACGACCGCGGTGTTGCAGCCAACCGGCGCGCCCGCGACCATTGCCGGAACGATCGTTCAGCTTCCGTTCCAATATCAGGACGGCTGGTTCTATTCCGTCGGCGCTGAATACGTCGTCGACCAGCGCACCACCTTGCGCGCCGGCATCGGCTATGAAATTTCCCCGATCACCGATCGGGTGCGCACCCCGCGCTTGCCGGATAACGACCGGTTCTGGATATCCGCGGGGCTTAGCTACGCGATGATGCCGAATCTGACCATGGATTTGGCCTACAGCCACATCTTCGTCAAAGACACCCCAATCAACATTACCGCCGCCTCGGGAAATCCGTGGTTTTCGGCGGGCGTAGACTATGTCGGAAACGCGACCTCTCACGTCGACATATTCTCCGTCGCCATGAAATACCGGTTTTCACCGGAACCAAAGCCGCTGATCCGCAAGGGCTGAGCTGACCGAGCAGGGATAAGGCCGGGCCACCGGGCTTTAGTTCTGGCTTTCAATAATTCAAACGGGATGCGGAGAACACGGCGCCTCTATTGCAATGTTTTCGGTGGCCTCCCTCTGTGCATGGCGCAGAGAAGACCAGTCATTTCCGTCGCTGAGGTGGGCTAGAGTTTCTCCCTCACTTCCTTCAGGTGCCGGAAGGAAGGGTCCGCGTTCAAGCCAGCAATGTGAGCGGCGACAGCCGAGGCGGATAATCCTGCGGTTGTTGCAATCTCTTGAGCACACTTGTCATTCGCCAATGCGGTCTCCAGGTCGTAGATATTGTTGATGCCCTTCGCGCGAAGAGCCTTCGTCCCGTTTTCTTTTGTGAAACGATAGAGCTGCGCCTGGGCGATCCAATCAACGATCAGCGTCAAGCTGTAGGGCAATCGGGGCCAAATTATCAGGGGGTTCTGGCTTGCTAAGACTTGCGCGTTGTCGATCCCGAGTTCCGTCAGCCGATCGATTTTCTCTCTCGATAGCCCCTCGATCATCAGCAGGCTCATATTCGTTGGCAGTACCGTTTGCTCCGGATCGTTTTGGCTGCCGGAAATTTTCATTACTTGAAAAGCGCGCCGGAGCATCGCTATGATGAATAAGTCTGGCGCGAAGCCGATAGCAAATGCAATTAGCAACAAGATGGCCTGGGAATTATTCGATCCAGGTTCCAAAAACAGGCTGATAACGTGGCGGAAGATCATAGCGACAAGAACCGCGATCACAAACCTGGCGACGTAGTAATAATAGGAGATTGGATAGATGTCGTTGTTATTGATGCGATCCAGCAGTCGCCCCAGCATATAAATATAGCTGGCGATAAACGCGAAGCTGCCAATCAGTAAAGTGGTTCTCTGATACTGAGCAATATTGCCTAGTCCGGATTCGGTGAGCGAATACGTTCCGCCGAGCAAAAACGTCTTGCGTTCGAAAAGTTTGTCCACCTCGGGAAAAGCTCCCAGGAAGACGATCAAACAACCAAACATAACGACGACGCAGAAGCTGATGATCGGGACAGCGTAGTCCGAGTCGTCGACTCGAGCAGGCCGAATGGACTTCAACGTAGTGACCGCGATTTGGTAGTAAGCCGTTTCGGCTATCGGATGACCTTGGATGCTATTGAGCTTCTGGAGTTGCCGGTCTTTGGCGGTCGTCTGCACGTAGCTAATGAGGAGGGGCAGCGCCCCTAGCAGCACACTAACGAGAACACAGAGTCCCACCGCCGAAGCGAGCGTTAAAGCAGCGTCCGCATTTAAATTTGGCTTTCGGAGCGCCCAGAACAAAACGCAGCCGATCACTCCACTGCCAACAAGGATAGTGGCCAAGATTGCAATAGTGCCTTTGGCTTTAGACATTGTGCGTCCCCCAACAGCATAGGTAGCAGCACGCGACCTCGGGTTGCAAGGCTGGAAATGAGGGGCCGCGGAAGGACTTCGGGAAATACTCAGGAAATGCTAACGCGTGGACAGCTAGCGTGCTCCGTCGCTTCCCGCAAAAATGCATGGATGACAGAAATGACCGCCTCAGGCTTTTCCTCGTGCGGAATGTGCCCGCACTCGTCTATGGGCAGCAGACGCGAATTTGGGATCGTCGCCTTCAGCTTCTCGCCTTTCTCGAACGGAATGATCTTGTCGTTGTTTCCCCAAACGATCAGGGTAGGTACGTTTATGTTCTTGTAGCGCGCGACAATCTGCTGAAGATCGTCAGGAATTATCTGCTTTGCCGTCATGTGAAGCGCGTAGCGGCCTTCGGGTGAATCGACATTCAGGGCGTAGGCTTCGATGGCTTTATCTTCGATCTTGCATGGATCGTGGAAAGCTTGATGCAGAATGATGCGGATCAAAAGCCGTGGCGGTAAATATCGAAGGACGAGCGGTCCGAGCAACGGGTTTCTCGCTATCCATATGAACCAAGGAATCCTTTGCGGAAGCGCCAGCCCGTCGATCAAAACAAGCGAGCGAAGAACGCCGGCGTGCTTCAGCAGATCGAGCGCGGCAAGCAGCGCGATACCGCCCCCCATGGAGTGTCCGATCAGGGTGACGTCCCTGAGACCAAACTCGCGTACAAAGGCGCAAATATCGCCGGCCTGGTCGCGCAAAGCGTAGTGTTCATCGCGCGGCTTGTCGGAATTCCCCCAGCCGCGCAAATCGAAGGCGTAGAACGCTAATTCCTCCGGTGTTTGGGAAACCAGGTGCCGCCACGAGTAAGAGGTTTGTCCGAACCCGTGTAGGACGATTACTGGCCTTCCGCGGCCGTAGCGCACGTAGTGCAGTCCCCGGAAACGCCCCGGCTCTGGAGGAGAACTTAAATTTTGGCTCATTGTTGTCGCCGGTTCAGGACATGCCTACCTCACGCCGGAACTGGGCAACGTCCAGCTCCTGAACAAAGCGCGGGATGTTTCCCCAAATCGTATGAAATCCGTAAGCCTTGCCTTGCATCTCTTGCAATGCGGCTGCCTTGCTCCAATTTTGATAGAGGATGCGATAAAGCGCGGTGATCAATCCAGTGCGGTCGGAGCCATGCTCGCAGTGCAGTAATGTTGGTGCTTGTTTGGTCGCTGTACGAAGGGCCCGAAGCGCAGCAATTATATTCTTTCGATCTCGCTCAATCGTTGCCGCATGCAGCGGAAACCGCAGAAGACGTAAACCAAGTCCAAGCGTGAGAGGCTCGTCTTGGCCTATCGTTCTCAAGCTGATCACTGTGCGTATGCCGTACTGCTCCGCAAGCAGGCGGAAACCGGTTTCGCCCGGCTGACCACTACGGTAAAGGTTTGTAGTCACTTGATGGAAGTTTGGAACGTCCTCCGATCTGGGGGGCGCCAACGCTGCCAAGTGAACTGGCAACCTATCTTGGGCGCCCGCATCGCGGCTTCCGGCCCCCGCAGCCTCGCAAACCATTAGAGCGAGCAAGAGCGAAAATGTGATTCTTCGCACCATGATAACCCTCCTATTGGGTCGTATCTCGGGCCGGACCGCCGTTGTACTCCGCGTCAATCAATTCGAATTGACAATAGGCCGCTGCTGCTGACGGCGCCAGCATCCTTGTGCGGAAGCTATTGTCGGTGCGGTCGATGACGACGAGATAGCTTGGGGCGTCTCGGCTCACAGGCTGCTCTGATCGGAAACGCGTTGGCGTCGCGGGACCGAGCTCAGCTAAACAGCGCGATCTTTTCTTCGTCGCTCAGCGCGCGAAGTGGGGCGAGCAAATCATTCTGTACCGCCATCGCCGGCTTCGGTGGAGAAACAGGGAAGGGCCTCGCGAGAATTTCCGCATCACCACATGTAGGTTCCGCACCAGCTGCACTTTCCAACGACGTTGCAGGAAGCAGACGGACCAGTTGGGCGATTGATGTGGCTTCCGTTGCGGGCGGCGCCTGCTTTTCCGACGAATTTCCATTGGCTGCTGGCTCCAGCAGGAAATCCGCCGGGTCCGCTTCCTCCGCTGGCTTCAACGCCGAAACGCTCGCATCGGGAAGCGCCGCCCCGATCGGTTCCAGAGCCAGCATGGACCGGCCAATATCTTCGATCGAGGCATCCCGCCGGTCTTCGACCTGACGGTCCGGCGTTTCCATCATCATGTCCACGTCGGCCTGTTGAAGCCCGTCCCCCGGCGGCGGGGGACCGTTGATCAACGGGTCCTCGGGCGCTTTCTCCGCTTTGGCTGTCGTAGGCTGCGGAGTCTGATCGCCCCAAATGGCAATCATCGCGTTGATGCGATCTTCCAGGTAACTCAGCACCTGGATCACCTTGCGGGTACGCTGGCCGGTCAGGTCCTGGAATGAGCAAGCGGTGAAAATCTCGGTCGTCTGCGCGTCAAGCTGGTCGCACAAGTTATTATCGACGCCTTGCTCGCGGAGAGCCCAAGCGACCTCCTGTATTTGCTCGGCCGCGGCGAGAATGCGCGAGGTCGCCGTCTCGGTCATGTGAACGATCGAGTCCAGTTCCTCAGTCGCGGCCTCGATCTTTCCGTAACGCTCCATATCGGGCTTAATTGCCGCGATCTCAGCCTTGGTGCGCGCGATGGCTTCCGCCATCTCGACGACATCGAAACGAAAGCGATCGAAAGATTGCGCCGCGCGCTCGCCGCTGATCGTCTGCTCCATGCGCTGGATCGCCGCCAGAGCCGATTGCGTGTCGGTGGGATGGTTGCGACGTAGATATTCGGCAAGGAAGCGGCGTCCCCGCGCGGTTTCCGAGAGCGCCGCGCAAAGCGCGTCATAGTCCGCTTCGGACAGGGATGCGTATGACGATGTCAGCGGCGAAGTGGGATCGTTGGACATGCTCTAATCGCGAAGTCCGGATAGACGGGCTATTATGATCGATCCGGTCGCGCGATCGCTAAAATGGTCAATCATCCCGGAATCTTCCTCCAACTAATCGCGTAGCGAATGGTTCGTCGATTCGACCCCGCTAGGCAACTTCATCCGGGCCTGCTCATCCCCATAGCTTGCGCTCGGGAGGATGCACGAGGCTGCCGTCGTAGTGCAGGCCCTCGGGCCGGTCCTTTTCCAGCAAGAGAGGACCATCGAGGTCCACGATGCGGGCCTCTTGCGCCAGCAACATCGCCGGCGCCATGGCCAGCGAGGTCGAAACCATGCATCCGGCCATGACGGCAAGGCCTCGCCGTCGCGCCTCGTCAGAGAGCGCCAACGCCTCGGTCAATCCGCCGGCCTTATCCAGCTTGAGGTTCACGGCGTCGTATTTCCCCATCAGCGCTCCGAGCGATGCGCGATCATGAACACTTTCGTCGGCGCATACGGGAATTGGACGCGGGATCGCTGCGAGCGGGTCGTCGCCTCCGGCAGGCAGCGGCTGCTCGACCAAAGTCACCCCGGCGTCGGCACAGGCCGCGAGATTCTCCGCAAGGTTATCCGCGGTCCAGGCCTCGTTGGCGTCGACGATGAGTTCGGCTTCCGGCGCCGCGCGGCGCACCGCGGCGATACAGGCTAAATCGCTGTCGCCGCCGAGCTTGACCTTGAGCAGCGGGCGCGCGGCAGCCTTTTCCGCGGCTGCTGCCATGCTTTCAGGGGTACCGAGCGAAATGGTAAAGGCGGTGACCAGGGGCCGGGGAGGGGCGAGACCGGCCAGTTCGTACACCGGCTTGCCGCTGCGCTTGGCCTCGAGGTCCCAAAAGGAGCAATCCAGCGCGTTGCGCGCCGCACCCGCGGGCAAGGCGCGCTGCAACCCCGCCCGGTCGAGGCCGTTGGCGATCGGATCGCGCATCGCGGCAATAGCGGCGGCAACGCGTTCGACGGTTTCACCATAGCGCGCGTAGGGGACGCATTCGCCTCGGCCTCTGGCCTGGCCGTCGGTAAGCTCGGCGAGCACGACCACGGCCTCGATTTTGGCCCCTCTACTGATGGCAAAAGAGCCCAAAATCGGCCAGCGCTCAATCCGTACCGTAAGGGTGAGGGTCATGGCCCGACATTAACCATATTCCTTAGCAAACAAAGATATTTAGCGACTTTGGTAGCCTCCGAGAACGCGCGTGGTTAACATGGAGCTGCGGCTAAGGCGGCGGAGGCGCGTCACACCACCACGACAAAGTCGGGATTTGGTTGACGTAGTAAAAATGCCGAGCGCGGGGTTCCGTGCCGGATGGAGTACATGGTGAACGCCGAGCCCCTGTTAACGAGCACGATCCGCGGCGACCGCCTGGAACTCGCCGCCGCCGGCCGTTGGACCTCGGATTCCGCGCACACCCTGGAACCATTGGTTGAGGCGGTGACACAGGAGTCTCTGAAGGTCACCAGCGTCGACATCGATATGGGCGGTATTGAGCAGCTCGATACCTACGGGGCATGGCTGCTTGAACGTTTGGTGCGCGCGCGGAGCACCGATAAGAGCGCGCCGCGTGTGGTGAACCTGTCCGAGCGCTACAAGGATTTGATGAAAGAGGTACGCGGCGCTAACCGGGCGCCGCCGCCGCCACCCGCCAATGAAAACGCCATCATCGCCGGGGTTGCGATGGTCGGGCGCAGCATGGTCCAAGCCGGCCAAGATCTCACGGCCATCGTGGGGATGTTGGGCGCGGTGATCGTGGCGGCCGGCCGCGTGATCAGGCATCCGCGCAGCTTCCGTATCACCTCAGTAGTCCATCATCTCGAGCGGGTCGGCTGGCGGGCGGTGCCGATTATCCTCCTCATTACCTTCCTGATCGGCGCCATCCTGGCCCAGCAGGGCACCTTCCATTTTCGGAAATTCGGCGCCGACGTGTTTGTCGTCGACATGGTCGGCATCCTGGTGCTGCGCGAAGTCGGCGTGCTTATCGTCTCGATCATGGTGGCCGGCCGCTCGGGCAGCGCCTATACCGCCGAGCTCGGCTCCATGAAAATGCGCGAGGAGATGGATGCGTTGCGCACCATGGGCTTCGATCCGGTTGAGGTTCTGGTCCTGCCGCGCATTGTGGCTCTGTTGATCGGTCTGCCGATCCTCACTTTTCTTGGTTCAATGGCGGCGCTCTATGGCGGCGGCCTCGTCTCCTGGATCTATGGCGGGATCAGCCCGGAAGTTTTTATGGCGCGTCTCGATGAGGCGATCTCAGGCAATACTTTTGCCGTCGGTATGATCAAGGCGCCATTCATGGCGCTGGTCATCGGGGTGGTGTCTTGTCTTGAGGGCCTGCATGTCGAAGGCAGCGCCGAGTCGCTCGGCGAGAAGACCACCTCGTCGGTGGTGAAGTCGATCTTCCTGGTTATCGTTCTTGACGGCGTCTTCGCCATGTTCTTCGCAGCGATTGACGTGTGAGCATGGCACAGGAAGCCAAAGAGAAGATCATCAAGGTACGCGATCTTGTCGTCCGCTTCGGCAAGACCACGGTGCTCGATCATTTATCGCTGGATGTCTATCGCGGCGAGATCCTCGGCTTTGTCGGCGCCTCCGGTGCCGGCAAGTCGGTGTTGTTCCGCACCATCATCGGCCTTGTGCCTATCCACCAAGGCAGCATCGAAGTGTTCGGCGTCGATATGGCCCAAGCAAGCGAGGAGGAGCGCCTTTCAGTGGACCGGCGCTGGGGCATCCTGTTCCAGCAGGGCGCGCTGTTCTCGTCGCTTACCGTGCGCCAGAACGTTCAATTCCCGATGCGGGAGTATCTCGATCTGAGCGAGCGGCTGCTCGATGAAGTGGCGATGGCTAAGCTCGAGATGGTGGGATTGAAACCAGACGTGGGCGACAAATATCCGTCGCAACTGTCTGGCGGCATGATCAAGCGCGTTGCGCTTGCCCGCGCGCTCGCTCTTGATCCCGACATCGTTTTCCTCGACGAGCCCACCTCCGGGCTCGATCCGATAGGCGCGGGCGAGTTCGATGACCTCATCCGCACGTTACAACGCACGTTGGGCCTGACGGTATTCATGGTGACCCACGATCTCGATAGCCTTCATACCGTGTGCGATCGGATCGGGGCACTCGCGAGTGGAAAAGTCGTGGTGACCGGCCCGATCTCGACGCTGCTCGCGAGCGAACATCCGTGGGTGAAGGCTTATTTTCACGGCAAGCGTGCGCGCGTGATGACTGTTTGACACTGTGGTAGAGTAGAGCTGATGGAAACCAAAGCGAACTATGTTCTCGTCGGAGTGTTCACGCTCGCGGTGATCGCCGCTGCGTGCGCCTTTGTTTATTGGTTCTCTCGAACCGGGGCCAGTCGCGATCACGCCGTCTATCGCGCGGTCTTCGATGGGTCGGTCTCGGGCCTGCGGCGCGGCAGCTCCGTGCTTTTCAACGGCATTAAATACGGCGAGGTGACGAACCTTAAGCTCGATGTCGACGATCCGCACAAGGTGGTCGCCACGTTGACGGTGGAGAGGCAAACCCCCGTGCGGGCCGATACCAAGGTCACCCTGGAGTATCAGGGTCTGACCGGCGCCGCTTCGGTAGCCCTCAAGGGTGGCGCGCAAACGGCGCCCGTGCTCGAAGGTGTCAACAACGAATTGCCGACGCTCTATGCGGAGCCAGGCGCGGGACAGGATCTCGCCCAGAGCGCCCGCGATACGATGGGGCATATCGACAGCGTTGTGCAACGGATCGACACCTTCCTCGCCGAAAGCGACACCAGTTTGCGTGCCACCGTGCACAATATCGAGAACTTCACCGCCTCGCTGGCGCAGAAATCCGATCGCTTTGACAGCGTCCTTGCGGGGCTGGATAAGCTCACGGGTCCCGAAACACAGAGTACAATCGCCGAGATCAAGAATATGGCGCGCTCATTCCGCGTGCTTGCGGAAGATGTCGACAAGCGCACGGTGCGCGAACTCGATGCATTGCTTGTTGAAGGGCGGCGGACGCTGGGCGATATCAGTCGTGCGGTCAAAAACTTCGATGCCAATCCCTCGCGCATCATCTTTGGCGGCGGCGGCAGCAGCGCCACCACAACGCCGGAGTCGACCCCGGCGCCCCCCGCTCCCGCCAGGCCGGCGAGGCCGGCCCCGGCCGCTACGTCCCGCTAATCCTTACTCGAAGCGGCCGGCGGCATGGGCGAGCATGGTATAGACCTTGCCCGTCTCCGAGGTGAGATAGGTTCGCGCCACGATCTGCCCGCGGTCGTCGCGTGAGACTTCCTCCAGCAGCCGCTCGAACTCGGCGATGTAACGATCGACCGTCTGCTTGAACTCGCGATCGGAGCGATACTTCCGGCGAATTTCATCGAATGCCTTCTGCCCCTGCAGCGTATAGAGCCGCCGCGTGAACACGTTGCGCTCGCCGCGCTTATATTTGTCCCAAAGTTCAGAAGCGGCGTCGTGGTCGATCATGCGCGCGATGTCGACCGACAACGAGTCGAGCGACTCGATAGAATGACGCGCCGTTCGCTCGTCGCCACGGGAGGTCTCCCGCGGCGTTTCGCGCGGCAGATCGCGCATCGGCTCGCGCGGCAGTTCCGGCCCCATATCCCCCTCGGGCCGCGAGGCGCGGCTGAGCAGATCGGTCAGCCAGCCGCTGCGTCCATTGGCGCCGGCAGGACTGAGCGCCGGGGCTTCCGCACGGCGCGCGGACCCGGAAACGATACCCGAATTGTCCCCGCCTGTGCTGATGCGGCTCGTTTCGCTGCGCCCGCCCGCGTTGGAGAGGATGCTCTCCTCGCGCGGAGCGGTGTTGCGGCGGCTGGGCTCAGCAGCGTCCAGGCCGCGGCCGTGGCGCGCGACAATACGGTTGAGCTCAGCCAGCGCTTCGATCTGATCGACGATGACCCGGCGCATCTGCGCGGTGCTTTCCGCGGCTTCCTGCGGCAATTCGAGGATACCACGGCGCAGTTCGCCACGCGTCGTCTCAAGCTCGCGCTGCATTTCCGCGGCCATGTGCTTCATGCCGTGGACGATCTCATTGAAACGTTCGGTCGCCTGGCGGAATATCGTGTGGGTATCGCCGGAAACCTCTTCGTAGATGCCGCGCATCGTCTCGATGGTATGCTTACGTTCTTCCTCGGCGCCGGACCGCACGAGTTCGAACTGTTCGGAGATCGCTTGCGCTCCTCCGGTGCTTGCCTCGGAGACGACGCGGGCGATGTCGCGGGCGCGGTTCGCCGCGGCATCGAGCGACTCGTCGAGCAGGCCGGAGAAGCGTTTGAGCCGTTGCTCAAGGTCTTCGGTCCGAGTGTCGAGCGTCGACACCAGGGAGTCGAGGGAAACCCGGCGCTCACCGAGCGCGTCTTCGGTCCGCCGATTGCTGCGATCGATCAAGTCGACCGCCTCGGCAAGCCCGCGGCCATGCGATTCAAACTGCGAGGCAAATTGAGCCAGATCGCCGAGCACCCTCGTCGTCACGTTGTGGAACTTTCCGATATGCTCTTCCACCTGATTGCCGGCCGTGCCGCTGCGCTCCGTGAGCTCGTTCATGGTGGAAACGAACTCAGAGACGCGGGTCACCATGGTATGTTCGAGCGAGCTCATGTTCTCGTGGGCGCCGCTCAATACTTCCTGCAGCAGAATATTGGCTTCCCGCAGGCGCTCGAATAGCGCGGTGGTGTCGCTTCGCAACATTCCATGCGTCTCCAGCATCTCGGAGACAGTCGCCGCCGCGGTTTTCTTCGACTGCTCGATCGCCGAGTGGGTGGCGTCTTGCAGCTCTTGCAAGCTACGGGTGACGTTGGTCGTCGCCGTAGCGCTGGCTTGATTGATATTGCGCGCGATTTCGTTGCTGTTGTCCATCATCGCTTTGGTGAAGACGAAGCCCTTCGACTCGATCTCCTTCAACGCATGCTCTGTGGCGCGGCCGACTTGGCTGGCGAATTCCTGGCTCTTGTCGGTAAGCGCCGAAAGCAGGCTGCTGCTGTTGCGGTCGAGAATGAGGGCCATCTCCGCCGACCGCTCGCTGACGGCGGATGAAATTTCATCCGCCTTGTCGACGAAGTTGCGGGCAACTTCGGCGCTGACGCCGAGCAGCGAGCGCTCGACGTCGCCGGCGTTCTGCTTGATCACGTCGGTGACATTGGCGGAGAGTTCGGTCAGCGTCCGTTCGGCATCGCCGGCACTCTGCTTAATGACCCCGGTGACGTTGGAGGACAGCTCCGTCAGCGTTCGTTCGGCGTCGCTGGCATTGACCTTGAGGGCGGTGCTGAGTTCCTGGATGCGGCCGATGCGGCTGTCGAGATTGTCGGTGATCTCCGCGGCCCGGCCGCCGAGTGCGCGGTCGATATCCTCGATTTTGGAGGCGATGGTCTCGGCGAGGTTGGTGCCGCGGTTGTTGATGGTGTCGGTGACCTGGTTGATGCGTTTATCCAGGGCCGCTACAACTTCCTTGCCGCCATCGGCAAGTGTGGTCGCGATTTCCATAACCCGCGTGTTGAGTGCGTCATTGAGTGTCTGGGTCCGACCGTCCAGCGCCTCCTGGAAGCGCACCAGCCGTTGGTCGAGCGTGCTGCTCACTTCGCCGGTCTTGGCATTGACACGGCTGTCGAAGCTATCGATGTAGGTGCGCATCGCGTCCGCGACTTCCTGGGTGCGGCCGCCGAGCCGCTCCACCAGCTCGCCGCCGTAGGTTTTTACCGTGCGGTCGAATTCGGTGAGATGCCGGGTGATGAGATTACCCAGCATAGTGCTGTCGCGGGTGATCTTCTCGCCGAGTTCCGAGCCGCCATGGGTGAACATTTCCTCCAACGCGAGAAGCCGCGCCGCGAGCATGTTCTTCACGGTGTCGCCCTTGGCCTCGATGACCTGCGCGAAATTTTCCGCGCTGTTGCTGAAGCTCTCGGTGACCTTGCCGCTCTGCGCCACGATGGTATCGGCGATGCGTGCGCCGGTTTGTTCAAGGTTGGCTACGACGTCGCCGCCGCGCAGACTGAGATCAAGAACGAGGGAGTCGCCGGTCGTCTTCAGCGTACTGTTCACCTCTTCCACACGGTTGGCGATGATTTCGGCGATGCGGGAAGTACTATCGATGATGGTCCCGGACATCTGCTTGGTGCGCTCTTCCATCCCCTCGACCACAGCCGCCGAGCGCTGCTCGAAGTCCTTAGCCACGCCGCTCATCTGTGTCGACACCATCTGCGTTAGATTTGTCGCCAGTCCGGCGAATTCCTCGTGAATGTGATCGGTTTTGAAGTTGAGACTGGTGGTCAACCGCTCGCTGGCGCTGGTGATGGCGCGAGTGGTTTCCTCGCTGGTATGTTCCAGCCGCTCAAGCAGATCGCCGCCGCGCTCGGTGAGCGCCGAGATCATGCTGTCGCCGGCGTGTCCAAGCGCGAGCGTTATATGCTCGCCTTTATCGGCCAGCGTCCGGGTGATCCGCTGCGCGGTCTCGCTGACTTTCTCAGCGACGAGGTCGCTGACCGCGGTGATGTCATGGCTCAGGTCGAGATGCACGCTGGTGATGGCGTTGCGGACCTGTTCCGCCTGGGCGACGAGGGTGTCTCGCTGGGCGGCGAGATCCTGCAGCAGGCCGCGGATACGAATTTCGTTGTCGTTATAGGCGCGCTCGAGGGCGGAAACCTCGTTATGCACCAGCGATTCGAGTTCGGCGGCGCGCGCCAAAGCACGCTCCACGCCGTCACCCATCGCCGCGACCTCGCGGCGGATTGCCTGCCCGACGGACACGATAGAGTCGCGGGCGACGCTCTCGGGTTCTGCGAGCCGCATGGCCACTTCCGCCATTGATTGCGCGACCAGCCGCAGTTCCTGCGACCGCCACGCCATGTGGGCGAGGGCATAGAAGAAAATGATGGGAACAAAAATCAACGCGCCGAGCCCAAGGAGAACCGGCACGGAGATCTGTCCCTGGCTCAATGTAACCTGGAACTCCGGCAAGTAGAGCCATCCCAACGCGATACTGGCGAGCAGCCAGCCGGCGGTGAACATGGTCGCGACGGCGTAAGAGGTGCGCGACGGCCGGCGCTGCACGGCTTGCAAGATTTGGCCGATCGACTGGCGGTCGTCATTGGCGGCGCGGCGGCTGGGCGGCAGTTCCTCGGCTCGCGGGGTAGGCCGTGCGGTCTCATCAAGAAACAGGTCCTCATCGGCAGGCGAGGTGACAGTGGGCCCATTCCCGTTCCGCGATCCACGGCGCTGGGCTTCCAGGGAGGTAATCTCCGCGTCGCCGTTGGTTGGCGAGGCCGAACGCCCATTGGCGGCGGGTGTCCGGTCCTGGACGCTGAGGGCCTCTTGGATGGCGGACAAGGCCGCTTCCGTAGGGTCCTTCAACTTCGTGGGATTGTTAGCCATGGGGATCGTCGCCTTTTACTTGGGACTAGACAGCGGGCCGACAAGCCGAGCCCGCCGCGAGCACGTGATTGTAACCCTTCGGTCGGGCTTACGCGGGCAAGACGCCGGCTACCCTCCAGCCATCCTATCGGCTTGGGGAACCAAAGGAAACCGGGGGCAATTAAGGTCTCTTTAATCATCGTTAACGCAGACCGAGTGCTCGCAAAGAGGCGCGTCCATAGCCCTCCCAGACCATCGCCGGATTACGACGACGGGACCTTTCCCGGGGCCCGGGTTGGCGGCCGGCCTATCTGCCAGACCGCTCCAATCTCCGGCCGGCATGCTGCTGGCTCGCTCCCGAAGGACGCCGCTAAAGCAATCGTTAACCATAAACGTGGTTGCTTAGAGTAAGGCAGTCATTACGGCTGTCCATTTACCCAGTTTTGTCGCCCGCTGGTCACATTCGACTTCTAAGGGGACACAGAGCCCTGGGAGGCTGGAATGATCGAGTTCTCGACGCGATTCCTCAGCGAGATTGCCGCGCCGCCTTTGGCGCCGCTCGATCAGCCCATCGACGTCAATCATCTCGCCCGCATGACACTCGGTGACCCGCTCCTTGAGCGCGAAGTTTTGCAGCTCTACGACCGGCAAGCCACCATGCTCCTGGCGCGGATGCGGCAAACGATCCCAGCCGTGATCGCCGCCAGCGCGCACACGATCAAGGGTTCATCGCGCGGCATCGGCGCCTGGCGTGTGGCGCGGGAAGCCGAAGCGGTGGAACTCGCCGCTACGGAGAACGGTGCCGAGTTGCAGGGCGCCATCGACCGCTTGGCCCTTTCCATCAACGAAGCGCGGCTGGTTATTACCGATCTGCTGCGCGCCCACTGATTTCTACCGCTGGAGCCGACAATTCCGGCAGGCGCGCCGGTGCTCTGGCGTGACCGGGTGCGAGTCTCTATAGAAGGCGCCCAGCCGCCGCTCGGCCAGCCCGCCTCACATCGCATGCCGAAAATCACGTATATCGATTCCGCCGGCACACCCCGCACCGCCGACGCCGACGTGGGCGCGACGGTGATGGAAACGGCGGTCAAGAACAGCATTCCGGGTATCGAGGCGGAATGCGGCGGCGCCTGTGCCTGCTCCACCTGTCATGTCTACGTGGATGAGGCTTGGCGCGAGCGCACCGGCGAGCCGGCGCCGATGGAAGAAGACATGCTCGACTTCGCCTTCGACGTGCGACCGAATTCGCGCCTTTCTTGCCAAATCAAGGTGACCGAGGCGCTCGATGGTCTGGTGGTGACCACGCCGGAGCGGCAAGCTTGACGCCGTAGCGCCGAGGTGCGAGCCACTTGCCGGATGAACGAAGCAATCAAGACCGACATTCTCATTATCGGCGCGGGTCCGGTCGGACTTTTCGCGGTATTTGAGCTCGGCCTGCTCGACATGAAGGCGCATCTCGTCGACATCCTCGACAAGGCCGGCGGGCAATGTGCCGAGCTCTATCCGGAGAAGCCGATCTACGACATTCCGGCTGTTCCCTTCGTCACCGGCCAGGGGCTGGTAGATGCGCTGATGGCGCAGATCAAGCCGTTCGGCGCGGTGTTTCATCTCAGCGAGATGGTCGAGACAATCGAGAAGATCGGCGATCCGCTGTTCTGCGTGAGAACCGACCAGGGCAAAGAGTTCGAATGCAAGGTGGTGGTGATCGCCGCCGGCGGCGGATCGTTCCAGCCCAAGCGTCCGCCGATCCCGGGCATCGAAGCCTACGAAGACAAGTCGGTGTTCTACGCCGTGCGCAAGATGGATCAGTTTCGCGGCAAGCGTATCCTGATTATCGGCGGCGGAGATTCAGCCCTTGATTGGACGCTCAATCTCGTGCCGGTGGCGCAGCACGTCACGCTGCTGCACCGGCGCGACGCCTTCCGCGCCGCACCCGACAGCGTCAACAAAATGCATGCGCTGGCGGCTGCTGGAAAAATGGATTTCGTCCTCGGCCAGGTCACTGCGCTGGAAGGCGCCGACGGCCAAGTCGTCTCCGCCTTGTGCAAAGCCAACGACGGTTCGGTGTTTTCCGTGCCTTGCGAAGCCGTCTTGCCGTTCTTCGGGCTGACGATGAAGCTCGGCCCGGTCGCCAATTGGGGCATCGCGCTCGATGAGAACGAGTTGATCCCGGTGGACACGGAAAAGTTCGAAACCAACGTGCCGGGTATCTTCGCCATCGGCGACATCAATGCTTATCCGGGCAAGCTTAAGCTGATCCTGTCGGGCTTTCATGAAGCGGCGCTGATGGCGCAGCAGGCGTACCATTATGTTTATCCGGATAAGAAGCTCACCTTCCAATACACGACGTCATCGACCAGCCTGCAGAAGAAGCTCGGCGTGAAATGAGGGCACAATGAACAACAACTCTCAAGGCGCATGGCTGTTAACCTGCGCGCTTACGATGACGGCCTCAGGCTTGCAGGCCCAGGATTATCCCACGCACGAGATTCGATTGGTGAACGGTTATGCCGCCGGGGCAGGGGCGGATGTTGCTTCCCGCATTTTCGCCAAGCACCTTGAGGAAACGCTCGGCAAGCCGGTGATCGTGGAAAACAAGCCCGGAGCATTCACCAATATCGGCGCTGCCGCGGTCGCGCGTGCCGAGCCGGATGGTTATACGCTGATGTTCTCCGGCCACACGGCCATCGCCACCAATATTCATCTCTTCAAGACACTGCCCTTCGATCCGGTGAAGGACTTCGTCGCGGTCGCGCCCGCTGGAAATATCGGCTTCGGTTTTGCGGTAGGTCCGCAGTCGCCCATAACCTCGATGGCTCAGCTCACGGCGTTCCTGAAGGCGAAGGGCGACAAGGCGACCTACGGCTACGCCAACGCCTTCGCGCTGACCGCGACCGAACTGTACAAGAATATCGCCGGAGTCTCGCCGCTCGCCGTGCCTTACAAGAGTGCCGGCGATGCGTTGAATGATCTGTTGCGCGGCGAGATCGATCTGATCGTCTATGACCTCGGCGTGTTGACCCAGCAGGAAGCAAGCGGGCGCCTGCGCGTGCTGGCGGTGACCACGGCTGAACGTTCGACCTTGCGTCCCGATCTGCCTGGGATGCGGGAGGCAGGTGTTCCTGACTATGATCTCGGTGCGTGGTTTGGCATCTGGGCGCCGGCGAACACGCCGCGTCCTATCGTCGATCGGCTTGCGCGCGCCATCAGCGAGATCTGGAACAAAGAGGACAAACGGCGAGGCCTCACGGCGCAGACGATCGAGCCGTTTGTCGCGTCACCGGACGAGTTCGCGCAGTTCGTCAAGAAAGAGACGGCGAAATGGGGCCGCGTCATCGACATCGCGAAGATCGAAAAGCAGTAACGGCCCTAATAGCCATTCAGCATTAGTTATCCGCGGGCGCTTCCGGCAAGGGCAGCGGCGCAGCGGTCACCGCGGCTTGCGGTAGACCAAGAACTTTTCGCACGGCGGGAAGCGCGGCTTCGGCCATCGCGGCATGGCCTTCAGCGGTCGGATGGATCGCGCCGCCATAGACGGCACTCAGCGCCCCCCAAGTCGCATCGTGGATGTCGGCCGGCTGCAGCACCGTGGGCACCCCTTCGGGATAGGTCATGGCGGTGAAATAGCTGTCATTTGCCGTCCTCACCCAGCGCGCCCGCGGCGCATAGGGGCGGAAGTCGCTGGGCTTCAGGGTACAGGCCAGAGGCCCGTTGGCGGCCTCGACCAGATTGGTTTCGAAGCTTTCGCCCGCCGCCGAGAAGCACTCGCGGTCGAACACCGGATCGCTGTCCGCGCGCGCGCAGAAGCCATGGCGGGCGAATTCGGCCTGATGCGCGTCAACGAAAGTCATCTTTTCAGTTGCCGGATCGCGGCAGATCGTGCCGGCTTCACAGGTTACCAGCGCTTTGATCCTCGGCAGAAATTTCTCCGAGACGAAATCCGCGACCCGGCGTAGCCGCGTGCTCTCGGCGGAGAAGGCTGGATGCACATCGAAGCCGTCGCGGCCGCCGGGGCAGGGCGTGTCTTCGGCCGACAACGCGGGATGACCATAGGAGACGTAGACCACGCGAGAAAGATTGCCTCCGATCACGGGCTTTAGCGCGGTGCGCAGCTTGGCGAAGCCCGCCGGCAACTGGGTATCGAGAATTTTTCCGGCGTCTTCCGCATTGGCCAGAAGCCCGCCTTGGCCGAACAGCAACCGTTCCGTTCCCTCCTCAATGATGACATTGGCGACGAGGCCGGAAAACCGGATGTCGTTGGCGCCCGCTGTCAGCAACATAAGATCGAGGCCGCGATCCGGCTGATGGCGATGCGCCAGCGTCAGGAGTTCCTGAAGCTGAGCCAATTGCCCGGGCACCGTCGCGGCGCATGAACCTATGCGTGTCGCCGGCGTGCATTCGCGGCTGCGCTGCGGACCGAGCAACCCCGCCTCGATCGTCGCGCCGGAGCAGGCGAGCGGGATGTAAGTCACGGCCAGGTGCGGGCTTTCGACGGCCAGCGCCAGCGCGGCCCGCATTTGATAGCTGTAGAGCGAGCGATGGCAGGGTGCGCTCAGCCAGCGGGCGCTGTGACGCTGCCACTCGTCGGCGCTGGAGCCGCCCGTTCCTGAGCCGGTCGCCGTCGCGCCGCAGGTCCTGTCGCCGCGATAGCCGGCGCGGCCGGGCCGGAAATATTCGCTGCTGGTGCTGCCGAGGAAGCGCCGGAAGCAGAAGCCGGTGTCGGAGAGCGCAACCGCTCGGTCGGGATTACCCTCGCCGCTGGCGATGGAATCGCCGAGACCGGCGATCAAGAAATCGCGGACCTGGATTTCAGTCGTCGCCTGCTGAATGGAGCCGTCCGGTGCTGTGACGCCGACGCTGGCGATGGTGGGCTTGCCGTAGCGCAGCCGCAGCCGCACCTCTTCATTGCAATTCACCGAGGCTTGCTGCGGCGGAATGCTTCCGTCGTCGAAATTCCAGACGCATGTGGCGCCGGCTGGAACAGGCCCCGCAAGTGTCGCCCCAACGCGATGATCCACCGGCGCCAGGTAGACTTCGCGCTCGCCATCGCGGTCGCAAAATTCCGTAAGTTTCCCGGCGCCGTCGACGCAGAGGTGATCGACCATGTCCTTGGCCCAGCCGCGGCCGTCGCTTGCGCCTTCGAGGCGGTCCTCGGCGGCTAAAATGCCGTCGCCGCGATTGGCGGCAACGTGGCGCTGGAAATCCGCCTCGTTGCGGAATAACCGGAACCGGTTTTTGACTTCCCATTCGATGCGCAGGGTATTTCCGTCGTCGCTTTGCGCTTGCGCTTGCGCCTTGTCGGCGAAGATGGCCAAGACGACGAGTGCCGCGCCGGCGGCGATCCACAAAAAGCGACGCATGATTTCGTATGTTTCCGCTGGATTGAGCGGCGGTGTAGCACCGCGCTTGCGGCGGAATTATGAGGGAAGCATCAGCCCCGCCCGCCGCCGCTCCAGCACGAGTATGACCAAAGCCAGCGGCGCCAACGGTATCAAGCGGCTCTGATAGCGATCGCCTGGGTGGGAGAATATCCCGCAAATCACGGCGTTGATGACAAAGGCGGTCAATACGACAGCGCAAAGCGCGGCTGCGGGCGGTGAGATATTTAAGCGGCGGCGCAGCACGAGTGCTGCCGCGAGGCCTGCCATCGCCAGCGCCGCAACCGGCACATGCAGGAAATTAATCGGCGTGAGATCAAAAGGCTCCGCCTGCTGGCGCGCCGCACGGAATCGCGGCAGCAGGTCCGGCGTCAGCCGCTCGAACACCCAGACCGTCGGCGCGTTGTGCCAGGGATTGGTGGTGACGTCGGTCCTGAATAGAACCAACTGCCAGAACACGGCGCGGATCGCGGTCGCGATGTGCTCGCCCGGATAAGACACGAGCGTGCGACCGATGATGCGGCGCTCTTCTTCGCCTAAGCCCTGCCAGCCGCCGAGTTTGTAAAAAAGTGTATCATTGGCCCATAGCCAATCGTCAGCGTCGTTGGGAAGCTTGTCGGCATAAGCGCACAGCTTCAGCGTCGGATCGGGGCAATGCTCCTTGAGATAGCGTTGCACGATACCGTCCTCGAGCAGCCGTCCGAACAGGAAGCTTTCTCCGCCGGGCGTAAACGCGAATTTTCCGGCGACGGCGAGATTGGAGAGGGGACACAGGGCGATGCCCGCGGCCACCGCCATGCCCGCTGCCATCAGCCGTGGAGGCGGAAGCGCCAGCAGGCGCGCAAGCGGCGCAACACGCCGCAATAACAGCAAGACGATGATTAGCCCGAGGCAGAGTGCGAGAAGAGCCATATGGCTTGGGATGGTGAGAACGATGACGGCCGCAAGGCCCGCCCGCTCGAAGCTTCGCAGCTCCTGCGCGCGGAAGGCGAGCAGATAAATTGCAAGCGCTGCTAGAGGAAAAAAGACGTCGGGCATCAATTGCCCCACGTACCAGGGCAGCGCAGTTCCGATCGCGAGAAAGACTACGACGCCCAGCGCGAGCAGCGGCCTTCCGCCGAGACCATGCACACGCAACGTGAGCACAATCATCCAAACCGTGAGGGCTGCCTGCGCGATCACGTCCGGCCAAAAGTCCAAAGGAAGTCCAAGCGCGAGAAACACGCCATAAAAAGCGGAGCGTCCCATTTCCAGCGTGCCGTCAAACGGCCGCGCAAGATAGCCGCCGGTATCGGGGAAGATGAGGGGGAAACCGTTCCATAGCGCCGGCGCGAGCAATGCCAGCAGCATCGCCGCCGTCGCGAGCGTCCAGGCAGCCATTCTTCCGCGTCTCGTGCCGGAGAAGATCGGGGAAAGGGATAAACGTTCGTGCATACCGTCAGTGCCTCATCCTATTTCGCCTCGTTCAATCTTATGCGCGCGCTTGACGCGATGTAATATGCTCGCGGTTAATGGCTGGAGGGCGCATGACTGAAAGTATCATGTATCACGAAGGCAACCGGCGTCTGCAGGACGAGTTTGATAGCCGGCGCATTGCCGACCGGCTGGAAGAGAAACTCACGCGCACGGCATTCACCTCCGACGATAAGACTTTCATTGAGAGTACCATCTACTTCTTTCTCGCTACCGCCGACACGGAAGGTCATCCCGACTGCTCCTTCAAGGGCGGCAGCCCCGGCTTCGTCCGCGTCACCGGGCCCTCGGAAGTTGCCTTTCCCGACTATGATGGCAATGGCATGTTCAAGAGCCTTGGCAACCTCCTGGTCAATCCGCATGTTGGCTTGTTGTTCATCGATATGCACGAAAAGCCGCGCCGATTGCGAGTCGAGGGCAGGGCGTCGATCAGCCGGGACGATCCGCTGATGGGCGAGACCGCCGGCGCGCAAATGATCGTGCGCGTGCAAGCGCACGCGATCTTTCCTAATTGTCCGCGCTATATTCCAAAACTTGCGCTGGTCGAGCCCTCGCCCTACGCGCCGCAGCCCGGATGCGAACCGGTCGACCCGGGTTGGAAGAATTTCGCCGACTTCAAGGATCACGTCCACCCGCGCCAATCGACCGCATAGGCAACACGCTGACGGCGGATTGACACTCCGGCGCAGGGGTGAGGACTATTGGCATCAGTCAGGTGTTTGACAGGCCATCTTGCCAGAGCCGTCAGGGGTAAGGGATGGATCAACAGCCGCCCATGCAAAAATATGTGCCGAGCTTGGTGTGGTATCGGCCGTTCGAGCCCTTCGCTTACGCCTTCATCCGCTTTTCCACCGGTGGAGTGCTGCTGCTACACGGTGTGCAGAGGCTGTTCTTCGGCGCGGCCACCGCGGAGTTGGGAGACTATCTAGGCCGCCTTTCTCCCGCTTCGGTCGGGAGCTTTGAAGTGATCTGCGGGGCGATGCTTGCCCTTGGCCTGCTCACCCGGCCGGTGGCCTTGCTGTTCGCGCTCGAATGGCTCGTTATCGCTTCCTCGGCGCATCTGCGGCCGGGAGCGTCATGGCTCATGCAAGGAGCCACCGAGCATCATCCAGCCTTTCTTATCGGCCTCTGCATCGCCTTCATTTTCCGTGGCGGCGGGTATTACTCGCTGGATCGGCGGCTCGGGAAGGAATTTTGACGTATCGGGATTGCAGGAGGATCAGATGATCGACGAGACCGCCGCCACTATCGACGAAAGCAAACTGATAATACCGGGGCTGGCGGCCTTTTATCGCCGCACCGCTCCTCTGAGCTACGCGTTGATCCGCGTCTTGGTGGGATTGCTGTTTCTGCCGATCGGCATCGACAAGCTGTTTCTCGGCGGCGCCAGCCGCATTGCCGCGGGAAATATCTTGCGGCTTGGTGTGCAGCCGCCGCTTGCCTGGGCATGGACCGTGGCCGGCCTTGAGTTCTTCGGCGCCTTTCTGCTCCTGCTCGGACTATTCACCCGTCCGGTGGCTTTTGCCTTGGCCATCGAGCTCACGGTGATCACCAGCGGCATCCTTGCTCCCAGAGGCTGGCTGTGGACCGTTAACGGATTCGAGGTTGGCCTGTTGCTGACGCTGGTGCTGATCGGTTTGGTTTTCGGCGGCAGCGGCCGTTATTCTCTCGATCGTCTGATCGGCCGGGAGTTCTAGCGAACGTATCAAATTGGTTGTGCCGCCGGCTGTTCTAAATTCACTACCGGCCCTTAACCTCGACGACGGCCGCCTGGAAACAACGGGCGCTGCTTCTGCATTGTCGTGCATCAATCGGGGAGACGGGGTTCCCATGCACCACAATGAGCGATGGAACATTCTTGCAGGATTGGTATTCGCGGCGTTGTTCGTCGCCGTGCTGCTCTGCTTCAGCCGGACAACTTATGTCTTACGAGAGGCTTCGCCGGTCACCTTTGACCGGCCCGACATCACAGTGGCGCACCGCTAGCGCCCAGGCCTAATGGCTAATCAATGGGCATAGCCGCGGCGACCTTTTTGACGGTGAGCCCCTGTTGTTTTGCCGCGTAATAATAGCCGCGCGCGAAATAGGAAACGGCGCGATTTTCGTTGCCGCCGGCAACACGGTAGGCGCCTGCGAGATATTGAACGGCGTAATTCAGATTCGTCTCGGGATCGAGGAGGCCGGAAGCCGGGCCAGTGTAGCCCAGCCCGCGCGCCGTCGCGTGCTTGATCTGCATGAGGCCCATGGCACCGCCGCGACCGATCACGCGCGCATTATAGCGGCTCTCGCGGACGATGACGCGGTGAACAAGCGACACCGGAACGCCATTCTTGGCGGCATAACTAGCGATCAAAGCGTCGAGCGCGGTGCGTGAATTTTGATCGGCCCAGGCGGAAGGAGAAAGCGCCGTGAATGCCAAGGCCAGTGTCACCAGAGAAAATCGAACGACGTTGCTTCGCATAGGGACTCCAAATTTTTGACGCTAGCGAAGCTTCTGTTGAACAAATAGGGCATGGTTGCGGCAGATAGCCGCGCAATGGCGCGAACTGTCTGTATCCTCTCCGACGGAGCCCGGTCGCGCGCTGGAACCCGGGCGGCGGAAGGACTAGGCTAATTCGGAAAATCAGGGGGGCGAGGATGGACAAGGGCATCTGCATGAAAAGAAAATCGCGGCGCTTTGGCTGCGCGCTTAGCCTCGGGCTGGCTTTATCCGCGCTGATTGCAGCGCTGCCGGCCCGGGCGCAGGATTATCCCACCCGCGCCATCAAGATCATCGTACCGTTCCCCGCCGGCGGTACCGCAGACATCATGCCGCGGGTCATCGGCGAATGGCTGTCGCGCAAGTGGGGGCAGCCAGTCGTCATTGAGAACCGACCGGGCGCCGCCGGCAACATCGGCACCGAGGCTTTCTCCCATTCCGACCCGGATGGCTACACGTTGCTTTCCGCGCCGCCGCCACCGCTGGTGATCAACCAAAGCCTTTATCCGAAGCTTGGCTTCGATGCCGGTCAGTTCGAGCCGGTTATCATCATCAGCCGGGTGCCGAATTCGCTGGTGGTGAATCCGAAGGTCACTGCGAAGACTGTTCCCGAATTCATCGCCGCGGCAGCGGCAAATCCCGGCAGGGTCACCGACGCCACTCAAGGTAACGGCACCACCTCGCATCTGACCTCTGAAATGTTTCAGATGATGGCCAAGGTGAAATTCCAGCACATCCCCTATAAAGGCTCGGCACCGGCACTGCAGGATCTCGTCGGCGGCAACGTTGATGCCATGTTCGACAACCTCGGCGTCTCTTTGGCGCTGGTGAAGGGCGGCCAGTTGAAGCTCTTGGCGGTCGCCACGCCCAAGCGCATGGCGTCGCTGCCAGACATACCGACAATCGCGGAGACGCTGCCAGGCTTTGATTCGTCGGCTTGGTTCGCGGTCGTCGCGCCGGCGAAGACGCCGCGCAAGATCGTCGACAAGATCAACGTCGACATCAATGAAGCGCTACGCGACCCCGACATATTGAGGCGTTTCGTCGAATTCTCCGCCGAGCCCATCGGTGGAACACCGGAGGCCACTTCGGCGTTCATGCGTGCGGACGTCGAGCGTTGGCGGAAGGTGATTGAAGCAGCCGGAGTTAAGCTTGAGTGACGGCAACTATCCATCATGAGCCTGCGTTTCCGGCTCTCCGTACTGGTTGCTATAGCGATCGTTCCGCCCTTGGCGTTGACCGCCTACAACACCTATGCGTGGCGTAATTTCCTGGAGCATGAGACGGAGAGCGAAGCGTTGGCGGCGGCGCGCCTGGTTTCCGCCGAACTGAACCAGCTTATGGCAGGCAGCCGTGATGTCATGCTGACGCTGGTGAAGCATCCGGCGGTGCCCGACCGCGAGGAGGAATGCACCGCCTATTTCAAATCCGTCATCGCCGACCTTCCCAACTACCGCGAGGCGGCATTCATCGATCGCGACGCCAAATTTCACTGCTCGACGATTCCGATTCCGCCCACCTTGGACGTGCACGATCGCATCTACTTCTATGAGCCGCTGCAGACCGGCAGACTCACAGTCGGCACGCTGACAGTCGGCCGTGTCACTGGGGAGCGCTCGATCCACATCTCTGTCCCCTACCGGAGTCCGGATGGGCGCGTCGATGGTGTGGTCGTGCTTATCCTCAATCCGGAAAAAATAGCCGAGGAATTCGCTGCGAGGGCATGGCAGTCCACCCACCGGATCAGAGTCTTCGACCGGGAAGGTTCCCTGGTGCTCAGTACTCCGACGCAAGATGCGACGGCAGCGAGCCTCCTTGGTAAGCAAGTGCTAGAGCGGGCGCGCAGTACTCCGGCGAATACATTCACTGTCGAAGTTGAGCAAAGCCACGCGGAAATCGTCGGATTTGTGCCCCTCAGCGAGACGCATGCCAGCTTATTTGTCGCGGTGGGCATCGACCGCGAAACCGCTCTCGCCGCCGTGCGCGCGACGGCGTGGCGCAGCATCATCTTCGGCCTGATCGCCATCGGCTTGGCTGTGCTCGGTATCTGGTATGCCGCCGATGTCCTCATCCGCCGTCCGGTGCTGACCATGGTTGAGACCGCGCGCCGGCGCGAGGCTGGCGACGCCGGTGCGCAGTTTCCTTCGTTGCGCTCATCCTCCGAGCTGGGTCAGCTCAGTACGGCGCTGGCAAGCATGTCGGAAAAAGTGGACCAGCTGCTGGAGCAAAAAGGTTTTCTGTTGCGCGAGTTGCAGCATCGCGTGATGAACAGCTTGAACATTTTGTCGAGCCTGCTGGTGTTGCAAAGCAAGCATTCGACAGAGCCCGCCGTGCGCGACCAGCTTGCGCGCGCGCAAGAACGCGTGTTGGCGATGGGCGCCGTCTATCGGCATCTTTACAGCGTCGACACCGTCGGAGAGGTGGAGTTCGGCGGGTTTTTGAAGATGATTTGCAGCGAAAGCGAGCGCGCTTATGTCGGCAGCGGCCGGCCCACGATTATTTGCGCTGCGGAGTCGCTTGAGGTCTCCGGCAGCCAGGCGACCTCGCTTGCGGTTCTCGCGCATGAGCTGATTACCAACGCCGTCAAGCACGCCTATCCGCAGGAAGAACCCGGACCGATCATGGTCCGGCTACAGCATGCCGACGACGGCGCCATCGAACTCCGGGTCGCCGACCGCGGGCGCGGGATGCCGGGCCATGTCGATATCAACCGGCCGAGTTCATTGGGCTTCAAGGTCATCATGGCGACCGCACGGCAGTTCGGCGGCACGGTGACGATCAATCGGCTCGACCCCGGCACCGAGTTTGTCATCCGCTTTCCGGCGAATTTCGGCGCCTCCTGCGCGCGGCCGGCGCCGGACGCAGTCTGATCAAGGAACCGTATTCCGATTTGTAAGTTGCAACTCAATAGGGGTGGGGGAGGCGCACGCCTTTATCGAGCCAACGGAAGGATCACCAGCCATGGGCCTGTTCTCTAAAGATATCAAGACGATGGACGACCTGTTCGTGCACACGCTGCGCGACATCTACTATGCCGAAAATCAGATCGTTAAGGCGCTGCCTGACATGATCGAAAAAGCGACCAACCGCGAGTTGAGCCAGGGCTTTAAAAAGCATCTGGACGAAACCAAGAATCATATCGCGCGTCTCGACCAGGTGTTCAGACTCCACGGCGTTGCGGCGAAAGGCGTTGACTGCCCCGCGATCGATGGAATCATCGAGGAAGCGGAAGACATCGCCGGCGAGGTCGATGACAAGGAAGTGCTGGACGCAGCGCTTATCGCCGCCGCTCAGGCCGTCGAGCATTACGAGATCACGCGCTATGGGACGCTGGTCGCATGGGCGCAGCAGCTTGGGCGCGACGATTGCGCCGCCCTGCTGCAAAAGAATCTCGACGAAGAGAAGGCCACCGACAAGAAGCTGAGTACGCTCGCGGAAGCTAAGATCAACCGCAAAGCAGCCAGCTGATTTTTCGTTCTTGATCGCAGGCCCAGCGCACGAGCTTTCGCAAGCTCGTGCGCTGTTGCGTTGCCGGCTTGCGAATCGAGCTTAGCGCGGCAGTGCAAAATGGGCGGTGCAGGAAGCCATGAAAGCCCCGAGGCCCATGGCCGCAAGATTTGCTGCCACCGCTAAAGCCGTTCCCATCGATCCGGCCGGAGCGGCGTGTCCGGCGGCGGCGAGCAGGCAAAAAAAGCCAAGGCCAAAGCTTAATCGCAAAAGTCGGTGCGCCGGCCAACGGGTGGATGGCCGCAGCAGCAGGATCGCCGCCCAGGCTCCGAGACAGCCCGAAGCGCCAATAGCCCACCAGGCCAAAGCCGATTCAAGCTGAGCCGTGCTGGTGGGAAATAGATCGCGCCAGATACGCGTGAGCCCGGCCCCCGCGCCCTCGAGAGCGATATGGACCGCCAGTGCCAGGAATAAGCCGCAGGTGACCGCGGTGGTGAATATCAGAACGCGCGGCAATTTCCCTGACGCCTGGCGCATGTCAGTCGCCGCTGTTCCCGCCTTGGCCGCGCTCATCGTATCCATGCCGGTGACTATAGAACACAAGCGCCATCAACCCGCATCCGACCACGAGGGAAAATAGGACGCCAAGTCCCATGGCCACATAACCGCTGGCCGGCATCGGCGGCCCCTCGTCTGTTGCCCAAATATAATAGGCGTAGCAGATGGACGCGGTGAGAAGCGCCAGCAGGGGCAGGATCAAGGCAAGTTTGCGCATG
>JAXDOR010000018.1:0-14601 GCA_034668825.1 Alphaproteobacteria bacterium | reverse complement strand
CGTATGTGGCATGACCGTCGATCCCCACGCGACGGCCCATCGGGCGGAGCATCAAGGCCATCCGTATTACTTCTGCTCGGCTGGCTGTCGCAGCAAGTTCGTTGCCGATCCGCAAAAATATCTCGGCGGCAAAATACAGGCGCAGCCCGTTGCGGAAGGCGCGATCTATACCTGCCCGATGCATCCGCAGATCCGCCAAGCCGGCCCCGGCTCCTGCCCGATCTGCGGCATGGCGCTCGAACCCGAGCTCGCAAGCGCCGACGCCGAGCCCAATCCCGAACTTGTCGATATGACACGCCGGTTCTGGATCGGTCTCGTGCTTTCACTGCCAGTGGTAGTTCTGGAGATGGGCGGCCATCTCATGGGCACCCATGCCTGGATCGAGCAAAGGGCATCCAACTGGATTCAATTTGCCTTGGCGACGCCCGTGGTGCTGTGGGCCGGCTGGCCGTTCTTTGTCCGCGGCTGGCAATCGCTGCGAACGCGCAATCTCAACATGTTCACCCTGATCGCGCTCGGAACCGGCGTCGCCTATCTCTACAGCGTGATCGCAACGCTTACGCCCGGTCTGTTTCCGCAAGCCTTCCGCGGCCACGACGGGGCGGTCGCGGTCTATTTCGAAGCTGCCGCTGTCATCACGGTGTTGGTGTTGCTCGGCCAGGTGCTGGAGTTGCGCGCGCGTGAGCAAACTTCCGGCGCCATCCGCGCGCTGCTCGATCTCGCGCCCAAGACGGCGAGACGAGCGAAGGCGGACAGCAGCGACGAGGAAATTGCAGTCGACATGATTGCGGTCGGCGACCGACTGCGCCTGCGCCCAGGGGAAAAGGTCCCGGTTGATGGCGAGATCATTGAAGGCCGTTCCACGCTGGATGAATCCCTTGTGACGGGCGAGTCCATGCCGGTGAGCAAGACAGTCGGCGCCAAGGTCATCGGCGGAACCTTGAACCAGAGCGGCAGCTTCGTCATGCGCGCGGAAAAGGTCGGCCGCGACACCTTGCTCGCCCGCATCGTGCAAATGGTGGCGGCGGCGCAACGCAGCCGCGCGCCGATCCAGCGTCTCGCCGATCAGGTCGCCGGATGGTTCGTGCCGGCCGTGATTGCCATCGCGGTTGTTGCTTTCTTTGCGTGGTCACTATTTGGGCCCGAACCGCGCTTCGCCTATGGGCTTGTCGCCGCTGTCAGCGTGTTGATCATCGCCTGCCCTTGTGCGCTTGGCCTTGCCACGCCGATGTCGATCATGGTCGGCATTGGACGCGGCGCGGCGGCCGGCGTCCTGATCAAGAATGCCGAAGCGCTGGAGCTGATGGAGAAAGTCGACACCCTTGTGATCGACAAAACCGGGACGTTGACAGAGGGCAAGCCCAAACTAACCACCATCATGCCCGTCGAAGGATTTGATGAAGCCGAAGTGCTGCGCCTTGCTGCCAGTGTCGAGCGGTCCAGCGAACACCCGCTGGCCGCGGCAATTGTTCAAGCCGCCGCCGAACGCAAGATCGAGCTTGCGCCGGTGCGTGGTTTTGATTCCCCGACCGGCAAGGGCGTCATCGGCATGGTCGAACAGCGCCGGATGGTCCTCGGCAACGCGAAATTTCTAGCCGAGCTCAATATCCCGAGCAGCGCATTGGAAGCCAAGGCGGAAAAGCTGCGCGGCGATGGCGCCACCGCGATTTTCCTCGCCATCGACGGCAAGCTCGCGGGCGTCCTCGCCATTGCCGACCCGGTGAAGACAACAACATTGGAAGCGCTGACCGCGCTCACCCGCGATGGAATTCGCGTCGTTATGCTGACCGGGGACAATAAAACGACGGCGCAAGCGGTAGCGAGACGGCTGGGCATTACGGAGGTCGAGGCCGAAGTTCTTCCCGAGCAAAAAAGCGCGGTCGTCGAACGGCTGCGGCGCGAAGGCCGCGTCGTTGCCATGGCAGGCGATGGTGTCAACGACGCGCCCGCGCTCGCCGCCGCCGATGTTGGCATCGCCATGAGCACCGGTACCGATGTCGCGATCGAGAGCGCCGGCATCACGTTGCTGCGCGGCGATCTCATGGGCATTGTCCGCGCGCGGCGGCTGTCCGCCGCCACCATGAACAACATTCGGCAAAATCTGTTTTTTGCCTTCGCTTACAACGCCGCCGGCGTGCCCATAGCAGCCGGCATATTGTATCCTGCCTTCGGGCTGTTGCTGTCGCCGATCATCGCCGCGGCGGCCATGGCGCTGTCCTCCGTAAGCGTAGTGGGAAACGCGTTACGGCTGCGTAGGATGGAACTCTAGCCATGACGCAATCCGTAGCAGAGCTACTCGGCCGTGCGCTAAATTCGCATCAGCAAGGCCGGCTGCCGGAAGCGGAACGATTCTACACAGAGGTTCTGAAGATCGAGGCCGATCACTTCGACGCGCTGCATCTGCTCGGAGTGCTAAAACAACAGAACGGGGAAAGCGCTGAGGCACTGCGTTTGATCGCCGCGGCACTCAAGACCGACGCTACGCCGGATGCTTTGACCAATTATGGTAATATTCTGTGCTCCTTGGATCGCCATCAGGAGGGGCTTGCCTTCTATGAGCGGGCGCTGGCGCTCAAGCCTGACGATATCCTGGCCCTTGCTAATCGCGGCGCGGCGTTGACGGCGCTAAACCGTCCAGAGGAAGCGCTCGCTTGCTACGATCGTGTGCTTGCGATGCAGCCCGACTATGCCGCCGTCCATTACAATCGCGGCAATGCGCTGCGCGCGCTTAAGCGGCCGCGGGAGGCGCTGGCTAGCTATGATCGCGCACTGGCGCTTCGACCGGACGAAACCGGCGCGCTACTCAACCGAGCCAACGCCTTGGCTGAACTTGGCCGTCACGAAGAAGCATTGACTTGCTACGACCGGCTTCTGCAACTCATGCCCGGCAATACCGACGCGCTCAATAATCGCGGCACGTCATTGGTAGCGCTGAATCGGCCGGAAGCGGCGCTGGCGTCCTACGACAACGCGCTGGCGTTGAACCCCGGCCATGCGGGCGCTCATTATAACCGCGGCCATGCGCTGCGGCAGCTCAAGCGCTACGATGACGCGCTTTCAGCGTATGACGCGGCGCTCGCGATCAACCCGAATTTTGCCGACGCTCTTTATGGACGAGCCAATGCGCTTAAGGAGGCCAGGCGTTACGAGGAGGCCATTTCCGCTTACGAAAAGGCGTTGACAATCGCGCCGGATCATCCCAATGCGGCATTGGGAATGTTTGATGCCGCGCTCGCGGTCTGCGACTGGACGCGAACGCGCAAGATGATGGGCGAGCTCAAAGCTCAAATCCTCCAGGGCAAGCCATATAACCCGTTCACATTGCTTTCGTGTTCGGATGACGCCGCCCTGCATCTGCGGGCGGCGCAGAATTCCATCAGACACATGATACCGGCTCCGCCGGCGCCCCTGTGGAAAGGAACCATCTTCCGCCACGACAAGATCCGTCTCGGCTATCTTTCCGCCGATTTCCATCCACATCCGATGGCGTCTCTGCTGGCGGAACTATTTGAGCGCCATGACCGGACGCGTTTCGAGGTGACCGGGATTTCCCTCGATCAAGCCGGGGACAGCGAGATACGCCGCCGCCTCGTCGCTGGTTTCGACCGCTTCCATGACGTGCGGACGAAAAGCGACGGCCATATCGCCTCGCTGCTACGCGATCTAGAAATTGACATCGCCGTGGACTTGAACGGCCATACTCTGGATGGCCGTCCGGGCGTTCTGGCGCTTCGTCCCGCGCCGATCCAAGTGAACTATCTCGGTTATCCAGGAACAATCGGCGCCGATTTCATCGACTATGTCATCGCCGACAGGATCGTGCTGCCGTTCGATCAGCAGCCGTTTTATTCCGAGCGGATTATTCATCTTCCGGATTGCTATCAGGTCAATGACAGCAAGCGGAAGATCTCCGAGCAGACCCCCACCCGCCGGGAAGCGGGCCTGCCGGACGAGGGATTTGTTTTCTGTTGCTTCAACAATAACCACAAGATCACCGAGGCGGTATTCGACATATGGATGCGCCTTTTAAAAAACATTCCAGGCAGCGTCCTTTGGCTATTGCAAGATAGCGTCGGTGCGCAAGATAACCTGCGGAAGGAAGCGCAGGCCCGCGGCGTCGATTCGGCGCGTCTTATTGACGCGGGGCGGCTGCCGCTGGACCAGCATCTGGCGCGTCATCGCCTTGCGGGCTTGTTCCTGGACACTCTTCCCTACAACGCCCACACCACGGGAAGCGACGCCCTGTGGGCGGGACTTCCCGTGCTGACCTGCCAAGGCAACACCTTTGCGGCACGTGTCGCCGCAAGTTTGCTTCTTGCAGTAGGCCTTGAAGAACTGGTCACTCACAATCTGGAGGGCTACGAAGCCCAGGCGCTGCGTCTCGCCACCGAACCATCGCTCCTTGGCGACATCCGGCGGAAGTTGGAACAGAACAGACAAACTCATCCGCTCTTCGACACCGGCCGGTTTTGCCGCCATATAGAAGCCGCGTATACCGGGATGTGGGAGATTTGGCAGCGTGGCGGATCGCCGCGAAGTTTCGCTGTCGAGACCATACCAAGCCGTTCGGCTGCTTAAGGAAGCGTAGATTTATGCATCTTGAAAAACGCATTCTCGTTACCGGGGGCGCCGGCTTTCTCGGTTCGCATTTGTGCGAGCGCCTGCTTGCGGACGGAGCGTCCGTTATCTGCGTCGACAATTTCTTCACCGGAACACGGAGCAATGTCGAGCATTTACGCGATCACAAAGCCTTCGAGTTGATCAGGCACGACGTTACCTTTCCGCTCTACGTCGAGGTCGATGAAATCTACAATCTCGCTTGCCCTGCCTCACCGATTCACTACCAACACGATCCGGTGCAAACCACCAAGACCAGCGTGCATGGCGCCATCAACATGCTCGGCCTGGCCAAGCGCGTGAAGGCAAAAATCCTGCAGGCCTCTACGTCGGAGGTTTACGGCGATCCGAATATTCATCCGCAAACCGAAGACTATTGGGGTCATGTCAATCCCATTGGGCAGCGCTCCTGCTACGATGAAGGCAAGCGGTGCGCCGAGACACTGTTCTTCGACTATTGGCGGCAGCACAAGCTCCGCATAAAGGTCGCCCGCATTTTCAACACCTATGGTCCTCGCATGCACCCGTGTGACGGCCGGGTGGTGTCGAACTTCATCGTCCAGGCGCTTCTCGGTCGTGACATCACCGTGTACGGTGACGGCAGCCAGAGCCGCTCCTTCTGCTATGTGGACGATCTGATTGGTGGTCTTGTCAGCCTCATGGCGACATCTGAGGCCGAGACGGGTCCGATCAACATTGGAAACCCTGAAGAGATCACGATGCTGGAACTGGCCAGCGTGATCATCAAACTGACGAATTCACGCTCACGCATCGTTCACCGCCCGCTGCCACAGGACGATCCGAGGCAGCGGCGGCCCGATATATCGCGGGCGCAGGAAGTGCTTGGTTGGCAACCGGCTGTGAAGCTGAAGGATGGCCTCTCCACCACCATCGCTTACTTCGAGCAATTACTGGCCGAGGGTAAGACCAGGGCGTTCCTGGCAGGCGAGATACCGGCCATTTAAGTGGCGGTGCTGGACCGCGAACCGGATGCGGACCAACTTTATCTTCGGAGCCCGGTAGGCTAATTGGAGCTCGGCGGCGGATCGCCACTCGGCGGCGCATCGCCGGGCCCGCGCTGCGGCGGGTCGCTGTTCGGTGGCGGATCCGGGTCCCGCATCGGCGGCGACGTGGGATCGCGCGACGGAGGCGCGACCGGATCGCGGTAGGGCGTATCCGGCGGGTCCTTCACGGGTAACTCACGTGGATCGCCCGGCTGCGCAGCAAACATCATTAGAAGCCGACGCCAAGGTAACGCAGCAATGCCAGAACGCCGATAATGATGACGATCACACGGGCAATCTGCTTCGCCCGGCCGTCGATCGGCAGCAAGTTGACCAGATAAAGAACCAAAATAACGACCAAGAACGTGATCAGAATGCTGATTAACATATACATGAAGCCCCTCCCCTGCCCGCGCGCAAACCGAAACTCATCTAGTCCGGCAGAAATGCGCGCGTCGGTTCTTAACGGGCATGAAAGCGGAAAGTTCCATTAGCCAGGCCACTCCCACCACGCGGGTGGGCAAGAAATTCAGCGCTGCCCGGCTAAACCGCTGATAGTTGAGAATCGCCGTCCACTACCTGACGTTAGCGCCTTCTTTACCCTGCCGTGACAGGTTCGGGAGACACTTGGATCATCGCCTGGAAGACGAAATGTATTGGAAATGCGCTCGCTGTGGACGGGCATGGCGAGGCTCTATTGGCGCCTCCCCTGGAGGATCGTGGCGCAGTAGCGGATGCCCCAGGTGACAGCCAAATCCTACGCAACTCAATCCGGACTCGGCCTCACCAAGGGTCTTGCCTCTTCGCCGTTTGACAGGGCCCGGTTTGGCGTCAGTGCCAAGCTGCAGATCGCTTTCAGCATCGTCGCCGGTCTAACCGTGATCGCTGCCGCCGTCGCGCTGCTTTCATTCTCGACAATGAAACGAGGACTGCAGCAGGTCACCGACAAGCAAGTACCGGTGATGACTGATGCCATGAGGCTATCGGTCATTTCCGGGGACATTTCAGCCACGGCGGCGCGATTTATCAGCGCAAAGACCGCCGAAGACCAGCGCGACGCCCTGATGCTGATCGCGCAGAAGCGTGCCGACCTAGCGGTCGTCATGGAACGGCTGCGGAAGGCGAATGGCGACAGCGGCACGCTGGCAAAAATCACCGCATTGTCCCCGCGGCTGGAGGCCAACCTCACGGCTCTGGAGGAAGCAATCTCCACGCGCACAAAGCTGCGTATCCAGATCGACACGCTTCTCGACGCCGTGCATAAGGCCCATGCCCAGATTATTGACGAGCTTCCCCGCCTCGCCGATGCGACACAAGCGCTGGAACTTTCCGATAGAGTCCATCTGCTTGTCAGCCTGATCAGCGAAGGCTCGATCGTCAGGGATCCGTCCGCATTCAAGCCGATTCAGGACCGGCTTAGAGCCGTTATCGAAGCACTCGACAAGTCGACGGCCACGCTGGGCAATGAGCGGATCAAGAAAGCAGCGGCGGAGCTCGTCCGTTTCGGTCAAGGTTCCGAAAGCGTGTTCGCTCGCCACGCGCGTGAGCTGTTCACCGGCACGCTCGTTGACGGAACTATTGACGAGAATGTTGCCATCGAGCGCCAGCTTGAGAATGCTGTCGCTACACTCGTGCGCGAAGCCGAAGCCGACATGGAGCGCGGCACCGCGACACTGATCCATGATCTCGACGTTAGTCGCACCATACTCTTGCTTGTTTCGGGAGCCAGCCTGGTAGCAGCGGCATGGATCGGTGTGTTCTATGTCCAGCGCCGGCTAGTGCGGCGTCTGATTGCAATCAGCAGCGCCATGCGGCAGCTGTCCTTGGGGGATGTCGATCTCGCCGTTCCCGGACTCCAGGACCGGGACGAGATCGGCGAAATGGCGCGCTCGCTCCAGGTATTCCGTGATGGAGAAATCGAGCGGCGGGGTTTTGCTGAACGCGAACACGACGACCAAACGGCGCAACGCGAACGTGCGGCTTCCATCGACCGGATCATCGGAGACTTCCGCGCGACAATCACCACGATTACCCGCACCGTGACCGACAACGTTTCGCGTATGGAGGCGACCGCACACACGCTCGCAACCATCGCGCAGCAAGCCGATAAGCAGGCTCACGTGGTATCGGTCTCGTCGGAGGCAACCTCGGCCAATGTTCGGGCTGTCGCCGGGGCCACCGACGAACTCGGCACGTCGATCCGCGACATCAACCAGCAAGCTACCCAGGCCCACGGAGTCGTTCAGCGCGCAACCGAGATGGCGAGGTCGGCCGACCAACTTGTCGGACAACTGTCCACCGGCGCTAACCGCATCGGCGACGTGGTAAAACTCATCCGCGATATTGCCGAGCAGACCAACCTTCTCGCGCTTAATGCCACGATCGAAGCCGCCAGGGCCGGTGCAGCGGGACGCGGATTCGTGATTGTTGCCGCGGAGGTCAAGGCGCTGGCGGATCAAACAGCCCGGGCCACGGAAGACATCGCATCGCAAGTCAGCGCCATTCAGAAGTCCACGAACGGTGCCGTCGGCGCGATCCGCTCGATTACCGAAGTGATGGACGAGATCAACCGCTTCACCGCGACCATCGCCGGCGCGGTTGAGCAGCAGAGCAGTTCGACCCAAATGATCGCTCATAGCGCCCAACAGGCGGCCGTCGGGGTCAACGAACTCGCCGGAAACATGGCCGTGGTGACCAAGGCGCTCGACGAGACCACCCACTCCGCATCGGACGTACTCCAGGCTTCACACGCATTCTCGGCGCAAGCGGCCGCATTGGAAACCGCGGTGGACGCTTTCCTCGAGAGGGTGACGGCGGCCTGAACACGTAATGAGGAGCCAAGGATGAAATCCGGCTTTATATCTTCACGTTTTCGCCAACAGGGACGTGCGCTGTTTTACGCCGCCGCTATCGGCATGACCTCGGCCGCGATCATGGCCGTCGCGGCAACCGCACCCACCTCTACTCGGTCACCGGAAGAGGATGCGGAAATTACGAGAAGCTTAGCGAAGATGCTGAGCGCCGGCCGCCTGGTGGTTTCGCGAAATCAGGAGCGCATCAACAATCCAAATCTCCGAGATAAGGGCCTGGACGGCAAGACGGTGCTCGCGGAAGCGATCAAGATCTACAAGGAAAGCGGCGCAGACCCCGTTTCGATCGATGCCAATTCGCAGCACGGAAAGCTCATCCGTATGCAAATGGATTCCATCGTCGAAGTGATGGATGCGCACCAGCAGACCCTCAATCGCCAAGGCGTGGGCTTCAAGGGGTTCATCCCCGCGGTCTTCGGCCGACTGGTAACCGAAGCATTTGGCCGCTACGCCATAGGCATCGCGGAGATGAAGGTCACGGCGCCGCCTGAACTTATTCGGAATCCCAAAGCTCAGCCGGACGCATGGGAAAACGAAGTGATCCGGGACAAGCTGTTGTCACCCACATGGGTGAAAGGCAAACCCTATGCAGCCGAAACGCAGAACAAGGGGCGAGCAGCCTACCGCACCGCTGTGCCGGAATATTATGGTGCGTCGTGTCTGACGTGCCATGGCTCCCCGAAAGGAGACATCGACATCACCGGCTATGCGATGGAAGGCGGCAAGGAAGCCGACCTAGGCGGCGTCATCAGCATCACGCTCTATCGTTGATCTAAGCGCCGCCTTAGAAATTCATCCCGCCGAAACCCGTATCGAGCTTCCATTGCCCCGCCGCTTTCGTGGAAGCTTCGCGGGAACGGTGCCGCCCGGCACGAAAATACGCTGCAGAATGTGCCGTTCGACCGGCTTCTGAATGACCGGTATATGCGCAAAGCGCCGGTCGATGCTCTCCGCTCCGTAGCCGGTGACAAAGATGAAGGGGATTTCCCGTTCAGCCAAAACATCGGCCAATGGATAAACCATCTCCCCATCCAGATTGACGTCGAGAATTGCCGCGTCCACCTCGTCGGCCTCTACCGCGGCTATGGCGTCTGCGCAGCGGCTGAAGGGGCCGACGACGGAGCAACCAAGCAGCGACAGCGACTCGCTGACCACCATCGCTACCAATGCCTCGTCTTCGACAATCATTACGCGATTGCCGGAAATGGCGAGCCTGACTTCGGCGGGGGCACTTTCCTTATCGGCGCGGCGTTCGGTTCCGGCATGTTCCGGCTCCATCTTATCGCCGTGAGGAACGGAAAACGCGCAAGACAGGCCGTGCGAATGCCAATCGAAATTCACCCGGCCGCCAAGCTGGCGCTCGATACTGGCAAGGACAATGCGTGTGCCAAATCCTAGAACCGATGGCGCGGTAGTAGGCGGACCGCCCAGTTCTTGCCAGCCAAACTCCAGGCTCTTGCCATTCCACTTCCATTCCAGCGTAACCTGACCGGATGTCGAGGACAGCGCGCCATATTTCGCCGCGTTGGTCACAAGCTCATGCAGCACAAGGGCAAGCGTTTGCGCCGCCGCTGGCTGAAGCAGGACTTTGGGTCCCGACGCCCTAATCCGATCGGAGTCGCTGGTCCGATAAGGGGCCAACTCTTCGTCCACGAGGCCGGTGAGATCGGCGCCTTGCCAGCGTGATTGCGACAGCACGGTGTGCACGCGAGACAACGCCTTGATGCGCCCTTCGACGGCCGCGATATAAGCTTCGATGCTCTTTGCCCGCGTCATCCGCACGATGGCCTGCACCAGCGCCAGCGCATTCTTCGCCCGATGGTCGACCTCGCGGGCAAGCAGCGCCTGACGCTCCTCGGCCTTCTTGCGGTCGGTGATGTCGGCGGTGACGCCGCTGACGCGGACCACTTGGTTATTTTTATCGACGGTAGCCGCGGCGGTGCCGATGCACCAGCGCACTTCACCATCCGGGCGGCGCACGCGGAATTCGGTCTCTTGAGCTTGTCCGCCGGTCAGCACCTTCTCCGCCACCTCGCGTACGCGCTCCCAGTCCTCTTGATGGAGCAGAGCGCGAACGTTCTCCGGCGTGACCGAGAAATTCTGCGGCTCGACGCCGAAGATGCGATACTGTCCCTCGTCCCACAGGCAGTCGCCGTGGACCCGATCCCAGTCCCAGGAACCGAGATTGCTGGCGGCCAACGCCAAGCTGCGACGCTGCTCGCTTTGGACGAGCCGCGCGGTGGACGCTTCCAGTTCCGCCGTTCTCGCGGCAACTCGCTCTTCCAATTCCAGATTCAAGCGTTCCAGTTGCCGGGTCTTGCGATACAGTTCCGCAAAGACGCGGACCTTGGCGCGCAGAACTTCAGGGATGACCGGGACCGGAACATAGTCGACGGCCCCCATCTCATATCCGCGCAAGCGATCGACATCCGTCAAATGAATGGCGGAGATAAAGATCATCGCCGTGCTTTGGAAGCGCGGATGCTCCCGGATCATGGCCGCGAGTTGAAACCCGTCCAGATCAGGCATGCATACGTCGACAAGAACGACGGCGATCTCTGTCTTTAGAAGCTGCTCCAGCGCCTCTCGTCCCGACGAGGCCTTGATAAGGTTTTCTCCCAAATCCTTGAGGATCACCTCATAGCTCAACAGCTTCGCCGGCTGGTCATCGACCAGGAGAATGTTGACCTTATCGTGCACGGCCATTTTGGTTCTCTCTGGCATTAACGATGCAGCCACATTCGCAGTGCCGACAATAGTTGCTCGGTATTCACCGGCTTTGCAAGATAGTCGGAAGCACCGGCCTCCAGACATTTTTCACGGTCGCCCTTCATTGCCTTCGCGGTCAAGGCGATAATGGGAAGACGGCGGAACTGCGGATTCTCCCGGATGATCTCCATGGTCTGATAGCCGTCCATCTGCGGCATCATGATATCCATCAGCACGATCGCGAGGTTGGGCGTTGATTCGACCAAGGCGATAGCCTCACTGCCGGTTGTGGCCGTCAGCACATGCATGCCGCGCCGCTCCAGCACGCTGCTCAGCGCGAAGATGTTGCGCGCATCATCGTCCACGAGAAGCGCGGTTTGTCCCGCCAGGTCCTCATCGGAACTGTTGAGGCGCTCCAGCATGCGCTGCTTTTCCGCAGGCAGTTCCGTTGTCACGCGATGCAGGAACAAGGCGGTCTCATCCAGCAGCCGTTCAGGCGATTCAACACCCTTCACGACAATACTGCGCGCCATGGTGTGCAGTTGGGCATCCTCCTCGGCGGATAGTTCGCGGCCGGTGAAGACCACGACCGGTATCTCGGAGAGCGAGGTATCGGCACGGATATGCTCCAACACCTCGAAACCCGTCATGTCCGGCAGCTTCAGATCGAGCACGACGCAGTCGCAGGGATTTTCACGCAGCGTATTGAGGGCATCGGCGCCGGTCGAACTCGTTACGATTTCGATGTCGTCATAGCCGAGAAGCTCCGTGATGCTCATTTGCTCGGCGGCATTGTCTTCCACCACCAGAAGCCGCTTGCGGCGTGGCTTGGTATATTCCTTGATACGCGCCAACGCGGCTTCCACGCCTTCTGTCGTGGTCGGCTTGGTCACGAAGGAGAAGGCTCCCGATGCCAAGGCGTGCTGGCGATCCTCATCGAGCGTGATGATCTGCACCGGAATATGCCTGGTCAGCGGATTTTGCTTGAGCTGGCTGAGTACCGTCCATCCCAGCATATCGGGCAGGAACACATCGAGCGAAACCGCCGTCGGCTGGAATTGCTTCGCCAGATCGAGCGCATCGGCTCCTTTTGCGGATAGCAGCACCTTGAACCCTTTATCGTGGGCCAAGTCAGCCAATATGCGGGCGTAATGCTGGTCGTCTTCGACGATCAGCAAAATCGTGTCGCCCGGCGCGATATCATGCCGGTCGTCCGGCAAAGCTTCGACCCACTGTTGCTCAGGCGTCGTGACCACCGGGAAGGACTGGATGGTCTGGGCTGCCCGGCCCTGCGTCGCGGCGGCAGGATTTGAGGAGCCGACATATTTCAGCGGCAGATAAAGAGTGAACGTGCTGCCCATTCCCGGCGTGCTGCGCAGATGGATTTCCCCACCGAGCAGGCTCGACAGTTCGCGGCTGATAGCAAGGCCAAGGCCGGTACCGCCATACTTGCGGCTGGTGCTCGCGTCCGCCTGCTGGAATGCCTCGAAGATGATCTTCTGCTTCTCCAGCGGAATGCCGATGCCCGAATCCGAGACTTCAAACGCGACGACAGCGGGCGATTGATTGAGCACCGGGTGATTGGCGCTCCAGCCTCCGACCGCGGCGGAGACATTGAGCCGCACGCCGCCGTGTTCGGTAAACTTGAAGGCGTTCGACAATAGGTTCTTGAGCACCTGCTGCAGACGTTTGGAGTCGGTGATGATGCTGCGTCCCAGATGCGGATCGACCTGAACCTCGAAGGAGAGTTGCCGGTTATCCGCTTCATGGCGGAACGGACGTCCCACCGTGTCGAGGAGGTTGGTCAAGAATATCTCCTCGGCATCGACAGTGACGGTGCCCGACTCGATCTTCGACAGATCGAGAATGTCGCTGATCAGGTTGAGCAGGTCGGTTCCGGCGCCATGAATGGTGCGCGCGAATTCGACTTGCTTGGGCGTAAGGTTGCCGTCGGGGTTTTCCGTCAGCTGTTGTCCCAGGATCAAGATACTGTTGAGCGGCGTGCGCAGCTCGTGCGACATGTTGGCCAAGAATTCCGACTTGTATTTCGAGGTCAGCGAAAGTTCGGTGGCTTTTTCTTCCAAGGCGCGGCGCGCCTGCTCGATTTCCTGGTTCTTTCTTTCCACCTCGACGTTTCGTTCGGCAAGCTGCTGAGCTTTCTGCTCAAGCTGCTCGTTGGTCTGTTGCAACTCTTTCTGCTGCGTCTGCAGTTCGCCGGCAAGCTGCTGCGACTGTTTCAAGAAGCCTTCGGTCTGCATCGTCGCTTCGATGGAGTTCAGCACGATGCCGATGCTATCCGTCAGCTGCTCGAGGAAGGTCATCTGCGAGGTCGTAAACGCCGTAATGGAGGCGAGTTCGATCACCGCTTTGACCTGGTTTTCGAACAGCACCGGCAGCACCACGATATTCTGCGGAACCACTTTGAACAGCGCGGAGCCGATCGGAACTGCATGGGTCGGCATGTCGGTTATCAGCCGTTGCCGTTTGTCGGCGGCGCATTGTCCCACAAGACCTTCGCCCAGCCTGATGGTTTCAGGGTGCGAATTGATGCCGTCGTCGGCATAGGCGGAAAGCAGCTTCAGCACCGGCGTGTCGTCGTGCGCCACTTGATAGATGACGCCCAATTGCGCGTTGACCAGCGGCGTCAGCTCCGTCAGCAGCAGCCGGCCCACCGTGGTCAGATCGCGCTGGCCCTGCAACATGTTGGTGAACCGCGCCAGGTTCGTTTTCAGCCAGTCCTGCTCGGTATTCAGATCGGTGGTGAGGCGCAAGTTGCCGATCATGGTGTTGATATTGTCTTTGAGCTCGGCGACCTCGCCGCGCGCTTCGACCTGAATTGAACGGGTCAAGTCGCCTTTCGTCACCGCGGTCGCCACCTCGGCGATGGCGCGCACCTGCGTGGTGAGGTTCGCGGCCAGGAGGTTCACGTTACCGGTCAAGTCCTTCCAGGTGCCGGCGGCGCCGGGCACGTTCGCCTGCCCACCCAGTCGGCCTTCGACGCCGACCTCGCGCGCCACGGTCGTCACCTGATCGGCGAAGATGGCCAGCGTATTGGTCATGTTGTTGATGGTTTCGGCCAAGGCCGCCACTTCGCCCTTGGACTTGACGGTTAGATTCTGCGTCAGATCGCCATCCGCGACCGCGGTCACGACCTTCACGATGCCGCGCACTTGCTCGGTGAGGTTGGCCGCCATGACGTTGACGGTATCGGTAAGGTCCTTCCAGGTACCGGCGACGCCGGGCACTTGCGCCTGGCCGCCGAGTTTTCCTTCGGTGCCCACTTCGCGCGCGACGCGCGTCACCTCCGAAGTGAAGACGCCGAGCTGCTTGATCATGGTGTAGACGATGGTGGCCGAGTGCAGGAATTCGCCCTTCAGCGGGCGGCCGTCCACATGCAGGCG
>JAXDOR010000017.1:0-7774 GCA_034668825.1 Alphaproteobacteria bacterium | reverse complement strand
GACGACAGCCGCAGCCGGTCCAGTTCCGGCACGGCGCGGAGGATTTTCTTGACGAGCGCACCCAGCTTAGGCGCATCCAACAGGCCATCGCCGTAGCTGGTGATGTCGACGCCGGTCAGCACCACCTCGCGATAGCCGCGCGCGACAAGCTGCCGGACCTGATCAATCACATCGCGCATCGGCACGGAACGCGAGTTCCCACGCCCATAGGGAATGATGCAAAAGGTGCAACGATGGTCGCAGCCGTTCTGCACCTGCACGAACGCGCGGGTGTGGCCTCCGATGCCATCGATCCGATGCAGCGCGGGCTGTGTCGCTGCCATGATGTCGCCGACGGCGATCTTCTCGGTGCGCGCCCAAGTTTCCGGCTTGAGCTTTTCCTCATTGCCCACGACGCGATCGACTTCAGGCATGGCGGCAAAAGCGTCGGGCTCGGTCTGGGCCGCGCAGCCGGTGACGACGATGCGGCTGTTGGGTTTGTCCCGCCGCAGCTTGCGGATGGTCTGCCGCGCCTTGCGCACCGCTTCCGCAGTGACCGCGCAGGTGTTGACGATTGTGGTGTCAGCCAGCCCAGCGGCAACCGCTTGGCGGCGGACTACTTCCGATTCATGGATATTGAGCCGGCAGCCGAATGTGATGACATCGACGCTCATGGGCTCAGGCCGGCTGCAAAAAGCACCGGATCAAAATGGCCTTTGAATTCGAAAGCCACCGGTCCGGTCATCAGCACGTGGTCGTCGCTCTCGCGCCATTCCACCACGAGGTCGCCGCCCGGCAAGGTCACCGTTACCTTGCGGTCCGTACGCTTGAGCCGGGCCGCGGCGACAGCGGCAGCGCAGGCGGCCGTGCCGCAGGCCTTAGTGAGGCCGGCGCCGCGCTCCCACGTGCGGATGACGATGTGCTCACGCGATTTAATTGCAGCAAGCGTGATGTTGGCGCGCTCCGGAAAGATCGGATGATTCTCCAGTAAGGGGCCGAAGCGGTCGAGATCATAGGCTTCCACATCGTCGACCCAGAAAATCGCATGCGGATTGCCCATGTTCACGACAGAGGGCGAATGCAGCACTGGCTTATCGATGGGCCCCATCTGCAATTCAATGGAGCGGGTGTCGCGAAATTCTTCGGCGAGCGGAATCTCGTCCCAGCGGAAACGCGGCATTCCCATATCGACTGTGACGAGGCCGGACGCATCCGCCTTCCAGCAATTCAGCAGACCGGCCTTGGTCTCAAACGTCGCCGCGTCCTTTCCGCTCTCCTGAAACAGCAACGAGGCGATGCAGCGCATTCCGTTGCCGCAGGCACCCACCTCCGAGCCGTCATTATTGTAGATCCGCACATAAGCATCAGTCCCAGGCGCACGCGGCGCGTGCAGCGCCATCAACTGATCGTAGGGGACGCCCTCCGGCTGCGCCGCAGCCCGGGCCTCAGCCGGAGTGATGGCGGTCTGCGTGCGGCGCAAATCCACGACGACGATCTCGTTGCCGAGACCGTTCATCTTGATGAAAGCTTGGTTCGCGAGTGCGCTCATTCTTGGGCCGAAGTTGCCGGACTTATATGGTCAAATGCCACAGATTGGCCAGTAGCTGCTTGTTTCACGACCGGTATGCCGAGCTTTTCGTCACCCCGACACAAAAGCCGCATGCTATAGGGCGGTTGAGGGGCGCTGCGAGATGGGGGCGGCGTCGCATCAAGGAGACCGCGATGGCGTTTGTTCGAATTGCAATCTGCGTGGCGGTGATCGCCGCCGTATTCCATTTGGCTCAGCCGCTACGATCCTTCGCGCAAGCTCCGGCACCCACCACTCCGGCGCCCGCTCAAACTCCGCCGCAAGCCGAGCCGCCTCCGCCATCCGTGCCCGTTCTGCCGGCTCCGGCACAGAACGGCGATGCCTTTGGCGAAGAGGTTACGCTGGAGGCGAAGACGGTCGTTTATGCCAAGGGGACGGCTACCTGGGAATCCGCCTTCGAGACGCTGGTGAAGGCATTCAAGTCTGTTGACGGCTTTCTCGAGAAGCAGGGGATCAAGGCGGCAGGCCCGTATATGACCATCTATACGCAGACCGACGATACGGGATTTCAGTTTCAGGCGGCGGTGCCGATTGCCGAGGAGCCGAAGACGCTGCCGCGCGGCGAGATCGCGGTTGGAAAATCGCCCGCCGGCAAAACGCTCAAGTTCGTTCACCGCGGCTCCTATGACGGAATGGATACCACCTACGAAGCCATTACCAATCATCTCGACGAAAAGCGGCTTGAGGCCAAGGACATGTTCATCGAGGAATATGTCACCGATCCGGTGAAGACGCCGGAGGACAAGCTCATCGTCAACATCTATGTGCCGCTCAAATAAGTGCCGGCGCGCCTTGACGAGGTTTCCTCGCAGCCCTAGGTTCCGGCTACTCTCGCAAGAGACGTGAATGCCAATCCACCGCCCGGTCCCAGAGGCCGGAGGTCCCCGCCCGACAGCGCGATGCGCCCTCGGGCGATAAGTCGTTTGAACGTGCTGTAGGAAACTGAGATTTTGATGTTCGATAGTCTTTCGGAAAAGCTCAGTGGCATTCTTGATCGCCTGACCCGGCGCGGCGCGCTGTCGGCGGCTGATGTGGACGTCGCCTTGCGCGAGGTCCGCCGGGCGCTGCTGGAAGCTGACGTCGCGCTCGATGTGGCGACGGGTTTTGTCGCACGCGTCCGCGAAGGCGCGGTCGGAGTTGATGTCATCAAGTCGGTGACCCCAGGCCAGATGGTCGTCAAAATTGTCCACGACCAGTTGATCCAAACATTAGGTTCGGGCGCCGAGACCATTGACCTCAACGCACCGGCCCCAGTCGCGGTAATGATGGTCGGCCTCCAGGGTTCAGGCAAAACAACAACTACCGCCAAGCTCGCCAAGCGCCTGACGGAACGGCAGAAGCGCAAGGTGCTGATGGCGTCGCTCGACGTGCGGCGTCCGGCGGCAATGGAACAGCTCGCCGTGCTCGGCCGCGAAGTCGGCATCGATACCCTGCCGGTGGTCGAAGGCCAGCAGCCGGCGCAAATCGCGCAACGAGCGCTGCAAGCCGGACGACTCGGCGGCTATGACGTGGTGCTGCTCGATACCGCCGGCCGCACGACGCTGGACGAGGCAATGATGGCGGAGGCCGCCGAGGTCAAGCGTGCGGCCAATCCACATGAAGTATTGCTCGTTGCCGACGCTCTCACTGGCCAGGATGCCGTCAACTTGGCGCGCTCCTTTGATGAGCGCGTGGGCCTCACCGGTATCGTGTTGACCCGTGTCGACGGCGACGGGCGCGGCGGCGCGGCGCTTTCCATGCGCGCAGTGACCGGCAAGCCGATCAAGCTGATCGGCACCGGCGAGAAGATGGATGCGCTGGAAGATTTCGACCCCTCGCGCATCGCCGGGCGCATCCTCGGCATGGGCGACATCGTCTCGCTGGTAGAGAAGGCCGCGGCCAATATCGACGCGGAGAAGGCGATGCGCGCCGCTGAGCGCATGCGCAAAGGCGCTTTCGACCTCAACGATCTGCGCGAACAACTCGATCAGATGACCAAGATGGGCGGCGTGGCGGGCCTAATGGGCATGCTGCCCGGCATCGCGAAAATGAAGAACCAGATGGCCAGCGCCAATCTCGACGAGCGCGTGCTCAAGCGGCAGAAGGCGCTGATCGATTCGATGACGCCGAAGGAACGCAGAAACCCCGATATTCTCAAAGCCAGCCGCAAGAAACGCATCGCGGCGGGCTCCGGCACCAAAGTCGAAGACGTCAATCGCCTGTTGAAGATGCATCGAGGCATGGCCGACATGATGAAGGCCATGGGCAGCGGCAAGCGCAGTCCCATGGCCGGCCTCGCCAACATGCTTGGCATGGGCGGCGGAATGCCGAGCCCGGAAGAGATGGCGAAGCTCGCGGAGAAAATGCCGGGTGGAATGCCCGGATTTCCGGGCGGTGGGTTGCCGCCCGAAATGCCCGGCCTGCCGCCAAAATTTCCAGGAGGACTTCCGGGTCTCAGCGGCCCGAAGCTGCCTGGGCTCGGCGGATTTCCCGGATTGGGGAAGAAGAAGTGATGACGCCTGCCAACGATCCTCATTTGTCATGCGTGGGCTTGACCCGCGCATCCATCTCTTTCGCGAAAGCGATGGATTGCCGGCTCAAGGCCGGCAATGACGATCACAATAACTGACCACGAAAGGAAATCTGATGTCCCTGAAAATACGTCTCGCCCGCGCGGGAACCAAGAAGCGGCCGTTCTATCACGTCGTCATCGCCGACTCGCGCTCGCCGCGCGACGGCCGCTTCATCGAGCGGCTCGGCTTCTTCAATCCGCTGCTGCCGAAAGACAACAAGGAGCGGCTCAAGCTCGATCTCGATAAGGTCAAGGCCTGGATGGTGAAGGGCGCAGTGCCGACCGACCGCGTGTCGCGTTTCCTCGACGAGGCCGGCGTGATGAAGCGCGAGAAGCGCAACAATCCGGAAAGGGCGATCCCGCGCAAAGAACGCAAGGCCAAGGCAGAAGCAGCAACCAAAGATGCCGAGGCCCAGGCTGCCGCCGCCAAGGCGGCGAAGGCGGCAGCTCCGGCGAGTTGATCGCCTAATCACCGGGCGAGGTCGTGATGGCCGATCGCGTTTGCGTGGCTCGCATTGGTGCTCCCCACGGGGTCCGCGGGGAGGTGCGGCTATGGACCTTCACCGAGGACCCGATGGCGGTCCGGCAATACGGTCCGCTGCAAGCTGAGGACGGCGCACGCGTGTTTGAGATCGTCGCCGCGCGGGCGGCCAAGGATCACATTGTGGCGCGGCTGCGTGGCGTCGATGACCGTGATGCCGCCGAGCGTTTGACTAATATCAAGCTCTACGTGGCCCGCGAACAGCTGCCCGAGACCGACGACGACACTTTCTATTATGCCGATCTGGTCGGCCTTGCCGCCGTGGGCAAGGACGGCAGCGACCTTGGTAGTGTTATAGCGGTGCATGATTTCGGCGCCGGAACGCTGCTGGAAATTCAGCCGCAGCACGGCGCCTCGATACTGCTGCCCTTCACCACGGCCGCGGTGCCGACGGTCGACCTCGCCGGTGGCAAGGTGGTGATCGTCTCACCGGAAGAGACTGTCGAAAAAGCGCCCTTGGGAAAGCAGGATTGATCGCCATGTGGCGCGCGAGCGTCCTCACCATCTTTCCCGAAATGTTTCCGGGTCCGCTCGGGATCAGTCTCGCGGGCAAGGCGCTGGCCGCGGGACTGTGGTCGCTCGATGCCCTCGATATCCGCGACCATGCTTCCGACAAGCACCGCCGCGTCGACGATACGCCCGCGGGCGGCGGGCCTGGCATGGTGATGAAGGCCGACGTGCTGGCTCGTGCGCTCGATGCGGGGGACGCAGACGACCCGCGGCCGCGACTCTTGATGAGCCCGCGCGGCACTCCGCTGACGCAAGCTCGCGTGCAGGCGCTCTCGGCGGCCGCGGGCGCCGTGATCGTCTGCGGCCGCTTCGAGGGTGTCGACCAGCGACTGATCGAGGCGCGCGGCCTGGAGGAAGTTTCGGTCGGCGATTACGTGCTTTCCGGAGGCGAGATCGCCGCCATGGCGCTAATCGACGCCTGCGTCCGGCTGTTGCCGGGCGTCATGGGCAAGGAAGCGTCAGGCACCGAGGAAAGCTTCGCCACTGGGCTATTGGAATACCCCCATTATACCCGGCCCCAGTTGTGGGAAGGTCGTGCCATTCCGGAAGTCCTGTTATCGGGCGACCACGCCAAAATCGCCGCCTGGCGGCAGGCTGAGGCGGAGCGGCTGACCCGTGAGCGCCGGCCCGACCTATGGGCAGCCCATTTGGCCCAGACCAAGAGAAAGACGCAGGATAGGTGACAAATCCGGCGCGTTGTCGTAGAAGCTGCGCCGACCCTTACAGACAGCGAAAAAAACGCGCCGCGATCTGGCGCAGCCGATGGAGAATTCCCCATGAACCTTATCCAAGAGCTCGAAAAAGAGCAGATGGCGAAGCTTTCCGCCGGCAAGGAAATGCCGGAATTTGGTCCTGGCGACACCCTGCTGGTAAACGTCAAGGTCGTGGAAGGCGAACGCAGCCGCGTTCAGGCCTATGAAGGCGTCTGCATCGGCCGTTCTGGCTCCGGCCTCCACGAGAATTTCACGGTACGGAAGATTTCCTATGGCGAAGGCGTCGAGCGCGTATTCCCGCTCTATTCGCCGATGATCGACTCGGTAAAAGTCGTGCGCCGCGGGTCGGTGCGCCGCGCCAAGCTGTATTACCTGCGCGGACGGCGCGGCAAATCGGCGCGTATCACCGAGAAGCAGGACCATCGTCCCGAGGCCGAGGCCAAAGCGGCGAAGGCCAAGTAACCCCGCTGCTGGAAGGCTGGCGAAAGGCGCGGGCCCCCGCGCCTTTTGCATTTTCGCAGCGGCGCATTATCTTACGGGAAGGTTTTCCTCACGGGTACCGGAGGGTAAGCCGGAGCGATTCCCTTATATGGAAGCCCGTTTCCTGGAGCGTTTGTGCAATGGCGAACCCCCGCACCCTTTACGACAAGATCTGGGACGACCACCTGGTCGATCAGCAACCGGACGGCACTTGTCTGCTCTATGTCGACCGGCACCTGGTACATGAGGTGACGTCGCCGCAGGCCTTCGAGGGGCTACGCTTGTCCGGCCGCAAGGTGCGCGCGCCGGAGAAGACGCTCTTGGTCGTCGACCATAACGTTCCTACCTCCGACCGCAGTAAGCCAAACCCCGATCCGGAAAGTGCGACGCAGATCGCTTATCTCGCCGAGAACGCCAAGTTCTTCGGGCTGGAATATTACAACGAGTTCGATAAGCGGCAGGGCATCGTCCACATCATCGGGCCGGAGCAGGGCTTCACCTTGCCTGGCACCACGATCGTGTGCGGCGACAGCCATACGGCGACGCATGGAGCCTTTGGCGCGCTTGCCTACGGCATCGGCACCTCGGAAGTGGAGCACGTGCTGGCGACGCAGACGTTGATCCAAACCAAATCCAAGAATATGCGGGCGGTCGTCGACGGCAAATTGCCGCCGGGCGTCACCGCGAAAGACATCATCCTCGCCATCATCGGCGAGATCGGCACCGCAGGCGGCACCGGCTATGCGCTGGAATATGCCGGCGAAGCGATCCGTTCGCTGTCGATGGAAGGGCGGATGACTGTCTGCAACATGTCGATCGAGGGCGGCGCGCGCGCCGGCATGATCGCGCCGGACGCGAAGACCTACGCCTATCTCAAAGACAGGCCGAAAGTGCCGAAGGGCGCGCGCTGGGACCAGGCGATGCGCTACTGGGAGAGCCTGCACACGGACGAGGGCGCGCATTTCGACAAGGAAGTCGTGCTCGATGCGGCGAGCCTGCCACCGATCGTCACCTGGGGCACGAGCCCGGAAGACGTGTCGACCATCGGCGGCAGCGTGCCGCGGCTCGAAGACGCGGAAAACGAGCAGATGCGCGCCAAGATCAAGCGCTCGCTCGATTACATGGGATTGAAGGGCGGCGAAAGGATTTCCGACATCGAGATCGACCGCGTGTTCCTGGGCTCATGCACCAACGGCCGCATCGAGGATTTGCGCGCCGCGGCCAAAATCGTCGACGGCAAGCATGTGCACGACCGCGTCAACGCAATGGTCGTGCCGGGCTCGGGCCTCGTGAAGATGCAGGCCGAGGCCGAGGGCCTCGACAAGATTTTCGTCAACGCCGGATTCGAGTGGCGCGAGGCGGGCTGCTCCATGTGCCTCGCCATGAACCCGGATCGCCTCGCCCCGCAGGAG
>JAXDOR010000016.1:0-8047 GCA_034668825.1 Alphaproteobacteria bacterium | reverse complement strand
CGCTAAGCCAACGCGTTAGGCGATTGCGGCCCCGGCTCCGGCCGGGAGCCGTGGTCCCGCTTATAGTTTGTTCGGTCTCTCGCGCGGGGTCGCTTTGATCGTGGCGGCCGCGCGGCGATCCATGCCCGAGCGCTTGTCGGCGCCGCTTCGCCGTTCTCCGACGGCAAGTCGCTCTGCTTCCGAACGCGCATCGACGCCGCTGCGGCGCTCTCTCACGCGCCGGTCGTGCGTCGTTCGGGCTTCTACCTTGTTCATCGCAGGTCTCCGATCTCCTCCGACCCTCCGCTTCAACCAGTAGTGGCCGGATGTGAATAGACGGTAAAAAACGACAGTGCCCTGCGTTTGATGCAAATTTTCTCTGTTTGATTCTTTGTTTGATAGGCCGGCGCGCCATCAATTCGGCGGCGGGATATCCTGATAAATGTTGTTGGGTCCGATTATTTCATTCATGCCGGTATAAACCGCGAAGGCCCACCACTCGCTTCTGTCGAAGGTGCAATAGACGAGATATTCGTTGCGGCCGCCGGGTTTGTTGAACGCCGGGCGCATATACGCGCTCTTGCACAACTGAAAGAGCCGGTCGGATTTCTTCGCCATGGTCTCGGCAACGAAAGGATCGGGATCTTGCCATGGTCCCGGGTAGCGTTCAGCCGGCGCAATCTCCGGCTCGCAGCCTGCCAGGCCCAGGGCGCACGCCACGGTCAGCGCTGTGTGTTGTAAGCCGCGCGCAAAACGATTGATCGGCATCCTGCCCCCTTTCGGAGCTTATCTGCATCCGCGTTTCGGACAAGCAGTGGCGCCGGTTACATTTTACGCTGCCAGCGGTGCGAGAACCTCTGGTACGGGCACTCCATTGATGACGTCGCCTGTGAAGGCGAAATCGACCTCCGGCCGCCGCCCGCTGACGATGTCGGCAAGCGCGCGGCCGGAGCCGCAGGAATGCGTCCATCCAAGCGTCCCGTGCCCCGTGTTCAAATAGAGGTTCTGGTAGGGCGACCGGCCGATATAGGGAACATTGGATGGCGTCGCCGGCCTCAAGCCTGTCCAGTATTGCGCCTCGCCTGGCTCGCAGACGCCGGGGAACAACTCGACCAGACGTCGCACCAGCGCTTCGCAGCGAACCGGATTGAGTTCGAGATCGTAGCCGGTGAGCTCAGCCGTGCCGGCGACGCGCAGCCGGTCTCCCAGCCGCGAAAACACCAGCTTGTATTCGTCGTCCGTCAGGCTGACGCTATAGGCGCGCTCCGGATCGCGCACAGGCAAGGTCGCCGAATAGCCCTTCGCCGGATAGATGTTGAGATCGATGCCGAGTGGCTTGAGCAGCGGCGCGCTGTAGCAGCCGAGCGACGTGACGTAAGCGTCGGCGCGGATCGTCGCATAATCGCCGTCGTCGGTGCGCAGCCGCACGCCGGTGACGCGGCCGTTGCTGTGATCGAGCCCGAGGATGCTTGTGTTGAACTTGAATGCGACGCCGCGCGCGGCGGCGGCTTCGGCCAGTTTCCGCGTGAACATGCAGGCGTCGCCGGATTCGTCCGCATAGGTCATGCTGCCGCCGACGATTTTCCGGCGCGAGAAGCGCAGCGCCGGCTCGATGCGCACGACCTCGTCGGCGCCGATCAGCTCGACGTCGCACCCATGATCGCGCATCACCTGCGCCGGCGCGCGCGCCGCCGCGAACTCCGTCTCGTTGGTGTAAAAGTGCAGGATGCCCTTCTGCAGGTCGTCGTAATGCAGGCCCAACTCGCGGCGCAACTCGCCGAGGCTGCGGCGCGAATAGAGACCCAGCGACACGATTTGCTTGATGTTGTTGCGCGTGCGCGCCGGCGTGCATTCCAGCAGGAACTGCAGGCACCACCGCCATTGCGCCGGATCGGCGCGCAGCCTCACGAGCAGCGGCGCGTCTTCCTTGAACAGCCAACGCAGGACTTTCAGCGGGGCGGTAGGGTTAGCCCAGGGCTCGGCATGCGACACCGAGATTTGACCGCCATTGGCGTGGGAGGTTTCGGCGGCGGGCTTTGCCTGCCGGTCGATGACGGTCACATCATGACCCTGCTGGCGCAGATACCAAGCGGTGGTAACGCCGACAACGCCGGCACCCATGACAACGACATGCATCGGGGATCTCCTTAGAGTTATGTTTCCCCGATCTGTCCTTTTGCCTGAGAGATTCGCGGGTGTTCCGCTTGCCCCTTCGGCGGCCGTTGCCGGCTCTCTCCAGATCTATGCCGATGACCAGTTATGGACCTGAGCGTTTGACGGGATCTGCGCCTTCGGTAGGGATAGCTCCCTTCTTCTGGTCATCGTGAAAGCTTTTATCGGCTTCGCCGCCACCTCCGATTTTGCGAATCGCCAGCACAACCTTGCATACAATTATGTCGGGCTCGTGGAAGCACAAGAAGAGACGACTCTTCAAATTAGAACAATATCTGTCGTGACAAAATGAGCACAGGCGCGTGCCGCGCTCCCTTCCACGCTGGCCGGAGTCGTAGTAGCCTGTCTTGACGAATTTCGTCGTTCCGGGGGGGGCAAAATGAAACAAATTATGGCGATCTCGGTGGCGCTTGCCGTGTCCATGGCCGCGACCATTTCCTCATCGGCGCAGGAGGTGCCTCCTCCTGTTGTTCGTACCTCTGGGGCATCGGCGACGGGACCCTGGGTCGTCGGCGCAATGGGATTAGGAGTTGCCAGCGTGATGGTGCGCGCGAGCGCCGTGGGCAATCGTGAACAAAGGGAGCTGACCGCGAAGGAGGCGGTGGAAGCTGTCTTTTTACCGTTTTTGTGGGTGTTCCTTCCGGGTGATCCCATCATCGTCGCCAGGACGACTACGGTGAAGAGCAGCAAGTCGAACACGAGCGACCGAATGGGTGGCGGCGGAGGAAAAGCCGGCGCGGCGGCGAGGACAACAACGGTCAAAAGCAGCAAGTCGAACACGAGCGATCGCATGGGCGGTGGTGGCGGGAAAGCCGGCGCCGCGGCCAAGACCACCACCGTCAAAAGCAGCAAATCGAACAGCAGCGATCGGGTTAAACCCGCGGCGCCTCCACGCTTTTGAAGTGCCAGTTGCCGCAGTAAAATATTGAGGTCGCCGCCATGCTGGCAAAGCGTGGCCGCCCGCAAACAATAGCGGAGCCTTTGAATGCAAGTCCGGTCCCTGTCAACAATTCTCGCCGTCGCAGCCTGCGTCGGGTTGGCGGCGTCCGCATTCGCGGCTGACGAAAAAATTTCCTTCGAAGGCAAGACGATCAAGATGATCGTGCCGACCACCGCCGGCGGCAGCACGGATATCGCGGCGCGGCTCTTTGCTAGGTTTTTTACCAAATACCTGCCCGGAAATCCGGCCGTGGTGGTGGCGAACATGCCGGGCGGGCATGGCGTCAATGCGCTGAACTTCCTGGCTCAGCAGGCGAAGCCAGACGGCTTGACGATGGCGCTGTCGTCCAACAGCGAGGCGGATCCGATCACCTATCGCGTGCCGCAAGCGCAGTATGATCCGGCCAAGTTCGAGATCATCGGGGGTCTCGGCTTCGGCGACAACGTGATGATCGTCCGCGCCGACGCGCTGCCACGACTGCTCGACAAGAGCAAGCCTCCTGTCGCCATGGGCTCGGTCTCCGGTGCGCCGCGCTCCGGCATGCGGATGGCGATATGGGGCGCCGAGCACCTTGGTTGGAATATCAAGTGGGTCACGGGTTATCCCGGCAGCCCTGATCTTGTGCTCGCGCTGGAGCGCGGGGAGATCGAGATGACCTCCTTTCCTAGGTTTTATGTCGCCGACAAGCTGACCGATACCAAGAAATACAAGATCATCTATCTGGATGGCCTCAATCCAAATGCGCGGCCCTCGGGCCGCGTCGACGCCGACGGCGCGCCGATCTTCACGGCGGCCATGGAAGGAAAGATCCAGGATCCTAAAATCAAGGCGGCCTATGACTACTGGCGAGCCGCGCTGCTGTTCAAATGGATTGCGTTGCCGGCCAAGACGCCCGAGGCTATTCGCGAAGTCTATCGCGCGGCCTTCGCCAAGGTAACAGCCGATCCTGAATTCACCGCGGCGGCGGACCAGAGCATCGAGGGCTACCAGATCCTGTCACCGCAGGAGACGGTCAAGATGATCAACGACCTCGCAACAACCTCCGACGAAGCGCTGCAGACCATGGATGCGTTGCTGCGCAAAGCGGGTTGATCGCCGCTACAGTCGGGCAGGCGGCTGATACTCCATGGCGCCTGCAGACGGATCGCTTGGCGGCAGTTTGACGTTCCGCTGGAACAGCAGGTGCATGAAAAGAAATAGCGGCTTGGCTTTCATCACCAGCAGGATCATCTCCTCGTCGCTATCGTTGAAATGCTGATGCACGCAAGCATTCTCGACGATCAGCGCATCGCCCGCCGTGTAGTCCAATCTGATCTCGTCATGAATGTCGTGACCCTTGCCTTTGACGACATAGAGCACGGCTGAATTCATGTGGCCGTGTTTCTGCCCCGAGCCGCGCGGCGAAAAGGCGTTGAGGTGGCACTCGATCGATTGCGCGATTTTCGCATGTTCGGGGTTGATCGGCGTCTTGCTGTAAAGCTGCGGACCTCCCTTCCATTTCATGTCGTTGGAGCGATACACGCGCGGCTGGGTGAAAAGATCGCGTACCAGTTCGCCATAGGTTCCTTCCAGCGCGCGCACGAAGGTCCGCTTCTTCTGCCACCGCGCCCATACCATCTCGGTATTTTGATTGTCGCCCGGTTCTCCGGGCCGCACATGAAACTCCGTCTCCGATGGGCTTACTTCATCTGCCATGATGGTCCTACAGACGCTTCATCTTTCTGACCAGATAATCGAAATTGATTTTATATTGATCGGCATTGGCGATCTTCAGCTTGATCGCCTTTATTTCCTCCGGTGGAAATTCCGGCGCCAAGTGGCCTGTCGCCAGGGTGATCATCTGCACCATGCAGGCGCCTTCAAGCATGATCGCCCGGACGACCGCCTCTTCCAGGGACATGCCGGTCACCGCGACCCCGTGATTTTTCATCAGCACGGCGAAATGCGGACCAAGGCTGCGGGCTACTCCACGCCCCATCTCCGGCGTGCGGATCAGATCGAGCGTATCGGTGAATACCGACAACTCGTCGACGAAAGGAACGGCCTGTTGACAATAGGGGCGCAACGGCAGGCCGACAGCCGTCAGCGCCACCGAGTAGGGCGGATGGCTGTGAATGACGGCATTGATGTCAGGTCGGGCGCGATAGATCTCCGTGTGGATGAACACCTCGCTGTGGCGGCGGGCCGTTCCGGCGACAACCTTGCCGTCGAGATCGATGGTGAGGATGTTGTCAAAAGTGATCTCTTCAAAGCCGACGCTGTGCGGCTTCATGAAAAATAGTGCCGGATCGTCCGGCACGCGCACCGAGACATGGCCGCGCGTGAAGTCGCTATGGCCCTCGTGCTCGAGAATGATGCCGGCGTCGATCAGCTTTTGTTTGGCTTCGTCATGCGTCATCGGATTCTGCTTTGTTGGGGACGCCGGTGCTCGGAAGCGGGCTAGACGTCGAGAGGCTCGGTCCCGGCCGGTTTGCCGGAGGCGTCGAGCACGAGCTTGTTCACGCGGGCCTCGGCCTGCGCCAACAGTTCCTCGCAACGGCGCTTGAGGGTCTCGCCGCGTTCATAGATCGCCACGGATTCTTCCAGCGGCACCTTGCCTTCCTCCAGGCGCTTAACGATGGATTCGAGCTCCTCGATGGCGCGCTCGAAAGGCAATTTCTTCACGTCGCTATTGGGATTGTCGGCCATGGTCCACTTCTGCTTCAGCGCGAGTCGGGCTCATTCTAGTCGGTTCTGCCATGGGTTTCGACGGCTGCTTTGAAGCCGCAGAGGCGTTCCCAGGCGGCGCCGGCACTTTCCTTATCACCGGCGACTGCGGCAAGCACATCGTCCGGTTGCGCCGCGCGCTGCGGCAGTGGAAACGGGCCGCAGACGATCATGAAAAAATCGTAAGCCGCCGGGCGTTCGTTGGCCATGACGAATTGAAAATGCACGCGAAAGAAGCGCCACTGAAAGCGCGGATAACTCCCTGGCAGGATGATGTCGCGAAACACCACCTGCACTACAACCGGATTCCGCCGCTCGGTGCCGACATCGATCCCGTGACCGGCGATGGGATCGAAGGGATAGAAATTCATTGCGTCCTTGCGCGACTGATACTCGATCCAGCGCACGTCAGGCTCTATCGCCAGTTGGCGGAGCCGTTGGCGAAACCAGCCAGCATTCGGATTGAAGCCGACAATCGGCAGATTGGCCCCGACCGTCAGCACCGCCACGTCGACATCATGACGTCCGAGATCGGGATCGCGGGCCAGTGCGCGCGCCACAATATCCACGGCGATGAAGGAGCCGGAGCTGTGGCCGACGACGACGATCTCATCCACCGCCGCAGCCTTCGCCGCTTCAACCAGGTATCCAGCGAAGATTTCGAAGCGCTCGTCCCAATCCGAGCGTTCTCCATCACCGAACTGATGGGTGGAAATGTGGTCGTCGAACAAATAAAGCATATACGTATAGCGCTCAGTCCAACGCAGGAGTGCCAAGAGCGATGCCGCGCCTGCCGCGAGGCCGATCAGCGTGGTAGCTGTTGGTAACGCGATCATGGTGGCAGCGATGCGGGCCGCCGCCACACCGGCCAGCGTCGACAGCAGCAAAAGGCAAAGCAGCACGAGAAAGGGATAAAGAAGGAAAATCGCAAAGCGCCAACCTGCGCGCGCGAAACGGATATAGGCTCCGGTGGTGAACATGGCGATGAGAACCCCCAGTGCGCGGGGAATTTTCCACCACACGGGCCGCGTGAAGTCGCGGCGCACGATGTCCTCCCAACGCAGGAATTCGTAGGTGGTCTCGACGCTCCACCCGTCGCCCTCGGTCTTGATGTCCCAACTGGCACTGAAGCGATCGTCGGAAGTCCGTGGCCGCGACATCTCTCCTTGCAAGCCATAGAGCTTGCGAAAGCGCCCAAATTCCGTGCGAAACAGCCGGAAATATTCCGCCATGCCGCGCGGGTCATATCCAGGAACGTAGATTACGTGGCGGCGGCGGACCAATCAGAACCCCTAGGCTGTCATCATCCGCGCATCAGCGCGGTGACATGGGCTGCGGCGGATTGCGCGAGGCCTTCGAGATCATAACCGCCTTCCAGCAGCGAGACGATACGGCCCTGAGCGGTGGCGTCGGCGATGTCCATGATCTTGCGGGTGACCCAGGTGAAATCCGCTTCGGCGAGATTAAGATTGGCGAGCGGATCACGCATATGCGCATCGAATCCGGCGGAGATCACGATGAGGTCCGGGCCGAAGGCCAAAAGCCGCGGCAGGATCGTGCCTTCCATCGCCGCACGGAATTCGGCGCCGCCGTCGCCGGCGCGCAGCGGCGCGTTGACGATGTTGTCGTGCTCGCCGCGTTCATCGCGCGCGCCGGTGCCGGGATAGAGCGGCATTTCGTGGGTAGAGCAGTACATCACTGTCGGATCGGCCCAGAAAATATCCTGCGAACCGTTGCCGTGATGCACGTCGAAATCGACGATGGCGACGCGCGTGAGGCCGTGATGATCCTGTGCGTGGCGCGCGGCAATGGCGGCATTGTTGAACAGGCAGAATCCCATCGACCGGGCCGTCTCGGCGTGATGCCCCGGGGGCCGCACGGCGACGAAGGCGTTGTCGGCGTTACCCGCGATCACTTCATTGACGGCATGCACGGCGCCGCCGGCCCCGCGCAACGCCGCCTCGAAGCTTCCAGGCGACAGCGAGGTGTCGGCATCGATCCGCACCATGCCCTGCTGCGGCGTCGCCGCGCGGATGTTCTCGATATGGTCAATAGGATGGCACAGCGCGATGGTTTCAAAATTGGCCGCGGGCGCCTCCGCGCGCAGGAGCACCGAAAATTCCTCTCGGCCCAAAGCCTCCGCAACGGCACGCAAACGGTCCGGACGTTCCGGATGTCCCGGCGGCGTCAGATGGTTGAGGCAGGCGGGATGGGTGACGAGCAGCGTGGGCATGGTGGCTATATATAGGG
>JAXDOR010000015.1:0-6909 GCA_034668825.1 Alphaproteobacteria bacterium | reverse complement strand
CCGGGATTTTGGTGCCGCCAGGAGACGTCGAGGCGTTGGTTAAAGCGCTCGAGCCGTTGATGGCTGACCCGGCGCGCGCCGCGAAAATGGGCTTGGCAGCGCGCGAGCGGGTAATGATGGAATTTGCGGTCGATGCCGAGGTGGAAAAGATCGCGAGCTTTTACCAGCAAGTATGGAAGACATCCGCCGCGCTCTGATCGCCTCAAGCGCGCGGCAGGATTCAGTTCGGGCGCGGGTCTGATGCTTTTGCTTTATCCCGCGCCGCTCTCGCCGCCGCGGCCTTGGCTTGCGCCGCCGTCAACTGCGGGGTGGTTGCGAGAACCTCCGCGCGATCTTTTTGCATATCCTGGGCTTGAACGGCCTGAGTGTTGCGGACGGTGGTGAGCTCGCCTTCGATTTTGCTCTGCTCCTGCTCGGTGATCAGCTTTGTATCGCGTGCCGGAGGCCGGTCATTGACCGGCGGATATTCGGCTGCCGTTGCCGGCCGCTGCGGAGCCCCCGCAGGTTCGCCGCCGGCCCAAGCCGGAATGGCATCGATGACAGTGGTCGAGCATCCTGCGCAGGCCAGCGCTGCGACTGAAGCCGCAACGGCCAAGGTCAATCGCAACTGGAGCTTGGGTCGATCTTTTAAGGACAATACCGATCTCAATCATTGGTGGATCAGGAAGCCTCAGAAAGCCGAATACAGTGGCAAGACCAAGGCCGCTCGGAACCGCCGCATCGCATGCAAATAGACCTGCGGATGCAAGCGGATGCTGCACTTAGATCGTAAATTATTAGATAGCTTTGCCGCAGCGAGGTTTAGAAGCCGCCGGGAAGACCGCCCACCTTTTGGCTGACCGCCGTGCCGCCGAGCGTGCGCAGGCTCAGCGAGAGCATCACCGCGTGGACGTTTTGCTGCGGATTGCCGCTGTAGGTATAGCCCGTGGTGTAGACGAGTCCCAAGGCGACGCAATCGTCGAGATAGCCGACGCCGAATTGCGTTCCGATAACTTTATGCTCATCCAGGTCGTAGCCAACACCTACCGATAAATTCCAGTTCGACGTCAACTTCAGAGTCGACGCGGTGGTAATACCCTGGCGCCGCGTCAGGAAGCCCAGCGCCGGCTGCGCGGCGTAATCGCCGTAGACATTGGTAAAGGTCCAGCGGCCGAGATTGACGCGGCTCTCCAATTCGAAACGGTTCACGGCGAAGGTGGATTGATCGAAGCGGAAACGAGACGTGAGCATGTAGCTGCTGCTCGGCTGGTAAGATGCCCGCGCAACGTAATCCGAGCGTGGCGTATCGAGGCCGCTGTTGAGCCCGGTATTGGTGGCATCGCCTACCGCGAAAGAATTCGTCCCGAACAATTGATAGGATTGCCCGAACAGGACGTTGAAGAAGCCGGCTTTGTTGAATTGCGCGGTGTATTGCACGCCGACATTGGCGCGGCCGCCGCCTTCGACCCGATCCCACCCGGAGAATTTGTCGGTCTTGAACAGGTTGCTGTCGTCGAAGATCAGGCTTTGCGCGTCTTCGTTGGGGAGCTTGCGGATGCTGGTTTCGTTAGGACGCACGATCACTTGAGCGATTGGCTCAATAGTTTGCGTACCCCAGGATTGCACGCCAATAAATGGATAACGGTATTCAAGCCCGGCCGTCGGCATGGCGCGCACAACCGAGGTGTCGCCGTTGGGAAGATAATTCGCCACGCCGGCGGCATCGGCATCGTTCTTCACGGACAGCGTGGCTACGTCGGCGCGCAGCGAGACGAATGGCGTAAACACCTGACCATAGGAGTCGGTTATGCTGTGACGCCAATCCATTTCCCCGGAGAGGCGCGAGTAAGTCCCGGGAAAGCCGCGCAGGAGGCAATTAGCCGGCAGCCGCGCCCGCGGATCAGCCGAAGTGAGCGTGCAGAGACCGCCGTTGAAGGCAATCTGGCTGACCGGATCGAAATTGGCGGTTTGCCGGGTGAGGCTGGTCAGGTTGGTCTTGTAGCTAAGCTCGCCGCCAAAAACCGGCCGCCCGAAGGTGTAGGCATAGTCCACCACCGGATGCACGACCGGGATCTGGCTCTGCTGATCGGATTCGGAAAATCCATAAAAATAAATGCTGCGGGCATCGAAGTAACTGCGGTCGCCGCGTCCGGCAAGATAGAGCTGCGAAATACCCTCGGTCGGCGTGGTTTTCAGAATATCCGACCCCCTTATCCGCGTCGCGTCGTAATCCTGCAAAAAGGTCTTGTCGGTGGGATCTACGATGTCCCAGCCCCACACCCATTTGTCCGAAAGGCTGAACTGGCCGGAGCTTTCCAGGCTGCCGCGGAATGCCCGCTTGCCGGGCGTCGGACTGCCGTCCGTATGGACGAAAACGTTTGGGTCCAATTGGCTGATGGCGGCGCCGCGAATGAAGTAAGAGCCGCTCTCCAACCGCTGCCGCCATTCGCCCTGGAGCAACGGCCCTTGTTTCCATGTGATCAGCGGCGTGAAGGTGAAATCATAATCCGGCGCGAGCGCCCAGAAATAAGGAACGCTGACGCCGAGGCCATAGATCGAAGTCGATGAGAAGGTCGGGATGAGAAAGCCGGTCTTGCGCTTTACAGTCGGATCGGGAGCCGAGAAGTAAGGCATGTAGATCGCAGGGACGCCGAAAAATTCGAGCTGGGCCTGCTCGAAATACATCATCTTTTCGTTCTGATCGTGGATGATGCGCGCGGCCTTCACCTGCCACAGCGGCGGTTTTTTCGGATCGTCCTTGCACGGCTCGCAAGCGGTATAGACGCCGCTATGGAAAACGGAAAAGTTGCCGCCCGAACGTTCGGCCCGCGCGGCGGCGATGCTGGTCTGCTCCGGCGCGTCCAACCGCAGCGAATCGACGAAGCCGTCGCGGTAGTCGTCGGTAAGCTCCATGATTTGGCCATAGGTGACTTGGCCATCGGCCTCGGTCAGCCGGGCATTGCCTTCGGCGTGCAGGCGTTTGGTCTTCTGGTCGTAGATGACCTTGTCCGCCTCTAGCGTCGAGCCGGAATAATAGATCTGCACGTTGCCGACCGCGGAGACGCGCTCGTTGGTATAGTCGTAATGAATCTCGGTAGCCTGGACGAGCATCTGCTCGTTCGAGGGACCATGGCGGACGGGCGGTTTCGGACGAGCGGGGAAATTGACGATTTGCGCCGCAGCCGGTTGCGGCCAACCGCCCACGACGAGCGCCGCCGCGACGGCAAGAAAAATCACGCCCGGTAACACAAGCCGGCGGCCTCTTGACGGCCGCGAGATGGTCAAGCCGGCCATCACCCATCCTCGCGATAACGCAACGCGGCGAGAGCCATCCGCGCACCAACGGCTGGCGGCAACGCGCTTGTCACCGGATACATTACGGGCGCCACTCAACTCACCTGTTACTTTTCGCCAGACAAAGAGCAGAAAGTCGGCCGCGGCGCTACTTCGCGCGCTGCCGAAGCGAGAAAAAATTCGGGATTGCATTCCGGCTGGAGAATCCATGACGACCGGCAAAGTTGACCGGGAGTAAGCCGTTTGGAACGCACCCAAAGAGGTGCGGCACATGTTACGGCCGAAAAACCCCATCCGCTCCCATGTCCCCTACGCCTAGCTCGACAACGGGCGTCCAACCCCGACCTCGGCCCTGCCTCCCCTGGATATCTCAGTTTCGCAGGATTCTCTTTGAATTCATCCACAAAATGGCTTGGGCAAGGCGAAGCCTCGGGTTCCATAGGCAAACCCCTCGATTCACTGGGCTGGACCTGTGAACCTGGCTAACCAAAGGTAACTAAAGGGCGGAATTCGCCTGCCGTCTGAGGAGCTTATGCTCGGGACCTTGTTAGAGGGAAGGCATTTTTCAATCGCCGGTTGGCGAGTTTGGACTTGAACGACCGCTACGAGCCAGCCGTAACCCGGGGATTGGCAGTCATGGCTTTGCCTGAGTCTCGCAATTCTTCGTGCGCGCCGTCTCTTGCAGCAGCTTCAGGTCGCCCTGCGTTTTCAGATATTCGGAACGGTAGGCGCCGGCAGCAATGATGACACCGGCGCTCTCCTGTTCGGCTTTGTCGATCAGCACCTTCAGTTCTTGCTGGCGCGCGGAAGTTCCCTTCACCGCGGCCGCGATGTCGGCACAACTCGAATAATCGAAAGCTCCCGGCGTGACGAACAGCATATCGAAAGAACCGCAGCCGGATACAGTTGCTGCGAGAAGCAAGGCGGCGCTGGCGTTTCTAACGATGTGAAGGTGTGTTTTCATCGAGGATGGTTTGAAGAAAGACGAAATGGTTTCACTCCGCCTATATGGTCATCGCCATGCATTTTTCCACAAAGCCCAAAAGGTCGCCACCGGTGAAAAGGTGGCCAGCAATACCTGCTGCACGAGCCGCCTCGATATCGCCCGATCGGTCGCCGATCAGAAAACTGCGTTCCTGTTCGATCGGCCAGCTTCGCATCAGATCGAAGATCATTCCGGGCGCCGGCTTTCTCCAATCGGAGATGCGCCGATAGGCGTCGACGCTGGCTTCCGGGTGATAGGGACAATAGCGCACGTCGTCGATGCGCGCGCCCTGCGCGGCGAGTTCCTTCCGCATCCAACCGTGTAGCGCGTCAACGTCGCCTTCGGTGAAATAGCCTCGCGCGACGCCGGACTGGTTGGAGATCACAAAGACCAGATAACCGGCTTCATTGAGGCGGCGGACAGCAGCGGCTGCGCCCGGCATCCAGCGGATGCGTTCACTCGTGCCGATATAGCTGTCATCGTAGTTGAGGACGCCGTCGCGGTCGAGAAAAGCCGCGGGCCGCCGCATTTCCTCCGCTGCGGTCGGATGCCGCTCCGGCACTCGATCAGGCCTTTGGTTTTGTTGGCGCGCCAAAGAGATCGCGTTCGACAATCTCGCATATGGCATGGGCCGCGGTGATGTGAACTTGTTGTACCAGAGATGTCTCTTCCGACGGAACCGCCAGGAAGAGATCGCACAAGGCGTGCATATTCGCGCCGCTGGCGCCGCTGAAACCGACCGTCGTCACGCCGATCTCGCGCGCCGCCTTCAGCGCGGCCAACACATTCGGAGAGCGGCCCGAGGTCGAGATCGCAAGAAACAGATCGCCACGCCGCCCGAGGCCGCGGACTTGGCGTTCGAACACCCGCTCGAAACCATAGTCGTTGCCGATCGCCGTGAGCACCGAGCTGTCAGTCGTGAGCGCGATCGCCGGCAGCGGAGCGCGATCGAAACCAAAACGCGAGAGCAGTTCGGCGGCGATGTGCTGCGCATCGGCGGCGCTGCCGCCGTTGCCGGCGATGAGGAGCTTGCCACCGTCGCGCAAGGTGCGGCTGACGCGCTCGGCAATAGCTGTGACGGCGGCAATAAAATCTCTATCGCCAACGACGCGATCGAGAAGCTCGCGTGAGCGGCTGAAATAACGTTGAACGGCGTCCTCACGCGGATCGGCCATATCGAGTCCCCGGCAGGCCGAATGTATCGGCGGTCCGTGGTAGCCGCCGCAAAGCTTGTAGGCAAGGCCGCTTGGAGGCCAGCGGCTTATGGCAGCGAGTAACGGAGGCGGCAGTGCATCCGGCTGAAAACACGCGAGAAAAGACAAGAAAAAATAAGTTATCCCCGCCTCTGAATCCGGCCTTATCTTTGTCGTGCCTGGCTCGTCGAGGGGCGTCTGCTAGGGACGCTTAGTTGGCGGAGTTGGGTGCGGTTCCTGCGGGCAAGGCTCGTAATCTCGCACTCGGGCGCCGCCGGGACCCGCCCGGGCGACACTACGGTCGCTCTGCAGGGAGCCTGCTGGACTTGGCAGGAGCGAAAAGCTCCGAGTTGAGGAAGCGCGGACCCGGTGGTGAAAAATACCGTGGTGGAGCGCCGAGAGGCGAGACGCACCGATCGCAAGGTGCGTGCCGCGCCTCGCAAGCGCGATTTGTTTGGTGCGCCTTCTCGGCGCTCCGCTCCCCTTCGTGCTTGGGGGAAGGAAAGAGGAGACCGGCGCGCCCGCGCCGCCAACAATAGGGCCGGCGGAGCTATGCTTCTCCGCCGTCGTCCTGAGGAGGCGCGTAGCGCCGTCTCGAAGGATCAGGCAGAGCAAGCAGCCCATGGTTCGAGACGCTTCGCTACGCGAAGCTCCTCACCATGAGGCAGAGAGGCGAGTGGCTGTTTGAAAATTGGATCCATTCTTCACGCGGAGCCGAGCTTCGAAGTAGGTGTTCGTGATTTTTACCTACATTCACGACTGCCGGTTATTTGCGTTGGCCTTCCATATAGCCAATAATAGAAATAGAAAATTTCTGACGCTGACGCCCGCTCTTTTTCATCGCGTCCTGAGTTGCAAACAATCCGATGGACTTCATTTATTCAATCAACCTGCTTTATTCTCTGTCAGGTTTCGGAGTGGGGATGTTGGTCGGAATGACCGGCGTCGGCGGCGGGTCTTTGTTGACACCCTTGCTCATTCTGCTGTTCGGCATTCACCCGTCGACGGCGGTTGGCACCGACTTGCTCTACGCGGCCGCGACCAAAAGTGGCGGCACGGCGGTTCACAGCTTGAGCCGCACGATCGATTGGCTTGTCGTCCGCCGGCTCGCGATGGGCAGCGTCCCGGCCACGGCTGCGACGCTGCTCGTCCTGTTCAATCTGAATATCGCCAGCGCTTCCGCGCGCGGATTGATCACCACGACGCTGGCCTGCGCGCTGCTGTTGACGTCTGGAGCCTTGATCTTCCGCAAGAAGATATTGTCGTTTTATGCGAGGCGCGTCGGCGAACTCGATCCGCGGCGCACGGCGATGCTTACCGTTGTGACCGGCGCGATACTTGGCGTGCTGGTATCCATATCATCCGTCGGAGCCGGCGCGCTCGGCGTCACGGCTCTGATTCTGCTGTATCCGAATCTGCCGGCCGCGCGCATTGTTGGATCGGATATTGCCCATGCGG
>JAXDOR010000014.1:0-4939 GCA_034668825.1 Alphaproteobacteria bacterium | reverse complement strand
CCGGCGATGCACTTGCGCTACCGCTGCGACGCGACCCATGGCATTGGTCAGCGCCGCCATGACGTCGTCAACGCTGGACGAGTTGGCCTGCAGATGCAGCAGCGAGGCGATGATCTGCAAGCTGTTGCCGACGCGGTGGTTGACCTCGCGCAGCAGCACCTCGCGCTCGGCGGCGAGCGCGGCATAGCGGTCGCGCGAGGCGTGCACCTCGGCCTCGGCATCGTCGCGCGCCTTGCGAATCATCGCCTGCTTCAGCGCGCCTTCGACGGCGACGTGGAGCAGGGGGATGAAATCGCCGAGCGTGTCCTTTACCAGGTAGTCGGCGGCGCCCGCCTTCAGCGCGGTCACCGCGATCCTGGAGTCCTGCGACGCGGTGACGAACACCACCGGCGGCGCATCGGGCATTTTCAGGATCCGCGCCAGTGTTTCCAGCCCGTCGAGGCCGGGCATGTATTGGTCAAGCGCGATGACGTCGATGCCGCCATCGTGCAGGCGCGCCAGTCCGGCTTCGCCGCTGCCGGCGTGAACGACGTTGAACCCCAGCCGCGTCAGGCCACGATTGACCAACCGGGCGAGCGCCTCGTCGTCGTCGACATAGAGCAGCGTGGACGCGGTCGATGTCATGGGACGGCTTGTGGGACCTGAATGACGGAAAAGAACAATCCGAGCTGGCGAATGGCGTTGGCGAAGCTTTCGTAGTTGACCGGCTTGGTGATGTAGACATTGCAGCCGAGTTCGTAACAGCGCTTGATTTCCTGCGCGTCATCGGTGGTGGTGAGCACCACGACCGGCGCGCATTTCAAATATTTATTATCCTTGACCCGGCGCAGGATCTCGATCCCGCTCGTGTCGGGCAGATTGAGGTCGAGCAAAATCAGCAGCGCCTGTCCCTTGTGTTCAAGACCGCTGCCGTCGGCGCCGAACAGATAGCTCAGCGCGGCTGTACCGTTGGTGAACGGAACGATCTCATTGTTGACACCGGATCGCCTGATGTTGCGCTCAATCAGCCGGGCGTGTCCTTCGTCGTCCTCGATCATGATGATCTTGACTGGTTTACTCATGGCTCTCTGTTCCGGTTGGAGGCCGACCAGGTGGCCGGCAGTGTTATCGTGAATGTGCTGCCGTTGTGAAGTTCCGACGCAACCGACATGGTTCCGCCGAGCCGCCGCACCAGGGCCCGGACATGCGCGAGCCCGATTCCCTGTCCAGGCCGGTCCTGGGTACCGGCGCGACGGAAAAGGTCAAAAATCCGCTGGTGGTCCTTGGGATCGATGCCCCTGCCATTATCGGCGATCTCGAAAATGGCAAAGCCGAGCTTTGTCCGGCCCCGGACAGTAATGTCGCCGGGAACTCCGGGTTTCAGGTATTTCAGCGCATTGTCGATCAGATTGGAAAAAATCTGTTCCAGCGCGAGGCGGTCGCTGACGATTTCCGGCAGCCGCTCGATCCTTACTTGCGCGTTCGCCTCGGCGGCCTGGTGCGCGACGGTGGAGACGATACCCTCGATCAGTTCGCTTGTGTCGATCGGCACCGGCTGGAATTCGCGCCGGCCCTCACGGGTGAGGTTGAGGATCGCGGTGATCAGCCGATCCATTTTGGCGATCGATGATTTGATGAAGCCGAGCGCCTCGGTGAAGTCCTGCGAGAGCTGCCTGTCGGGCCCCTCGAGCGCCGGTTCGGCGTCGTCGGTCGCATTATCCGGTACCAGCGGCGCCGACGAGGCGCTCCGGGCAAGCGACGCGATCCGCTTGAAGATGTCGCCGCGCAATTCTTCGAGTTCGCTGGTAAAGCCCATGATGTTGACCAGCGGCGAACGCAGATCGTGGCTGACGATATAGGCAAAACGCTGGATTTCCTCATTGGCTTCGCGGAGGTCCGCGGTGCGCTCCTGCACCGTTGATTCCAGGTTGAGATTATTGTCGCGCAATTGCGCTTCGGCCTCATCGCGCGCCCGCGCCGAGCGCCGCACCAGGAAGATCGAAAGCGCGGCCAGCGCGATCACGCAGCTTGAGCCGGCGATGGTCACGGAGGAAGCCAGAACTTGGGTGCGGTCGGCTTTCTCGGTACGTTGTGCGAATAGGCGACTCTCCTCGGAGAGCATCGCGTTTGCGGTTTCCGTTATTGTCTTGCGAGTATTGCTGGCAGCGGCCTCGATCACCAGTTCGGCCGCTTTGCCCTGTTCATTTCGTTTGATGAAATCCATTTCCTGGGCGAATTGGGACAGTCGCTGCTCGATCGCCGGACGCAATTTGCGGATATTTTCGGCCTGCACGGGATTATCGGACGTGATCTGCGCGAGGCGGTCGAGGTCAGGGATCACCTTGGCGACCGAAGCCTCATGGTCAGCAAGAAATTGCGGTCCGTAAGTGAGCAGATAGCCGCGCGCGGCACTTTCGGCGCGGCGGATCTCCAGCAATACCGTGTTGATCTGGTTCTCGGCCTCGACCGTATGCACCACCCAGCGATTGTCGTCGCGGGCCCGGTTGACCAGAACGACCGAGGCCACGCTGATCGCCACCAGCACCAGAAATCCCGCCGCAAGCAGCAGGATCTGGCCAATCGCGCGGCGGCGCGTGGCATCAACGGTCACAAGGCTACTAACTAGCGAAATCCACAATCCCCCGCACGGGCTGTTCCCGGCAAGGCGCATAACGCCGTGATGCGCCGATGGTTCCCGCCTTGGGCACAAAATTCCGCATTTATCGTGATAATATTCCTATGAAGAGCCCCGACCAAGCCGGCGCTCCGATTGAGACTCGCGGGACTTGCATGGCAACTCGGCCGCCGCGTTCTATTATGTTTTGAACGACTCAAGCTGGACACACCCGGCTTGCGTGACGAACATCCTCTTTTGGCCATTGGGCGCGCGGATGAAGGGGCCAGTAAAGCCGTTTCGCGTAAGTGTTGTTCAGTGCAGGGGCACGCCATACGAGGTCGGCCGTGCGCAGGCGCGATTGTTTGCCGTGACACCGAAAGGCCGGGCTTTCCTTCGCAGCAAGACGACAAGATTGCCCTGGTGGTTCAAACTTCAGACCGAACACAGAATGTTCGCCAAATTTGCGCCCGTGCTTTGGGAAGAGCTTGCGGGACTTGCGGACGAACTCGGCATACCGATGGAGCAGGCTGCTTTCCGGTTCGGTAACGATGGCATGCGGCCTCCGATCGGAGCCTGCTCCGCGGCGATGACCACCGGGGTCTATGGTCGCAACTACGATTTCCGGCCGCGGTACTACGGGGCCCAGTTCGTCCTTCTGCAGGCTAGCGGAAGCTATGCCAGCATCGGCTCAAGCCATCAGCTGACGGGACGGCTGGATGGAATGAACGAGCACGGCCTGATGATTGGCCTGCACCAGGTCAAGAAGAGCCCTCGCTTTCCCGGATTGTCGGCCGATCTGATCGTCAGGATAATCCTGGATCAATGTTCCACGACCGTGGAAGCGGTCGAGAAACTCCGTCAACTTCCTCATGCCATGCAATATAACTGCTCGCTTCTCGACGCCTATGGCCTGGCCTCGGTCGTCGAAGCCGGTCCAGGGGCCGTTGCGGCGCGAACAGGCGCCCTGGCTTGCATGCACCAATCATTTTCAGTCCGCCCTTCTGCGCCCGCTGAATGATCGTCGTCGCGCGTCGCATTCGCAGCAGCGACTGCCTCCCCTGGAGGCATGGGCGTCGGCCGGCTTGAGGGCGGAACAGATGTTTGCGGCACTCAACCGATCGACGTCGCCGGCGTTTTTCCATGGATATTTGCGAGGAGGCGGTACGCTTCATACCATTGTCGGAGAGCCCGCCAAGCGGCGGCTGTTGATCGGGATCGGCGGCGACGCCGCAGCTCTCGAACAGGACATGCTGGATATAAGTTTCGATCGATGGATCGAGGTGAGGATTTGCCGATATCGCATCTTGAAGGCCAACTGGGCGGAATATCCAAGTCCGTTGAATGGCCCCCGCGACGTAAAAAGAGAGTCGAGAAATCGCCCTTTGATTAGGCCGTGAACCCATACATGCTGCCGGATTGACCTTCCGCATGGTCAAAGTTAAGCATTGCAGCGCATCGGGCCACTGATAACCGCTTCCCGCAACGGCCCGATGACGTCGACCTTTGCGCTGCCCATCGCTCTCGCCAAGCTGGAAAGGGACGCCCGGATGAACCGCCTGCATCGCCTTCTCGCGGCATTGTCGATCCTCTCACTCGTGACTCTCGGCCTTGCCACCGCCGCCCGCGCCTACGCCGTCGCGCCGGCGGGCGACCCGGAAGCACTCGGCTTCTCGTCATCGCGGCTGGCGCGGATCGCGGCCTGGCAGCAGACGCAGGTCGATGCCGGCGCGTTCTCGGGCGCGGTTGCGGCGATCGCGCGCAATGGCAAGGTCGCATATCTGCGAGCCGTAGGCTTTCGCGACCGGGCAAAGACCACCCCGCTGCACAGCGATGCGATTTTCTGGATCGCCTCGATGACCAAGCCGGTGACCAGCGTGGCCGCCATGATGCTGGTCGAAGAAGGCAAGCTCGATCTCGCGGCGCCAGTGCATCAGTATCTTCCCGAGCTTAGGGACATGATGGTCGGCGTCGAGGTGAAAGACCCGGTGACCGGCAAGACAAATCTCACATACGAGCCGCAGAAACGCCCGATGACCGTCGAGGATTTGCTGCGCCACACCTCCGGTCTCGTCTATTTCGATGGCGGCACCACGGCCGTGCACAAACTTTACGCCGAGGGGTACTTCGAACGTTACGCGCGTGACAGTACGTTGAAGGACTTCGTGTCCAGCCTGGCGCGGCTCCCGCTCGCCTATCAGCCAGGCGAGGTCTTTGAGTATGCTCTCAACCTCGATGTACTGGGGCGGGTCATCGAGGTCGTATCCGGCCAGCCGCTCGACCAGTTTTTCGACAACCGCCTGTTCAAACCTCTCGGCATGGTCGACACCGCCTTCTGGGTGCCGC
>JAXDOR010000013.1:0-3508 GCA_034668825.1 Alphaproteobacteria bacterium | reverse complement strand
AGTGGGTTGAGCAGGCGGGTCTCGTGAAGTTCGACTTCCTCGGTCTGACCACGCTGACCGTTCTGCAGATGGCGGTGAAGCTCGTCGCCCGGCGTGGCATTGATCTCGATCTTCTCAGCATCCCGCTCGACGACGCCAAGTCCTACGCCATGCTGGCGCGCGGCGAGACGGTCGGCATCTTCCAGGTGGAAGGGCAGGGGATGCGCCGCGCCCTCGTCGACATGCGGCCGGACCGATTTGAGGACATCATCGCGCTGGTCGCGCTCTATCGCCCCGGCCCGATGGCGAACATCCCGACCTACTGCGCGCGCAAGCACGGCAAGGAGCAACCCGAGTACATCCACCCCAAACTCGAGCCGGTGCTGCGCGAGACCTTCGGCGTGATCGTCTATCAGGAGCAGGTGATGGAAGCCGCGCGGCGGCTTTCCGGCTACTCGCTCGGCGAAGCCGACCTGCTGCGCCGCGCGATGGGCAAGAAGATCCGCAGCGAGATGGAAGCGCAACGCAAGCGATTTATCGAGGGCGCGGTCAAGAACGCCATCACCAAGGACCAGGCCGACACGATTTTCGAACTGCTCGCCAAGTTCGCCGACTACGGCTTCAACAAGAGCCATGCCGCGGCCTATGCGATGGTGTCCTACCATACCGCTTACATGAAGACGCATTATCCGGTCGAATTCCTCGCAGCCTCGATGACGCTCGATATGAGCAACACCGACAAGCTGTCGGAGTTTCGCGCCGAAGCGCAACGGCTCGGCATCAAGGTCGAAGCGCCTAACGTCAATCGCTCCGGTGCGACATTCGAAGTCAGCGACGGCACGATCTATTATGCGCTCGCCGGCCTGAAAGGCGTCGGCGCCCAGGCGGTCGAGTTGATCGTCGAGGCGCGCAAGGACGGGCTGTTCACCTCGCCGGCCGACTTTGCGGCACGGGTAAATCCGCGCGCGATCAACAAGCGCGTGATCGAGAGCCTTGCCGCCGCAGGCGCTTTCGATGTGCTGGACTCCAATCGCGCGCGCGTGTTCGCAGGCGCCGAGGCGATCCTGGCCGCCTGCCAGCGCAGCCACGAGGCGGCGACGATGGGGCAGAACGACATGTTCGGCGGTGCTGCCGACGCGCCCGCCATCATGCTGCCGCAGGTCGAGCCATGGCTGCCGGCCGAGCGGCTGCGCCGCGAATACGACGCCATAGGCTTCTTCCTCTCGGGCCATCCGCTCGACGACTACGCCACCGCGTTGAAGCGCCTAAGGGTGCAATCCTGGGCGGAGTTTTCCCGCGCGGTGAAGACGGGTGCTACCGCGGGCAAGGTTGCCGCGACCGTGGTGTCGCGGATGGAGCGGCGCACCAAGACCGGCAACAAGATGGGCATCATCGGGCTGTCCGATCCGACCGGCCACTTCGAGGCGGTGCTGTTTTCGGAAGGACTTGCGCAATATCGCGACATCCTCGAGCCCGGCGCCGCCGTGCTGATGCAGCTCGGCGCCGAGTTGCAGGGCGAGGACGTCCGCGCACGTGTGTTGCACGCCGAGCCGCTGGATGCGGCGGCGGCGAAGACGCAGAAGGGCTTGAGGATATTTTTGCGCGACACCAAGCCGCTGGATTCGATCGTGCGGCGGCTGCTGGGACCGGAAGCGGCGCCGCAAGGCAGCTTGGCGCGCAACCCGGCGCCGAAGCAGCCTGCCGTGGGAGGCAACGGCGACGGCGACGTATCGCTGGTGCTGATGCTCGACCTCGAAACCGAAGTGGAAATGAAACTGCCGGGGCGGTTCCGGGTATCGCCGCAGATTGCGGGCGCGATCAAGGCGGTGTCGGGCGTGGTCGACGTGCAGACGGTGTAGGGGCGCGCGTCATTCGCCTCTATCTCAAAATCGGGTAGTGTCTCAGTTTGAAATTTGAGCCGGTTGTTTCCATGCAGCCAAAACATGCGCTGATAGGACTCGCAATAATCTTCGCGATTTTCCTCGAAATTTGGGAACCGGAGGCATCGAAGGGAATCGTGCGAGTCGCGACTCGTATTTTGATACTACTGATATCGTGCGCTTTTCTTTATCAATCCTACGATGCGTTTAGCACTTTACGAGAGTCGAAGGAGCCGGGCGGAAACATTGGTTGGGAAATAATTGCCTTAGCTTTAGGAGCTTTTGGCATATTTGCCAGCCTATCGCTCATTTAGCCGTATCTGGTCACGTCGATTTTTGAACTGAGACACTACTAAAATTGAGATATAGGCATCTGTCGAATGACAATCCTGTTTGAGAAGCTCAGGGCTCGGCTGCTGGCTGATCCCAAGGTAAAGGCCGAGTACGACGCGCTTGCTCCGCAGTTCGAGATAGCAGCGGAGTTGCTGAGAGCCCGGCTGCGCGCCGGTCTATCCCGGACCGAACTGGCTGTCCGAATGGGCACGAGCCAATCCGTCGTTGCACGTCTGGAAAGCGGCGATACGCTACCGAGCACCAAGACCCTATTGCGCTACGCACAAGCAACCGGCAGCAAGGTTCGCGTGCGGCTATCGGCGGCTTAGCGGGCCGAATGCTCTGCACAAATCGAGGGATCACCGGTGCGGACCACGATCGAAATCGATGACGCTCTTATGAGCGAAGCGCAAAAGGCTTCGGGCCAAACGAAAAAGCAGACGGTAGAACAGGCGCTGCGCTTGTTGGTCCGACTGCGGCGGCAAGACGAGGTTGGCGCAGTTTTCGGGAAATACCGGTGGCGCGGCGATCTCGCTCGGAGCCGCAAAGGCCGCGGGACCGGGTGATCGTATCGGGAGTGGCGCCGGAGTCCCACGCTATTCTGTTTCGAGGTCCCTCAGCCGAATCCCGCGCCCTAGCGCGCTTGGTTGTTAGTCAATATGACGTACATTGTTAGGAGATAGACACCTTTGCAGGAGTCCTCCTAATGCCACGCAAGCCAGCCAAGAGGCGCTCGTGCGATGAACGGCAGCCAAGATTAGCGACGAGTTGACGGGCTTTTGCTAGGGGAAGCTGGCAGTTCGGCCGGCCTCTAACCCGCCAATTTGATCCGCAGCTTCTTCCCCGTGGCTTCGGCGTAGCGGCGCAATGTCGGGATCGTCGGCTCCGTATTGCCGGCTTCAAGCCGGGCGATCGCCGATTGCGTCGTTCCGATGCGCTTGGCGACTTCGGCCTGGGATAACTTCGCGACGGTCCGGGCATGGATGAGGGCTTCGACGATCGAAAACTCGGCATCCGCCTTTTCGTATTCCGTGCGGAACTTCGGGTTTTTCATCAGGCGCTTTTTGAGGGTGGCGAGCTTGGTCATGGCCTAACTTCCTTCATTCTATTGCGGGCGGTTTCCAGCGCGGCAGGTGGCGTTTGGTCCGACTGCGGCGGCAAGACGAGGTTGGCGCATTTGCTCAAGGCCGATGTTTTCCACCATTTCCATGAGGCGGATCAGGCGGGCATTGAGCAACGGCGGCAGAGCCTCGATTTCGGCATCGACAAGGTGATTGAGGGTTTCGACCGTCCATTGCATGGATGCTATATAGCGT
>JAXDOR010000012.1:0-3474 GCA_034668825.1 Alphaproteobacteria bacterium | reverse complement strand
TTGTGCGAATCGTCACCTTGGTCAGACCTTGATGCTTCCAATTCCGGATTCCGCATTTCGTGCATAGGCGCATCCCCGGATTCGCCTTGCGTGGACACAGATTGAACCAACGGATTGCGGTCGGCGGACGGACTGGCAGGGCGCTCGAGGCTCCCCGACTCGCCAAAAAGCTGCGCCGCGAGACGCTGGATGTCCTCGAGACCGATGGAGCCGAAGCCGGGAATCGAGTCCGGCGCGTTGAAGTCCCACGCATTCTCCGACAGCCCAATGAAATCGCGAATGGCCGGATCTGCTGTCCAGACGCGGCGAAGAGCCGCACGGCTCAGGTCTGCCGGTACGCCGCGTTGGAGGAAGGCGCGGATGTCGGAGCCGGCATGAATCGAATCAATCGATGGCAGGCTCTCAGGATCGAAGGTTGGAATTGCCTCCGTGGGAGCGGCCGGATCGTCGATGCCTTCGTCCATCGAAGCCGGCGGAAGCTGCTCGGCGTCGGCTACTTCCTCCGCGCCGTCCAGCTTGCGGCGCGACCAGCGTGCGAGAAAATCTTTCGGGTCGCTCATTCTTGTTCGCCCTCACGCCGCCCCGCGCGACGCGCGAGCGCCTCGGGATCGGCACGGTCTCGCTTGCGCTTGACGAAGGCCCGCTCGACATGATGCTCAGCGACGAAGGCCGCGACGGTGTCGCGGATCACATCAGGCATCGGCACCGCAGCAACAAGATCAGTGCCGGTCTCGGTGAAGGCTTCGCCTTCCGAAGCGTCCACAGTCACCATGACAATGTCATAGGGCGGCTCTGCCTCCCTGGGCCGCAGGGCGACCCATACGCTCGGCGATCCGGAGGCAAGATTGTCCCGGTAGTTGGAGGTCTCCGAGCGATGCAACGCGATCTGCGCCGAGCCTGCATAGAAAGTTGTCGTCCCGCCTTCACTGGCAAGCACAGTCCACGGCGCTGCGTCCGGCCGGCCTGCAAGCACGGCCACCGGCTGCCAGACAAAATCGATCCATTGGCTTTTAGCCTTGCGCCGCTCGACGACGACGCCGACGGGAATGTGGGCGAGCCCCGCCGCGCTCATGTCACCGCCTCCAGTCGCCGGATCGGCAATCCGCTGACGAGGTTCTGCGGCTTCAACCGTAACACCCGATCAGGCGTCATCGCCAGCAGCAGATATACCGCCTCGCCGCGGACTTGCTCGGTGACGACGCCCGGATCGCGGAAGTTCAGCCGGTAAAGCCCGATGATGCGGGAACGTGCCTGCTCGTCGAGCTCCTCGCCGTTCCACAACGCATCGCCGATTTTCGTGGCTTCGGAATCGAGCCCGACATACCAGGTCAGATTGATGTCGCGGATTTCGGTCAGCGGCTCGACATCGACCTCGATCGACAGCATGTGGAACACCCAGGCGGCGATCACTTCGCCCAGCGCCGCCAGGCTTCGCCTCCCAGCCGTCATATCCAGCGCCATGTCGAAAAGGTCGCTGCGGTCCCAATAGGTCTGCGCGTTGTCGTCAGTAAGGATGTCGATCTCCGAGGCCGCCGGCAGCCCCAACATCGAGACCAATGGCGACAACGGCGTGTCGCCGATGCCGGCGATGGTTTCTTCGTCCGCGGCGATGAGGGATTCGTCGTGTACGGTCAGCCGTTGCTCGCGAAAAAACAATTCGGCGGCGCGCAACACATAGGCGTCGTTACAGCCGTCGAGCGCATTGCGCAGGATCACATGCACCAACTGATTGATGAACAGCGGCGGCGTGCGTCCGATGCCTTCGCGCACCAGGTTCACATAGGCGGCTTCGATGGTCGGATGCCGGACGAGGCGGTCGCGGAACGCGACCATCAACTCCCAGTTCTCGCGCGCATCCGGGTCGGCAATCGCGGCGATGTCGGCGGCAGTCACCGCACGGCGCGGATTGGCCAGCAGTGACGCATGCAACGCGCGCTCGTCGTCGCCGGCGTCCGGCGGCGGCGCCAATTCAGGCCGGGCCAGATAAACCTTGAGGAATTCGTCGGTGACGAGCAGTCCGCCGCCGGCGTCGCGGTCGAGCAAATGATGGCCGCAGGAGAGCCAGAAATCCTTCATCGAACTTCTCCCCGCGCCAGCTTCGACAAATCAACCTCATCCAGCGGCTCGTCGTCGCCTTCGGCCTCAAGGAAGGAGAAAGCCCGTAACGGCTTCGGCCCATTGCGCGGACGCAGAGTGCGGAATGTCTCGCGAATGGAGTCGTCTTCATAGACGCGGTGCACGGCCACCAGCGTATCCAGCGGATGATCGCACAGCGAGGCGGCATAGGCGATTTCCTCCGAGGCCGCGAGCCGTGCCAGCGTCAGGTCAGGTGCGCCGAAATTCTGCATCAGGCGCTGCGCCAGCAGCTCGACGGCTTCCGCATGGTGCGCGTCATCGACCTCCACGATCTGGGCCAGCGTCGACCAGCCCAGTGATCCAATGCCGAGGATACCGGCGCGAAACGCCGACCGCGCCTTGCCTTCAAGTGTGGAGGGGTCCTGGTTCCAGAATACGAACGAGCCAGGCACTGCCCATTCGCCGGGTTCGGCGGCCTTCTCGAACACGAAGGTGTCCGAGGGATCGAGCCGGATCGTGCGCAACAGCTTCATCCGCCCGGCCCTCCGGTCGCGGGATCGAGCCAAGAAGGCGCGGCCAGCGCCGGCAATAGCGGGCGGCGCTCGACGCGGCTCTTGGCACTCTTGTCCGCAGCATGCCGCACCAGCAAATCTCCGTTTTCATCAATGGCGCGCTTCGCCCCTTCGTCGGACGAAAGCCGCGCCAGATAGTCCCGCGCAATGACGCCAAATCCATGCTCGTGCCAGGCGTCAATTGCGACCATGAGATGGCGCGCGAAGCTTTCAACCAGTTGCCCGGACGCAAAGTCGGTAAAGCCTTCCTCCGCGAGCGCGGTCGACAGCGGATGCAGTCCGGGCTCGTCGCTGAGCGACACCGTGCGGATCATCACGCCGAACACGAGCCACGGCGGCGGAGCGTCCTCATCGGCCCCGGACGGCCAAGCCAGGCGGGCACCGCCGACAATTCCGCCGTCGACGCTGACGGCGTCCGGCCACTGAAAGCCGATCTGCTTTTCCGGCGGCGCGTGAACTGCCAGCGCGTCGGCCAGCGCATTCATACCGGCGTAAAGCGCACGCCGCGCCGTGCGCAAAGGCTCCTCGGGCTCCAGCACCACCGCGAATTCGGCAAGATCGAAGCGGCCGGCATAGACCAAGGTCCCCGCGCCCTGCTCCGCGGCCACATCTTGTGCATGGGCAAAAGCATCGCGCTCGCCCCGCAAGGCGATAAGCCGAAACGGCGGCGGCAGATCGAGACCGCGCGCGCTTGGCGTGCCGGTACTCTGGCGCGTCTCCTGGGGATTTTCCGCTCCTGTACTTTTACAATGTCTATCGTAGAACTATAACTTCCTTTGCGCCCCGGCCATTACAGGCGCCAAAAGCGCCGTAAACGGCCCTAAGC
>JAXDOR010000011.1:0-8569 GCA_034668825.1 Alphaproteobacteria bacterium | reverse complement strand
GCCGGGCTTGCGCTATGAGAAGGTGCTCAAGCTCTACCAAGAGCTCGGCATTGCGTCGCTCGATGCGCTGGAGGAAGCCGCCCGCGCGGATCGCTTGAAAAACATCAAGGGCTTTGGTCCGGCGCTGCAGGCGAAAATTCTGCAAGGCATCGAGATCATGCGCAGCGGACGGGGCCAGCGCCACATTCATCGCGCCGCCGAACTTCTGGATACGGTCGCGGAAAATCTAAAACGCGCGCAGCCGGACGTGAAGGTTACACCCGCGGGAGATTTCCGCCGCGGCTGCGAACTGGTGCATGACCTCGCGCTGGTCGCCGAACTCAGCGGAACCCATGCTCCGGAAACTCAGACGATTGCCAGCGGCATCACGGTCTACATTACGGACAACGCTCATCTCGGCAGCAGCCTGATCTATGCCACCGGCTCGAAGCTGCACTTGGCGCAGCTTGAGGATCACGCGAAGCAGAACGGATTGACGCTGCGCGCCGACGGTCTCTGGAAAGGGCGCAAGCTCATCGCGCATAAGTCCGAACAGGACATTTACGCCGCCCTGGGGCTGCCTTTCATCGCGCCGGAATTGCGCGAAGGTCTCGGCGAAATCGAGCTGGGAAAGAAAAACAAGCTGCCGACGCTCGTGGAAGATTCCGATTTAAGAGGCATTTTGCATTCCCATACCGAGCGTTCCGACGGCGTCCACACGCTGGAGGAAATGGCGGAGGCCGTGCGAGAGCGCGGCTATGACTATTTCGGCATCGCCGATCATTCCAAGAGCGCGCATTACGCCGGCGGCCTTTCCGTGGAAGAAATTCATGAGCAGCACCGGGAGGCGGATCGGCTGAATGCGCGCTATGGCGAGCGCTTTCACATTTTCAAAGGCATTGAATCCGACATCTTGGCCGACGGCTCGCTGGATTATCCGGATGAGGTGCTTGCGCGTTTCGACTTTGTCGTCGCGAGCGTGCACAGCCAGTTCCGGCTGGATCGTCACGCGCAAACCGAGCGCATCATTCGCGCCGTGTCCAATCCCTACACGACCATTCTCGGCCATATGACCGGGCGGCAACTGCTGCGGCGGCCGGGATACGACGTCGATATCGACCAAATCCTCGCCGCCTGCGCTGAGCACGGCGTCGCCGTGGAGATCAACGCCAATCCCTGGCGGCTGGACCTCGACTGGCGCTGGCACGGCCGGGCATTGGAGCTTGGCTGCATAATGAGCATCAATCCCGATGCCCATTCCACCGATGAAATCGATCTCACCCATTGGGGCGTTGAGATGGCGCGCAAGGGCGGCGTGCCCAAGGATCGCGTGCTTAATTGTTTGAGCCTGGCAAAATTCCGCGCCCATCTTGCAGCGCGCCGGTCGGCAATCCCGAAACGCCGCAAGCGAGCGATATCCCGCGCGAGCGCGGCATGAGCATCGCTCAACCCAGCCTCTTTGAAGAAGACATTCCGGCCTTGCCGGAGGGCATGCGCTACGCGGAACAATTGATTTCCGCGCATGAAGAACAGGCACTGGCCAGTTACATCGCCACATTGCCGCTGAAGCCGTTCGAATTCACCGGCGGCTTCCAGGGAAACCGGCGGGTCGTTTCGTTCGGCTGGCGCTACGACTTCAATTCTCGCAAGCTGGACAAGGCGGACGATATCCCGCCGCCGCTATTGTCGCTGCGGGAAAAGGCGGCGTCGCTGGCCAGAATGAATGCGGACCGCTTTCAGCAGGTGCTGGTGACGGAATATGCACCCGGCGCCGGGATCGGCTGGCACAAAGACCGGCCTGTATTTGGCGAAGTGATCGGCGTTTCGCTGCTGGCGCCGTGCGTGTTTCGCCTGCGCCGCAGGATCGGCGAGAAGTGGGAACGCAAATCATTCACGGCGCAACCGCGTTCCGCTTATTTCTTAGCAGGCGCATCGCGCAGCGAATGGGAACACAGCATCCCGCCGCTCGATCGGCTGCGATATTCGGTGACCTACCGAAATTTCAAGGATCGTTAGGGACGACGACTCATCCAGCAGGTGGCTATGAACTTAAATCGCGAAGCTCGGCACAAATCTGAAGACATCGACGACGATGTGCTGGTGGATGCGGTGAAGGCCATCCACCGTCGCGTCCGCATCGTGAACCGCGATTACGACATTCCGTATATCGCAGGCTACAGCGTTGACGGACGTACCGTGTTTATCGACCGGCATCTTCCAAAGACGTTCCGCTGGTTGATGAAGACGGTAAGGGTGGAGCCCTTCATTCTCACGCACGAAATCGTCGAGAAGGCCCTGCTGGATGAACTACGCTTGCACTATCTGCACGCTCACCAGATCGCGGTGCGTGCGGAGCGCGACGCGGTGAAGGCCGCCGGCATCCCGTGGTGGGTTTATCAGGGCTTTATGAAAAGGCACGAGAAAGCGATCGAAAAGGAGAGGATCGAACGGGTGCCGTCCTCTCTCGATCTGACACCCTATCGCGACGAAAAGGATTTCGGCTTGCTGCAGCGTTTGGTCCGCAAGGAAGCGCGCAAGTCCCGCCGCTAGGGGTTAGGGGCGTTCATTATCCCGTCTAACGACTGCTCTTGGAAACCACGGCATTCCGGCGAATTTTGAAAGAGCGTTGGTGCCCAGGGGCGGAATTGAACCACCGACACTGCGATTTTCAGTCGCATGCTCTACCAACTGAGCTACCTGGGCTCCGCCTCGCCGTTGGGCGAGGGAGGAAGCGCGCCGGGTTATAGAGGCTCGATTCCGGCCTGTCCAGAATGGCAGGGATGGCGCCGGTGTATATGCCGGAAGTGGCTTTATATACAGCAGTTTCGCCATGGTTGTGATTTGGAGCCGCCAGGTGTTCGCACAAACGTGAGCGGAACCGCGTCAGCTTTCCCGCGTTGCCATATGTCATTCAGCGCCACCGGTTGCCCAAAGCGGCGTTAGATCACCACGAGACAGCAGCAATGCCTCAGGAAATGCCTCTCGATATGAATCGCATCTTCCCGATCTCGGACGCGCCCTCCGCACGTCTGATGCGGCTTAAGGCGTTGTGTCTGTACCGCGCGGGAATTCTCACTGAAGGGCAACGCGCCGCGGTCACGCGTCAGGCGAGTGAAGTCCTGGCTCGAGGCCAGGTGACGCGGTCGCGCCACTCTGTCTACCAATCCAAAGCTGCCTGAGCTCGATCATAATCTACAGCGGGGCGCGGACAACTTTACGCCGCGCTGAAACGCTTTGGAAATGCTCCGTCACAACATGTGATGCCGGCCACGCTCCGTCGACGACGGGTGGCGGAACCTCCGCGGCCCGTGAGTGTTGGCATATCGTTTGCTTGTAGTCACTTGCCGCAATGCGCATCACTGGAGACCGCCATGTCGACGTCCAAAACTGCCCTTCTATCCATCCTGATCGCGTGCTGGATCGTCGGCCTGCTGAATCAATTTCAGGCGTGGGATTCGGTGTTGAAATATCTGATGCTGTCGGTGCTGCTGGTGACCGTGGCCGCGCTCAAATGGGAATATTCGCGGCAGGTCAGCAAAAGCAAGCTGCCGGCACGCCGTAACCGCCGTTAAAACGCGGCTTCGTTCTGGATGTTATTGCGGCACTGCTGAAAGTTTTTCAGGCAATAAAGCTTGCGGTGTGTCAACTTTCTCCGATCTCGCGCAGAATCTCAGCGGTGTGTTCGCCAAGCTGCGGCGCCGCTTTTTCGGACGCGGCGTGCCACCCGTCGATCACAATTGGCGTGCGCAGGCCGGGGATCGTTCCGCCCTTGGCCGCATCGCTTGGCAGGTTGATCTGCATGCCGCGGAAGACGACGTGCGGATCATTGAATACCTGCTCGAGATTGTTGATCGGCCCGGCCGGCACCTTGACCGCTTCGAGTTTGGCCAGGAGGCCGCCGCGATTGACGCGCGACGTGAGCGCGCTGAGCTTGGCGACCAGTTCGTCGCGGTGCTGCAGCCGGCCGGTGTTGTCCTTGTATTTGGGATCGTCGGCGAGTTCGGACGCACCCAGCACGTGGCAAAGTTTGACATATTGCGCGTCATTGCCGGTGGCGATGATGATGTGGCCGTCGGCGACCGGAAATTCCTGATAGGGCACGATGTTCGGATGCGTGTTGCCGATCCGCAGCGGAATCTGCCCCGACACGAGATAATTGAGCGCCTGGTTGGCCAATACGCCGACCGTCGAATCGAGCAAGGCTGTGTCGACATAGGCGCCCTTGCCGGTGTTCTCGCGCTGGGCGAGCGCGGCGAGGATGCCGACCACCGAATAGATCCCGGTCAAGATATCTGAGATCGCGACGCCGGCGCGGGTGGGCGGACCATCGGCGACGCCGGTAATATCCATCATGCCGCCCATGCCTTGCGCCATCAGATCGTAGCCGGCGCGCGACGCATAGGGCCCGTCCTGGCCAAAGCCGGTTACCGAGCAATAGATCAGCCGGGGATTTTCAGGAGCGAGGCTTTTGTAGTCGAGCCCGAACTTGGCCAACCCGCCGACCTTGAAATTCTCGATCAAGACGTCCGAGCGGGCGGCGAGCTTGCGCACGATACGCTTGCCATCTTCGCTGTCGAAATCCACCTCAATCGACCGTTTGCCCCGGTTTGCCGCATGATAATAGGCCGACCCCAAATGACCGCCATTCGTGCCCGGCACGAACGGCGGTCCCCAGCCACGAGTATCGTCTCCGGCGCCCTTGCGTTCCACCTTAACCACGTCGGCGCCGAGGTCAGCCAGCATTTGACCGGCCCACGGTCCAGCCAGGATGCGGGCAAGCTCAAGTACCTTTAGCCCGGCCAACGGTCGTGGCATGGACGGATCCTCCCAGTCGGCACCCAGAAGGGTGTGAACGAGTTGTTTTTCTTGCCTGGAGCCAAAATTTTGTCCAGGGCCGGGGTTAGCAGACTATCGATCGCGTGATTTGCGATGGAACTACCGGCGACAAGCTGACACGGTAGGAACCGGCACATTAATGCGGTATAAGCCGCAGGAGAATACGAACAACAGCTGTCGAATGACGGCATCTACGGGTTGGATTGGAAACAAGGAGGAAAACATGACTGTCAGTCGACGCCGCGTCCTCATGGGCGCTATTGCTGCCCCTGCTATCATCGCCGCGTCTCGGATTGGATCCGCCGCGGCGGCGCAGACGCTGAAGATTTCGCATCAGTTTCCCGGCGGCACGATCGATCAGGGCGATTTCCGCGACCGGCTCTGCCAAAAATTTGCCGCCGAGATTGAGAAGCGGACGAAGGGTGAGCTTACCGCTCAAGTCTACGCCAATTCGTCACTGATGAAGACCATTCCACAGTTCTCCGCCGTGCGTAAGGGCGCGCTGGATATGACGCTCTACCCGATCTCCTACGGCGGCGGTGAGGTCGCGGAGCTCAACATCGGCAATCTGCCTTGCGTCGTCAGCTCCTACAAACAGGCCAACGCCTGGAAGGCATCTCCGGTCGGCAAGAAGTTCAGCGATCTGCTCGCCGACAAGGGCGTCATCATGGTCTCCTGGGTTTGGCAGGCCGGCGGCGTCGCCAGCCGGGTCACGCCTATCATCAACCCCGCGGATGCTAAGGGCTTGAAGGTCCGCGGCGGCAGCCGCGAGATGGACATGGTGTTGCAGGCGGCCGGCGCGACGACATTATCGACGCCGTCGAACGAACTTTACGCCGCCATGCAGACCGGCGCTTGCGACGCCGCGATCACCTCTTCGACCAGCCTGATCTCGTTCCGGCTGGAAGAGGTTGCCAAGAGTCTTACAACCGGCCGCGGCAAGGCCTATTGGTTCATGCTCGAGCCGCTGTTGCTGTCGAAGCAGATTTTCGGCGCGCTCACCAAGGATCAGCAAGCCGCCATCATGGCGGTCGGCCTTGAACTGGAGAAATTCGGCCAGACGGAAGCGAACTCCGACGACCAGAAAGTGGCGGAGGTCTATTCCAAGAAAGGCGCGAAGGTTTCCGACCTCGACGACGCCGCGCTCGACAAGTGGCGCGCGGTGGCCCGCGATACGGCATGGAAAGACTATGCCGAGAAGACCCCGCTGTCGGCCGAGCTTCTCAAGCTCTCCCAAGAGGTCAGCGTCTGATCTGGTAAGCCGACCGCAATGTCTCACGGACTCGACACTGTCGAGCGTAAAGCGAAGACGGCGCCCAAGGAGGGCGCCGTCATCTATTTGGCCGATCACATCCTGTCGAAGATCAATTATTACATCGTGATCGGGTCATCCGTTGCGCTGGTGGCCGCGGCTTTCGTTCTCACCTACAGCGTGGTGACCCGCTATTTCTTAAAATACTCTTCCGACTGGCAGGATGAGATGTCGGTGTTCTTGATCGTCGGAGCGATTTTCATGTCTAGCGCGGCAGTTCAAGCCGAGCGCGGTCATGTCGGCATCGAGGCGCTCGCCAGCATATTGCCGCCACACGTCAATTACGTCCGGCAGATTATGGTCGATTTCGCCAGCTTCCTGTTCTGTACTTTCTTTGCCTGGAAATCGTGGATCCTGCTGGAAGAAGCCTGGGTCGATGGTTTCCGCTCTGGCTCGACGTGGGGCCCGCCGTTGTGGATTCCCTATTCGTTGATGATGACCGGAATGATCCTGTTGAGCATTCAACTGTTGCTGCAAGTCATCGGTGCTTTGCGTCGCCGGAGATCAGCGGCATGACGGTATTGTCGATCGGGCTGCTCTATGGCGGCGTCACCCTCATTGTCATGTTCGCCGGGATGCCGATTGCCTTCGCGCTCGGCGCGGTGGCGACGTTGTTCATGGTCGCCTTCATGCCGTCGTCATCGGTCGATACCGTCACCCAGAATGTCTATGAGGAGATGGCTTCGATCACGCTGCTGTCGATCCCGCTATTCATTCTCAAAGGCTCGGCAATCGGGCGGTCACCGGCGGGCAAGGACCTTTACGGTGCGCTGCATGCGTGGCTGCACCGTATCCCTGGCGGCCTCGGCATTGCCAATGTCTTCGCCTGCGCGCTTTTCGCTGCGATGGCCGGCTCGTCGCCTGCCACCTGTTCGGCCATCGGCTCCGCCGGCATTCCGGAAATGCGCAAGCACGGATATTCCGGTGGCTTCGCCGCGGGCATCATCGCCGCCGGCGGGACGCTTGGCATCCTGCTGCCGCCGTCGATCACCATGATCCTCTATGCGGTCGCGGCCGAACAATCGCTCGGTAGATTGTTCCTTGCCGCCATCGGACCGGCGTTTTTGCTGGTAGCGCTCTTTTCGGCCTACGCCATGTGGCGCTTTCGCCGTGAATATCGGACTGCAAAAGCCCTCTACGAACGCACCGGCGAGACTTCGGAGTTGTTGCGGGTAGACACGCTGACGATCCGCGATAAGTTCGCCTTGCTGCCCCGGGTGCTTCCGTTCGTTATCCTGCTGACCGGCGTGATGATCGCGCTCTACGGCGGCTACGCCACGCCTTCCGAGACGGCAGGCCTCGGCGCGGTTCTGGCGATGGCCCTGATCGCGGCGATCTACAACGTCTGGAGCGCGCACGATCTAAAGCCCATACTTCTGGCAACGCTACGCGAATCCACCATGCTGATGCTGATTATCGGCATGTCTCTGCTCTATTCCTACGTCATGAGCTATCTGCATATCAGCCAGTCGACGGCGCAGTGGATCGTATCGTTGCATATGTCCCGCTGGCTGCTCCTGGCCGCTATATTGCTGATGGTGGTCGTGCTCGGCTTCTTCCTGCCGCCCGTTTCCATCATTTTGATGACGGCACCGATCATTCTTCCCCCCTTGAGGGCGGAACAATTCGATCTTATTTGGTTTGGCGTCATTATGACGATTGTCATGGAAATGGGATTGATTCATCCGCCTGTAGGGCTGAACATATTCGTCATTAAGAATATCGCGCCGGATATTCCGCTGCGCGATGTGATGTGGGGAGTGATGCCGTTCGTCGGCCTGATGATTTTCGCCGTGGTCTTGATGTGCTTCGTGCCGGAGATATCGACTGCGTTCCCCGACGCAGTCATGGGCGTGGGGAAATGAACACCTCGTTTTTTGGCGAGCTGCTGCAGTCCATCTCCGAGCGCGGCCGGGCTCTGCTCGACCGCACCCGGGAGCGCCGGGGCGATGGTCCGCAGCGCTCGGAGAATTTCGTTGAGTTGTGCGAGGAGTTGCTGACCGGCAGAGGCGAGGCCTCCGGAGTCGCGCTCGCCCGCGAGATCCTTGGCCGTTACGACGAACTGACCATCGGCCCGCGCATCGCTTTCTTCGAGGCGCTGGCAACGCGATTTGGCCCCGATCCAAAGCGTGTCGAGACCGCCATCGCGGCCTGGCAGCGGGCGGCTTCGGACGAAACCGCGGCCGAACTGCATCATGCCGCGGAGCCCCGCCGGCAAGAGCTGTTCCGCCGGCTCAATCTCGCTCCGAACGGTACCGCTGCCCTGGTGCGCATGCGCGAGCAGCTGATCGACGCCATGGACCATCGCGACGATCTCGGCGTCGTCGATGCCGATTTCGTCCATCTCTTCTCGTCCTGGTTCAACCGCGGATTTCTGGTGCTGCGGCGCATCGGCTGGTCCACCCCGGCCGTGGTGCTGGAAAAGATCATCCGTTATGAGGC
>JAXDOR010000010.1:0-3247 GCA_034668825.1 Alphaproteobacteria bacterium | reverse complement strand
GTGCGCGAAGTGCGAGCAAGCCGGAGACGCGGAAAGGAACGACAGGCCGAGCGTCGTGCCAAGCCAAAGTTACGCGTTGGCGTCGACATACCCGCTCCCGCCGAAATCAAGGCCATCGTCGGCAAATTGCAGGGAAAATGGCGGCCTGTTCTTCTGACCGCAATTTTCGCCGGTTTACGCGCTTCGGAATTGCGCGGACTGCGCTGGCCGAATGTCGATATTGAGAAATGCGAGATTCATGTCAGAGAACGCGCAGACGAATACAACGTGCTCGGAAGGCCCAAGTCCGGTTCAGGCGAACGCACGATCCCGGTACCGCCTATCGTTGTGAACACTCTTCGGGCATGGAAGCTGCAATGTCCCAAGAGCAAGTTGGACTTGGTCTTTCCTAGTCCCGTCGACGCCGGGATCGTGGGCCTGCAATACATCGTTCGACGAGGATTATGGGCATCTCAGATTGCTGCTGAGGTCTACGTTGAGATTTTGGACGCCGATGGCAAGGTTGTTGGCAGATATGCCCATACTCGCACACCCGTGTCTCAGTTTTTGCCGGTCGCGCTTCTCAAACTTCTTGTGCACCCGATGTTGGTAGCCTTTGTCGGAAAAATGGGCCAAGCGCTCGGCGTCGAAATATCCGACTTTGAGATATCGGTGCTGACGCTGACGGCGGCGCTTCCAAGTGCAAGCAATGTGTGGGCGCTCGCCGAGCGTTACGGGGCCGACCATGGCCGCATCGCTCGGATCATCTTGGCGTCCACGCTGCTTTCCTTTCTGACACTAAGCGGTGCGGCCTGGTTGCTGCTGGACCGCTGAGTTTTGCGACCTCCGGCAGTGGGCTTCAGCATTTGGCCCTTAGCGGACGTAAGTGGCCGAGCTGACGATGTCGGCTTTTTGAGGCAAAGCAGGCCCTGCGGAGCGATTTCGCCTTTAGCGAGCGGTGTGACGCGCAAAGCGAGCATCGGTCCTGCCGCTGCCCGTCACCGCCAAGCCTCAGATCAAAGGACGACTTCGGCTGCTGTCGCGGAGGAGAGGGGTTAAAACCGATGCGTGAGGCGGCGTTCGCCTAATGAGCGGTTATGGAATGGCCGGTTATGGCGCGAAGCGGCCATGCGTAGCTTTCAACGAGGGTTTGCGACAAACTCCAGCAGCGCGCGGCCAAGGTCGTCTTCGGCGGTATTGATATGGCCGATCGCGGAGGTGTGATTGTGGCCGCGCAACCAGAACACTGGTGGCGACCGCCGCTTGGCGGCGGCCAGCCGGTAAACCAGTTCGGCGCAGTGGAGATCTATCAGCGGGTTTTCATACTCTGCCCAAGCGACGAAGGTTGGCACGCTATCGGCGCCGACGTGGCTCACGGGCGAGACGTCATCGAGTTTGACGGCCTCGGTGGTTTCGTAATAGGCGGCTACCTTATGGGCGTTCGGATTTTCGGGAAGGGTTTCGGCGCGTACGCGCCCGCTGACGACCATGAATCCCGCGATGCCGGGGCCGGAGGAGGGCTGCATTCGCTTGTCGTAGGCGTAACTGCCGGCATGCGCAGCACCCGCGGAATGACCCATCAGGAATATCCGGGAGGCATCGACGCCGATTTCATCGGCGTGAACCCGGACCCATTCGATGACGCTGGCGATGTCTTCGGTGGCCCCCGGATATTTAGCGTCGCCGGCGAGACGATAACCGGTGTTGATCCCGACGATCCCATGGCGGGCGAAATAATGAAGAACATTGGAGTAGATCTGCTCAGTGCGGTTAGGATGGCCGTCGAGGAAGGCGCCACCGTGAACGAACACGACGGCGGCGCACCCGGTTTCTGAATCGTCCGGCATGAAGAGATCGAAGGTTTGGCGCTGGTGGGAGCCATAGGTAATTCCGCTGCGGACCGTCACGCCTTCTTTGGGCGCCTGCTTTAGCAGCTCGCTGAAGCACTCGACCATCAGCCTGACATTTGCGGCCGGATTCATCCCCCAGCGCGGGCCGATCTCCGCCATCAGCGCGCGCAAGGTGTCCGGAATTTCGGGAAATCTCGAGGTCATGGCGCCGGTGTTAGTCTCAAGCGAAAATGCCCGTGAACTTGATCTGGGAAAACTCCTCGATGGCGTAGCGCACGCCTTCACGGCCGACGCCGCTGCGCTTCATTCCGCCAAAGGGATAGTTATCGAGCCGAAATCGCGTGGCTTCATTGACCCACAATGCACCCACGTCGAAATCGTCGGAGAAGCGCAGCGCTGCAGCCAGGTCCCGCGTGAACACCGCGCCCTGCAGTCCAAATTCGGAATCGTTGGCCATGCTCAGCGCTTCCTCGATATCGTCAAACGTGGCAACGATAGCAATCGGTCCGAACACTTCCTCGCGCCACAGCCTCGCATCCGTCGGGACGCCCGTCAGGATGCCCGGTGAAACCATCGCCTCGTCCTGGCGGGGCTGCAGGATGAAACGTGCACCCCTCGCGACCGCATCTTCGCACATCGTCATGACACGGTTGGCCGACGCCCTGCTGACCATCGGCCCGACATCGGTTGCCGGATCTTCCGCCTTGCCCACCTTCAGTCCCTGCGCGGCAGCCGCGAAATGCTGCAGGAATGTCTCCAGCGCCGGCCGGGCCACCAGAACGCGCTGCGCCGAAATGCATTGTTGACCGCTCGCCTCGAAAGCCGCGGCGGCGATCTTCTTCGCAGCCGCTTCTATGTCGGCATCGGCCAGCACGATATTTGCGGCATTGGAGCCAAGTTCGGCGACGAATTTCTTGGCACCGGCCGCACGCGCCAGCGCGTCGCCGGCAGTGGTGCCGCCCGTAAACGACACCGCGCGAACGTCGCGGTGCGCCGCCAGCGCCAGCGCCGTCTCGCGATCGCCAGTCACGATGCTGAATAGGTCCTTGGGCCAGCCTGCTTCATGGAATAGTTGCGCGAGCCGCAACGCCGTCCTGGTCGCCGCGGGCGCCGGCTTGGCGATGATGGCATTGCCTGCTGCAATGGCGGGCGCCACTTTCTGAACCAGCAGATTGACCGGCGCGTTGAACGGCGTGATGCCCGCGACGACGCCATACGGTACATGCCGTGCAAAGCCGATATGACCGGCTCCCGGCGCGGTGATGTCGAGCGGAAGCGTCTCTCCGCCCAACTGCGTCAACGCCGCCGCGGTGAGTTCGAGAAATTCAGCACCGCGTCGTGCTTCGAAGCGCGCCATCCGGATCGGCTTGCCGACGTCTTCACAGATCAACGCAGCGATTTCCTCCCCGGCATTCCTG
>JAXDOR010000009.1:0-4793 GCA_034668825.1 Alphaproteobacteria bacterium | reverse complement strand
TCGAGCAGGTGGTCGTCGTCCGGCGTGGCGGTGCCGTTGCGCGCGGTCCGCGCGGTGGTGTGGCTGCGGTGGGACGTACCACCGTCGTCCGTCCTCCGGGATATCGCCCGGGTGTCCGGCCCGGTTATGGTCCCCGCTACGTACGCCCTGCCTATCGCTGGGGTCCAGGCGGCGCGATCGCGGCCGGAGCGGCACTTGGCTTCGTTGCGGCCGGAACGGCAGCGGCGTGGGCCGGTGCGGCGCCCGCTCCGGGTTACTGCTGGTACTACACCGATCCCAGCCGGACCCAGGGCTTCTGGGACGTCTGCCCGTAACCCGAACGGGTCATTTCGGCCTGCGATTTGGCGGGATGTCGATGACCTCATGGAGCGAAAGCGCTTCATGAGGTTTTTCGATGCGCTCATGTGCTTCCGCCCCCGCTAAAGTCTGATGTGAAATAGATGGGCAGCCGCAGGGTTATAAATTATCGTGCCTGGAACATAACAATAATGTGGGAGACGATAATGAGATTGGGATTTTGGTCGGGCGCTGTTGCGGCATGCAGCCTGTTATTGGCCGTGCCGGCGTCGGCGCAGGGCGTCAAGATCGGCATTTTGAACGACCAGTCCGGGGTCTATGCCGACTACGGCGGCAAGTATTCCGTCGAGGCGGCCAAGATAGCGGTCGAGGATTTTGGCGGCAGCGTGCTCGGCCAGAAGATCGAGGTCATCTCCGCCGATCACCAGAACAAGCCCGATCTGGCCACCAGCATCGCGCGGCGCTGGTATGAGGTCGAGAACGTCGACATGATCACCGAGCTGACGACGTCGTCGGTCGCACTCGCGATCCACGACCTGTCGAAGCAGATGAAGAAGATCGACATCGTGGTCGGTGCGGCGACCTCGCGCCTGACCGGCGATGCCTGCCAGCCTTACGGCTTTCACTGGGCCTACGATACCCACGCGCTTGCGGTCGGCACCGGAGGCTCGCTGGTCAAGACCGGCGGCGATTCATGGTTTTTCATGACCGCGGATTATGCGTTCGGCTACGCGCTGGAAAAAGACACCGGCGACTACGTCAAGGCCAATGGCGGCAAGGTACTCGGTGCGGTCCGTATTCCCCTGAACTCTTCGGACTTCTCCTCGTTCCTGCTGCAGGCGCAAAGCTCGAAGGCGAAGATCATCGGGCTGGCCAACGCCGGCCTCGACACCACCAACTCGATCAAGCAGGCGGCGGAATTCGGCATCGTCAAGGGCGGCCAGAAACTCGCCGGCCTGCTGCTGACGCTGGCTGAAGTGCACGGCCTTGGTCTAGAGGCCGCGCAAGGCCTGGTGCTGACCGAAGCCTACTACTGGGATCGCGACGACAAGTCGCGTGACCTGGCGGAGCGCTTCTTCAAGCGCACCGGCCGCATGCCGAACATGATCCAGGCCGGAACCTATTCCGCGACGTTGCAATATCTGAAGGCCGTCAAGGCGGCAGGCACCAAAGACACCGAAGCCGTTGCGGCAAAATTGAAGGAGCTTCCGGTCGACGATCTGTTTGGGAAGGGCAAGGTGCTGGCCAACGGACGCTATGTGCACGACCTCTATCTGTTCGAGGTGAAGAAGCCGTCGGAATCGAAGAAGCCGTGGGATTACTACAAGGAACTCGCGGTGGTGCCCGGCGACAAGGCGTTTCCGACCGCGGCGGAGAGTGGTTGTCCGTTGACGAAATAATACTATGCACCATCTTCGTCATTGCGAGCGCAGCGAAGCAATCCAGGAGCCACAACGAAGGACTGGATTGCTTCGTCGCTTCGCTCCTCGCTATGACGGCTTGTTTCAATACCCCGTCATCTCGAGATAGCCTACCCCGCTATGACTGCCGCGAAAACCGATCGGTCCCTCCCAATAGGGAAAGCTCGTTGCCATCCAGCTGCGTGTATTTAACGGCGCCGTTTCGATCTTGAGCCCGCGCGATGGAATCGCGATGCTCCATTGCGTCGGCACCTTGCGGTCCGCGACCTCGGTCGATGAAATCGGCGTCAACACGATATCGGCGGAGGCAACCTGCACGGACTTACCGTCCGGTCCGATCCAGTTGCCTGAAAAGTAATTCTGCCCGTCCTTCTGCCGCAGCCGAAACAGCATGAGCTTCTCGCGTGAATCCAAATGCAGCGAAAACCAGTCCCATCCGGTCTGGTCGGACGCCAGCGGCTGGCTGCTCCACTCCCGATCCATCCAGGCGAGGCCGGTGACTTGCACGGGTTTGTCATCGATCGTGAGGATGCCCGCCGCCGCGAAGTAAGGCTGGCTGAAATAATACGACGCCTGTCCGCGTTCCGATTTCCGGCTGTAGCCGCCGTCGCCTTGCAGCACCAGCGGCCGGTCGGCGTCGAGACGCAGCGCATAGCTGAAATCCGCGCCCGATGCCTTGAGATCGAGCGGTGCGATGGCGGTGTCCGACATTCCGTCGAGCCCGCGCATCTCCCAGGAATCGATCCAGGCGCGAAACGATTTTGCAACGGCGCCGGCTTGTCCGACCCCGCCGCGCGCAAATCTTTCGCTATAGCGGTGGGTGTCGGCGCTCGTCACGGCGGCGTGGCCCATCCAGATCTGCTGGTTGGCCCAACCTTCCTGTTGCGCGCCCGGCGCCGTCGCCTGCCTAAACAGCGTCCATTGCGCGCCGTAGGATGCGCCCCTCGAATCCATCAGGTTGGCGGTGACGTACCACCACTCGATACGATACTCCGGATGTGGGCCGTGATCGGCAGGAAAGGTCAGCACTCTGCCGGGCACGACGGCTGCGAATCCGCTCGTCTCGCTGCCAAGCCCTGCGAAGCCTTGCGCGAGCGACGGCTTGCGGCTTAGCGCCAGCAAGGCAAGCCCGACGGCGAAGCTGCGGCGCGAGAGTTGCAGGTCAGCGCTCATCGGCAAAAATCTTCGCTAGGGCCGCCGGCTGCATTCGCGCCAGCTTGAGAACGGGAAGTAGCGCTGCGAGAAGGGCTGCCAGCATTGCCACGGCCAACAGCTCGATCAAATGCAGCGGGAAGACATGAAATGGCAGCCGCCAGCCGAACGCCTTCACATTCACGATGGCGATCAGGCACCACGCCACCAGAAGGCCAAGCGGTAGCGCCAGCAAGGCCGTGATCAGCGCGACCGACATGGTCTTTAAAAGCTCGATGACCGCAAGCCGGCGCCGCGTGATCCCGATCGCCCACAACGGCGCCAGCTGCGGCAGGCGTGAATTGCTCAGCGTGAGCAGGCTGGTGAGCAATGCAACGCCGGCGACGCCGAGGGTGAAGGCATTCAACGCCGTGGTGACCGCAAAGGTGCGATTGAAAATCCGGGTCGACTCGGCCTTCAGCGTCGCCTGATCCGCAAGATTGCGGCCGTCGAGGCCGAATTTGGTCTGAAGTTCCGCGATCAGGGCGGGCACCGCGGCGGGCGCAACGCGCAGGCCTATTCTGGTTTGAGGTATTTCGGGAAAACGTCGGAGCATCGCATCGATGTTGACGCCGATCTGGCCCTTCGGGTTGCCGTAGTCGGCATAGATCCCGACAATCCGCAGCGGCCAATCTCCTGCTGGAGCCGGCGCCTGAATGCGATCGCCAAGACCAAGTTTAAAGCGCCGTGAAAGTTGCTCGCTGATCAGCGCGGCGTCGCCGTTGCGTAGCCTGTCCCAGACATCAGGAGTGGATTGCAGCAGCGGCCAGCGATCCCGATAGGTGGCGTGATCGGCGAAGCCGAGAATTTCCACCGGCCAGCCGTCGATCTGCACGTCGGCTCTTCCGCTGGGCAGGACCGCGTCCACTTCCGGGCGCCGGCGCAGCCAGGCCTTGATCTCCGCGGCCTGGGTGTCATCGGAGGCGTTGAGGTAAATGTCCGCCGCCAGTCGTCCGTCGAGCCAGCCCGTGAACGTCTTGCTGAAACTTTCAACCATGGTGCTGACGCCTACATTCACCGCCAGCGCCAGCAGCAGCGCCATCAAGGCGAGCGACAATCCCGACAATTGCTGCCGGCTGTCGGCCCAGAACCAGGCTGCGAGCGGGCGGCGCGCGCTGCGCTGCCCGAGATAGAGCGCAAAACCGAGCACCACAGGCAGGCCGAGCGCCGCGCCGAGCAGCAACGCCGCCAGCACCGCGAATCCGGAGATCAGCGAATCGCCGAGCCACAGAAACACAGCCGCGGCGGCGAATACGACGAGCGCCAGCGCGCCCTGCAACAACAGCCATCGCTGTTGGGCCTGTTGCCAGGCGTAGGGCTGTGCGGCGGCAAGCACGGGAAGGCGAATAGCTTTCGCAAGGCTTGTCGCGGCCGCCGCCAGAGCACCGAGCACGCTGATCGCAAGACCTGCGCCCCACCATTCAGGTTTGAGCGTTAGTTGCCCAGGGATCTGTGCGCCATACAGCCCGCGCAGGGAAGCCGCGACGTCGGGCAACAAGGAGGCGGCGATCAGATAGCCACAGACCAGTCCGGCCAGCCCCGCGAGCAGCGCCAGCGATACCAGTTCGATCAGCAGCATCATGTTCAGATTGCGCGACGAAACCCCGCAGGCGCGCAAGGTCCGCAGCATCGGCAGGCGCTGCTCAAAGGCGAGACCGATCGCGGAATTGACGATGAAAAGTCCGACCAGGAATGACAGCAGGCCGAACGCGGTCAGATTGAGATGAAAGCTGTCGGTAAGCCGTTCGAGATCGCTCTCCGCATCAGGCTCGAGCAGACGAAGTTTGTCGCCCACTACCGCTTCGAGCGGCGCGCGGCTGCCTTTGGCCTTCCCGACCAGCAACCGGGAAACCTGGTCCGGCATTTTCAACAGGCGTTGGGCGA
>JAXDOR010000008.1:0-46201 GCA_034668825.1 Alphaproteobacteria bacterium | reverse complement strand
TGCCGGTTGCCGAGATGCCAGGCGAGCCGCGCCAGCGCTTGGGGATTTTCCGCGGCGATCTCGACCAGCGGCTCCGGCTTGCTGGCAACTCCCACCATGGCGCCGTCGTCGAGGACGAGTCCGTCGCCGTCGCGCAACGCGGTCGCCTGCGGCAGATCGAGCAGGAATGTCGTGCCACGCTCGCCCGTGAGCATGATCCGACGGCGATGGCGCTCGTCGGCATCGAGCACGACGCGATCACTGGCTTCCGCCGCGTTCCATTGGCCGGCAAGTTTGACAGAGGAAACGCGGTGCATAAAGCGACTCTATCCTGTTGTCGGCACAGAGGCAAACTCTCTTCCCCTCTCCCCTTGTGGGAGAGGGTGGCGAGTGCGGAGCGATAGCGAGCACGAGCCGGGTGAGGGGTCGTGCCGCAGCGATAGTCTGGACCCCTCACCCGCCCTCGCTCGGCTTCGCCTCCGCTCGGGCACCCTCTCCCACAAGGGGAGAGGGGAAGAAGGCGCATGTTCAAAACACAAAATACCTTTGCGCCATGGGCAGCACCTCGGCGGGGGCGCAGGTCAGCAGCTCGCCGTCGGCGGTGACCTCGTAGGTTTCCGGATCGACGGTGATCTTCGGCGTCGCGCCGTTATGCACCATGCTCTTTTTCGAAATGTCGCGCGTGTGCTCGACCGCGACGAACTCTTTCTCCACGCCGAGCTTGTTGCGCAATCCGCCCTTGAGCGCGGCCTTCGACACGAAGACCAGCGAGCTTGCGGTCAGCGCCTTGCCGAAGGCGCCGAACATCGGCCGGTAATGCACCGGCTGCGGCGTCGGGATCGAGGCATTGGGATCGCCCATCAAGGCGGCAACGATGGAGCCGCCCTTGATGATGATGTCGGGCTTGACGCCGAAGAAGGCGGGGGACCACAGCACCAGGTCGGCGAGCTTGCCCTTCTCCACCGAGCCGATGTGCTTCGAGACGCCGTGTGCAATGGCGGGGTTGATGGTGTATTTGGCGATATAGCGCTTGGCGCGCGCATTATCGTTGTCGCCTTTCTCTTGGCGCAACCGCCCGCGCTGGCGCTTCATCTTATCCGCCGTCTGCCAGGTGCGGATGATGACCTCGCCGATGCGCCCCATCGCCTGGCTGTCCGATGACATCATCGACAGCGCGCCGAGATCGTGGAGGATGTCTTCCGCGGCGATGGTTTCCTTGCGGATGCGGCTTTCGGCGAAGGCCAAGTCTTCCGCAATGGACGGATCGAGGTGATGGCACACCATCAGCATGTCGAGATGCTCGTCGATAGTATTGCGCGTAAACGGCCGCGTCGGATTGGTCGAGGACGGCAGCACGTTTTTGAGCCCCGCCACCTTGATGATGTCGGGCGCATGTCCGCCGCCCGCGCCTTCGGTATGGAAGGCGTGGATGGTGCGGCCCTTGAACGCCTTGATGGTGTCCTCGACGAAACCCGACTCGTTGAGCGTGTCGGTGTGGATCATCACCTGCACGTCGTAGTCGTCGGCGACCGAGAGGCAATTGTCGATCGCGGCGGGCGTGGTGCCCCAGTCCTCGTGCAGCTTCAGCGCGCAGGCGCCGCCCTTCACCATCTCTTCAAGCGCGGCGGGAAGCGAGGCATTGCCCTTGCCGGCGAAACCGAGATTGACCGGAAAGGCATCCGCCGCCTGGATCATGCGCCCGAGATGCCAGGGCCCCGGCGTGCAGGTGGTGGCGTTGGTGCCGGCCGCGGGCCCGGTGCCGCCGCCGAGCAGCGAGGTGACGCCGGACATCAGCGCCTCTTCCACCTGCTGCGGGCAGATGAAATGGATGTGGGTGTCGAAACCGCCGGCGGTGAGGATTTTTCCTTCGCCCGCGATCACCTCGGTGCCGGGTCCAATGACAATGGTGACGCCGGGCTGGATGTCGGGATTGCCGGCCTTGCCGATGGCGAAGATGCGGCCGCCCTTGAGGCCGACATCGGCCTTCACAATGCCCCAGTGGTCGAGGATCAGCGCATTGGTGATGACGGTATCGACCGCGCCCTTGGCGTTGGTGACCTGGCTCTGGCCCATGCCGTCGCGGATCACCTTGCCGCCACCGAACTTCACCTCCTCGCCATAGGTGGTGAAATCCTTCTCCACCTCGATAATGAGATCGGTGTCGGCGAGCCGCACCCGGTCGCCCGTGGTGGGGCCGAACATGTCGGCATAGGCGGCGCGCGTCATTTTGACCGGCATGGCGCGGCCTGGTTCAGCCAAAACGGACCCCAAAAAAAAGTTACAAACGCGAAGCTGATACTTAGAAAAAGCAATGTGCCCCATACAATATATCGCGACGTCTTCATCGTTGGTGAACGGCTCAAACGATAGAATTGTGTGTACCCTACATCTGTATGCTGCTTCTCTATTTTGACCAGATAGTCGTTAAGCACACCAATTGTACTGTCCAGCGCGGCTGTTCGTAGTGCGCCGGCACACACAACGAATAGAGGGATAATCGAAATCAATTTAGCCAAAGTGGGTTCCTTCTGAGCAAAGACAAAAACATATACAGTTGCTACTGCGCCGACCACGTAGACCTCAAGTTGATCCATCCACTTGATGTCTTCAAGAATTTGTTGTTTGCAATTTTTGTACTCTTCAAGCAACAATGGCGAAGCTTTCATGGCGTCTTGCTCCTAAAGTTTCCCCATCACGTCCTGGCGGAAACCGTAGATGACGCGTTTGCTGCCAAGCGCGACCAACGTCACCTCTCGGCTTTGCCCCGGCTCGAAGCGCACTGCCGTGCCGGCCGCAATGTCGAGCCGCATGCCGCGCGCCTTTTTGCGATCGAACCTCAGCGCCGGATTGGTCTCGAAGAAATGGTAATGCGAGCCGACCTGGATCGGCCGGTCGCCAGTATTAGCCACCGTCAGCGTCGCCGTCTTGCGACCTTTGTTCAGCTCGATCTCGCCGTCCTTGATGAACATTTCGCCGGGGATCATGGCAGTGGCCGTTTCGTCGCCGAACGCCTTTGGTGAAATACATCTGTCAGCCTCACTCCAAAGAGCAAAATGACTATTCCGTACAGCAGAACAAAACTCATGAGAGCGCCTTGCCGCAATAAGTAAAATCCGAAATCATCAACATAAAAATCCCAAATCGGTTGGTGCCTAAAGCTAATAAGGTCATCGACGAAGACGTAGTGAATGCCCGCAAAGCCAATGAGAAGGAAAAAGATATCTCCGACGCCTGGATTGCGAAGGATTGTTCGACCGGACCGAGATTCAGAAATAGTGTATTGTGCCAGAAAAAAATGGAACAGAATAATTATCGTCAGAAACAACTCATAGTTCGCAGCCTCGCCTAATGACGCCGATTTAATGGCACTGTAATGGGTGGCAGAAGGCGGATAGATTGAACCTAAAACGTAGTTGATTGCCTCAGCCCATTTCGGGGGAAGTACTTCAAGACCACTTTGCTTCAAAATAATGAATAACGTGGGGACTGCGACATAAACTGAGTTGAAGCGGGCGGAAATTGCACCGCAAAAACCGACCGGACTCAGGGACTTTGGAATTTCTCGTTGTTCAGAGCGCCAGAACATGTTGCGTTCTCCAGCCGATACACTGCAAGACGTGGATGCCCGCGACAAGCGCGGGCATGACGAAAGAGTAAAATTTACCGTATCGGCTCATGCACCGTCACCAATTTCGTCCCATCCGGGAATGTAGCCTCGACCTGAATGTCGTGGATCATCTCGGCGATGCCGTCCATCACCTGCGCCCGGGTGAGCACATGGGCGCCGGACTGCATCAGCTCTGCCACGGTGCGGCCGTCGCGCGCGCCTTCGAGAATGAAATCGCTAATCAGCGCCACCGATTCCGGATGGTTGAGCTTAACGCCGCGTTCCAGACGCCGGCGCGCGACGATCGCGGCCATGGCGATCAGGAGCTTGTCTTTTTCCCGCGGCGTAAGGTTCATAGTCGTTCCGTCAATTCAGCCACGGGCGTGGCAGCGAAGCGCCGAGCGCGGTCATTGCGAGCGCGAGGTCGTGACGCAGCGTCGCACCATCCTCCGCGACCAGCCGCGCCACGGCAAGGCCATTCCAGGATGACACGCCCAGTTCCGAACGAAAGCTCTCGGCAATCGCGCGCAAACCGGAGACCTCCGCGTCGCCGGCCGGGCTCATGAATATCGTCGCCACAGCGACGCCAGCACCCGCGACCGCTCTTTCCTGAAGCTTGGCAGCAATGGCGCCATCGAGTTTCAACGTTTCCGCAAAGATCAGCTTGCCGTCACGACGCACGCGCCAGCGGTCCGTGAGGCTGCCGTTCTGCATTGCTTCGCCGCTGGCCGTGCGGCCAAATATCAAGGCTTCGGCTAACATAACTTTCGCGTCCGCCGCCAAATCGATCTCGATGTCGCGGCGAAGGCGCGCCTGGTCGAACAGGATCGCCTCCTGCGGCAACCAAAGCAGGCTGCCCTCTCTGTCCACTTTCAAACGGACACTGACCTCAGCGTCCGCGCCGAGCGACCGATAGATTTTCTCCGCCGCCGCGGTGCTGACGACCAAGCGGGCGCCCGCCCCCACCGAAATATCCAGATCAAAGCGGTCACCGCCGGTGACGCCGCCCGCGCTGTTGACCAGCACGGCTTCAAGCTCGGTGGAGGTCCGGCGCAGGAACCGCACGCGCAACGAGCCTTGCTCGTCCACGCGGGTCCGGCCTGTCGTCCCGCGCATGGCGGCGACCGCGAACGCGACCCGTCCGACGGCGCGATTGGCGGCGAACACATCGCTTTGCTCTCGCGCCGTCGCGCCGCTCACGCGTACCTCCCAGTTCAGGCAGAATCCCGTGGCGGCTGTTATATCGCCAAGGCGCGCTGCAACGCACCTTCTTCCAGGGTATCGCGGGTAGCCGAATAGACAATAGCGCCGCGTTCCATGACGACGAACTGATCGCCTAACTCACGCGCGAAATCGAGATATTGCTCGACCAGCACGATGGCGATCTGCCCGAGCCCGCGGAGATAGGAAATCGCGCGGCCGATATCCTTGATGATCGAGGGCTGAATCCCCTCGGTCGGTTCGTCAAGCAGCATCAGCCGCGGCTGCATGATCATGGCGCGCGCGATGGCGAGTTGCTGCTGTTGTCCGCCGGAGAGATCGCCGCCGCGCCGCCCGAGCATGTCCTTGAGAACGGGAAATAGCGTGAACACCTCGCGGGGGATGACACGTTCCGAGCGCTTGAGGGGCGCAAAGCCCGTCTCCAGATTCTCCTGCACCGTCAGCAGCGGGAAAATCTCACGCCCCTGCGGCACATAGGCGATGCCGCGCCGCGCCCGCTCCACGTGCGATAGCTTGGTGATGTCGACGCCTTCCCAGAGGATGCTGCCGGCTCTCACCGGCCTCTGGCCGACGATGGCGCGCAGCAGGCTCGTTTTGCCGACGCCGTTGCGGCCGAGAATGCAGATGACCGCGCCGGGCCGCGCCGTGACCGAAACGCTACGCAGCGCCCGCGCGGCGCCGTAGTAAAGATCGAGCCCCTTGGCTTCCAGCATGACTTACTTCTTTCTGCGCGGGATCAGGCGCTACCGTCCCAGATAAACTTCGATCACCCGTTCGTTCGCTGAAACTTGGTCGATCGAACCTTCAGCGATCACCGAGCCTTCATGCAGCACCGTCACCTTCACCGCGAGCTCGCGCACGAATTTCATATCGTGCTCGACCACCACTACGGTGCGGGTATGGTTGATTTCCTTGAGCAGTTCCGCCGTCTGCTGCGTCTCGGCATCGGTCATGCCGGCGACCGGCTCGTCGACCAGCAACAGCTTTGGGTCTTGCGCCAGCAGCATGCCGATCTCCAGCCATTGCTTCTGGCCATGCGAGAGACTGCCGGCGATGCGCTCGCGGACGGCGCTGAGCCGGCTGGTCTTCAGGATGCTCGTCACGGCATCGTGCTCCGCCGCACTGTCGCGCCATAGCAGCGTCATCCTCGCGCGCTTGTCCGCCTTCAAAGCGAGGCGCAGGTTGTCCTCCACTGTGTGGCTTTCGAATACGGTGGGCTTCTGAAACTTGCGGCCAATGCCAAGATTGGCGATTTCGGTTTCGTCGATGGCGGTGAGGTCATGCGCGCCGTCGAAGAAAACCTCGCCGGTGTCCGGACGGGTCTTGCCGGTGACGACATCCATCATCGTGGTCTTGCCGGCGCCATTGGGTCCGATGATCGCGCGCATCTCGCCCGGCTCGATGGTGAGCGACAGGTTGTTGAGCGCGCGGAAGCCGTCGAACGAAACCGTGACACCGTCGATGTAGAGCTGGGCAGTGGTGGTGCGCATGTCCATAGCCGCATTCACTCCGCTGGATGTGGGTTCGGTTCGGCGATGGTCGCACCTTCTTCGGCCCTGGCGGACGCCGCGGCACGGCTGCCGGCGCGCCATTGGCGGAAGGTGCCGACGATGCCGTTCGGCAGGAACAATGTCACAGCAACAAAAAGACCGCCGAGAAGGAACAGCCAATAAGGCGCCAGGTATCCAGTCGTGAATGTGGTCTTCGCATAGTTCACCAAGACCGCGCCGATCACCGCTCCGATCAGCGTGCCGCGGCCGCCGACCGCGACCCAAATCACCGCCTCGATGGACGTGGCGGGCGTGAATTCGCTCGGATTGATGATGCCGATCTGCGGCACATAGAGTGCACCGGCGATCCCAGCCATGCAGGCCGATAGTGTGAAGACCGCCAGCTTGTAAGATTCGACCCGGTAACCGATGAAGCGCGTCCGGGATTCCGCGTCGCGGATTGCGATCAACACCTTGCCGAACTTCGACTGAACAATGAAGCGGCAAAGCAGGAACCCCGCCGCGAGCGCCACGACAGTTGCTACAAACAATGCCGTCCGCGTTCCCGCCGCCTGCACGTTGAAACCGAGAATATCCTTGAAGTCAGTGAGACCGTTGTTGCCGCCGAAACCGAAATTGTTTCGGAAGAAGCCGAGCATCAGCGCGAAGGTTAGCGCCTGAGTGATGATGGACAGATAGACGCCTGTCACCCGCGACCGGAAAGCGAACCAGCCGAACACAAAGGCCAACGTCCCGGGCACCAGCACGACCATCAGAAGTGCGTATGGAAAGTGCTGGAAGCCGTACCAATAGAGCGGCAATTCCGGCCAGTTCAGGAACACCATGAAGTCCGGACGGATCGGATCGGCATAGACGCCGCGCGTACCGATCTGGCGCATCAGATACATCCCCATGGCGTAGCCGCCGAGCGCGAAGAAGGCGCCATGGCCGAGCGAGAGGATGCCGCAATAGCCCCAGATCAGATCGATCGACAGCGCCAGCAGCGCATAGCAAAGATATTTTCCGAACAGCGACACCAGATAGATCGGAACGTGCAGCGGCGAGCTTGCCGGAACGAGCAGCGTCAGTACCGGCACGCAGACCGCGAGTGCGGCAAGCACCAACAGGAAGACGAGGCTGCCGCGATCCAGCATGTGGATCAATGGGTGCGACGGCTTGATGATCGCGCGCGCGCTCATGCCTCCACCGCCCTTCCCTTCAGGGCGAACAACCCGCGCGGCCGCTTCTGAATGAAGAGAATGATGAAGACGAGAAGCGCGATCTTGCCAAGCACGGCGCCGGCAATCGGCTCCAGAAACTTATTGGCGACGCCGAGCGACAAGGCGGCGACCAGCGTGCCCCATAAGTTCCCCACGCCGCCGAACTCCACGACCAGGAAGGAATCGATGATGTAGCTTTGGCCGAGATTCGGACTGACATTGTCGATCTGCGACAACGCTACGCCTGCCATGCCGGCGATGCCGGAGCCGAGCCCGAACGTCAGCGCGTCGATACGCGCGGTGCGGATCCCCATGGATGCCGCCATCGGCCGGTTTTGCGTCACCGCCCGCATTTCCAGGCCGAGCCGAGTGAAGCGTAAAAGCCCGAGCAAAGCGGCGAACACCACCGCGGTAAAGACGATGATCCAAAGCCGGCCATAGGTGATGGTGATCTGGCCGATCTCGAACGATCCGCTCATCCAGGACGGTGCGCCGACTTCGCGGTTGGTGGGTCCGAAGGTCGTTCGCACAGCCTGCTGCAGGATCAGCGACAGTCCCCAGGTCGCCAGCAGCGTCTCCAGCGGGCGGCCATAGAGGAAACGGATGATGCAGCGCTCGATGCCGATGCCGATCAGTCCCGTGGCGGCAAAAGCCAGCGGTATGGCAATGGCGAGCGAATAATCGAACAGTCCTGGACTGTTGGTGCGGATGACCTCTTGCACCAGGAAGGTGACGTAGGCGCCGAGCATCACCATTTCGCCATGCGCCATGTTGATGACGCCCATGACGCCGAAGGTGATGGCAAGGCCGATGGCGGCGAGCAGTAGCACCGAGCCGAGCGACAGTCCGTACCAGGCGTTCTGTACCGAATTCCAGAGCGCCACCTGACCTTGAATCGCGCTTGTCGCATCGGCGGCTGCTTTGCGCACCGCAGCGGGTGTGTTGACCGGTAGCGAGCCGAGAAGCCCAAGCGCGTCCTGATCGCCTTTGGCGCGGATGATCGTCACTGCATCGAGCTTGTCGGATTCGTTCGCGTCCTCGATGTTGAGAATGACCGCCGCGCGCGCCTCCAGCAGCGCTTTCTTGATGGCCGGGATGGTTTCCTTGCCGATCGCCGCGTCAAGCGCGGGCAATGCCGCCGCTTCCTTGGAGCGGAAAACCGCTTGCGCGGCTTCCAAACGCTTGGCCGGGTCCGGGGCCAGCAGCGTCAGGCCGCCGAGAGAAGCTTCGATGGCGCGGCGAACGCGGTTGTTGACGCGCACCGGCACGAGATCCGTCGGCGCGCTGCCGGCCGCCGGTTTGCCGGTCGTGGCATCGAGCAGGCTTCCGGACTTGTCCTTGAGATATATTTTCTTGCTTTCGGCGCTAAATAGCAGGCGGCCGCCCTGCAGCGCGACGATGATTTGTTCCGCGAGGGGATTGCCGCTTGCCGCCGCCGCCGTCACCGCGGCGTCGGTATCGGCATAGGAGTCGAGGGTAAACGCCGCCAGGGCATCCTCGAAGCCGTCTGCTCTCGCGGCCGGAACCTGAGCCATGAGCAAGCAGAGGGCGATTACGAGCGCGGCGAGGCGATCGTAGACAATAGGCATGGTGTGCGTCCCGGCGTGGAGAGAAGCCGGAAGCGGCGTGATGCCGCCGCCTCCGGGATATCAACGCAACAGCGTCAGGCACCGCACTTCTTGGTCGCGGTGTTGTAGTTGCCGCATTTGAGCTTCACCCAATCGCCGACCAGGTCCTTCGAACCCGGCAGCTCTTTCGACCAGGCATCACCCGGGACAAGGCCGTCCGTCTTCCAAACCACGTCGAACTGGCCATCGGCTTTGATCTCTCCGATGAACACAGGCTTGGTGATGTGGTGGTTCGGCAGCATTTCCGAGACGCCGCCGGTGAGGTTCGGCGCCTTGGTACCCGGCAGCGCTTCGATCACCTTGTCCGCATCGACAGTGCCGGCTTTTTCGACCGCCTTGACCCACATGGCGAACCCGATCACGTGCGCTTCCATCGGATCGTTGGTGACGCGCTTCGGATCCTTGGTGAAGGCCTTCCACTTGGCGATGAAGTCTTCGTTGCCCTTGTCCTTAATCGACTGGAAGTAGTTCCAGGCGGCAAGGTGTCCGAGCAGCGGCTTGGTGTCGATGCCGGCGAGTTCTTCCTCACCCACCGAGAACGCCACCACCGGAATGTCCGTCGCCTTGATGCCCTGGTTGCCGAGTTCCTTGTAGAAAGGGACGTTGGCGTCGCCGTTGATGGTGGAGACCACCGCCGTCTTCTTGCCCGCCGAGCCGAACTTCTTGATGTCGGCTACGATCGTTTGCCAGTCGGAGTGTCCGAACGGCGTGTAATTAATCATGATGTCGTCGTCGGCGACGCCTTTCGACTTCAGGTAGGCTTCGAGGATCTTGTTGGTGGTGCGCGGATAAACGTAATCGGTGCCGGCCAGCACCCAGCGCTTCACCTTCTCTTCCTTGGCAAGATAGTCCACCGCCGGGATCGCCTGCTGGTTCGGGGCAGCGCCGGTGTAGAAGACGTTCCGCTCGCTCTCCTCGCCTTCATACTGCACCGGATAGAACAAGTTCGAGTTCAGTTCCGTGCACACCGGCACCACCGACTTGCGCGAGACCGAAGTCCAGCAGCCGAACACGGCCGATACCTTGTCCTTGGTGATCAGCTCGCGCGCCTTTTCCGCGAACAGCGGCCAATTCGAGGCCGGATCGACCACGACCGCCTCGAGCTTCTTGCCGAGGAGGCCGCCTTTCTTGTTCTGCTCATCGATCAGCATGAGCATCACATCCTTCAGCGTGGTCTCGCTGATGGCCATGGTGCCGGAGAGCGAATGCAGGATGCCGACTTTAATGGTGTCTTGGGCCGCGGCGGGTAGCGCGGCGGCAACGCTGAGTGTCAGGCCCGCGACAGCGGTGAGCCATCGGCGAGCAATCGGTCGCTCGGCGACCGCACGGATATAACTGAACATCTTTGGTCCCTCTGTTGACGCGCGTTTCAGCTCTTGGTCTTACGCGCGGCAACCACTTCGCAAGGGACGTGCCACCACGAGGGCTCTTTTACCAACTTGATATCAGGCGATTTTTCAATTGCCCGTAATGCAGCAGTCGACGACGTCGCCTAAGTAAATGGCAGTTGCGACTTTATTCGCCACCTGAGACCATCGCTTAAACGTCCCATCCGCGTGGCGGCGAACGCAGATGCGAAATAGTTTCTGCGAGGCGTCGAACGCGGAAAAGTCACGCGCTACGAGGACCGACCACGCTGCACGACGTGCCAAATTCACGGGCGATGGCGCCCTTCTGCGTTGCAAGATGCCCGGATTTCCGGCTGGCACGGTGATTGCTTCAAGGTTGTCGTGAGTTGGTGGCTAGGGTTCCGGTCCGCCGTTGCGGATGCTGGTCCGAGAGCTGCCGCCCGGATGCGAGCAGCGCCGGGCGCACGGAGGGATAAAAGCCCGGGAGACCTCAGTGGCCAGGATTGGCATCACTTGAGGCGTGCCCATCTTCGGTCAGGTCCAGCGACAACGAGGATTCTGTCATGAAACGTATCGTAGCTCTCCTGATGGCTTTGATTTTTTCCGCGACTTTCCCGGCCGCAGCCAGCGCCGCGCCGAAAAGGGAATTCAATATCGCCTGGACCATCTACGTCGGATGGATGCCATGGCCTTATGCAGCCGAAGCCGGCATCGTCAAGAAGTGGGCCGATAAATACGGCATCACCATCAACGTCACGCAGATCAACGACTACGTCGAGTCGATCAATCAATACACCGCGGGCAAATTCGACGGCGTTACCCTGACCAATATGGACGCGCTGACAATTCCGGCCGCCGGCGGCGTCGATACCACCGCAGTGATCATGGGCGACTTCTCCAACGGCAATGACGGGGTGGTGCTGAAGAAGGGCAAGACGCTCGCCGACATCAAGGGCCAGAAAGTCAATCTCGTGGAACTATCGGTGTCGCATTATCTGCTGGCGCGCGGGCTTTCGACAGTCAACCTCAAGGAAAAGGACATCAAGACCACCAACACCTCGGACGCCGATATCGTCGGCGCATTCAAGTCATCGGACTCCACCGCAGTCGTGACGTGGAATCCGCAGCTTATGGAGGTGAAGGCGGAACCGGGCGCGACACTGGTCTATGACTCGAGCAAAATCCCCGGTGAGATCGAGGACCTGCTTGGCGTCAACACCGAGACGTTGAAGGACAATCCCAATCTCGGCAAGGCGCTGGTCGGCATCTGGTATGAGACTATCGCGCTAATGCAGGACACGGGCGAAAAGGGCAAGGCTGCACGCGAGGCCATGGCCAAGGCTTCCGGCACCGACCTCGCCGGCTTCGAGGCCCAGCTCAAGACCACGCGAATGTATTATACGCCGAAGGAGGCGCTGACCTTCATGAACAGCGCGGACCTATCGAAGACCATGGAGCTCGTGCGCACCTTTTGCTTCGAACACAATCTCCTTGGCGAGAAGGTGAAGTCGAAGGATGCCATCGGCATCGCCATGCCGAGCGGCGAGGTTCTCGGTTCCAAGAAAAACGTGAAACTCCGCTTCGACGCCTCCTACATGAAGATGGCGGCGGATGGTAAGCTCTGACGGATGCCCTGAAGGGCGGCCGCCAGCGCGGAGGTAACACGTCATACGCCGGATCATGAACATTGCTCCAGGCCGCGCGAGCGGCCTGGTCCTGGCGCTCATTCCTTTCGTCCTGATCGCGTTCCTCTACGTGGTCGGCTCGGCGGAACGGCGTGCCGTAAATCCTGAAGACAAGCTGCTGCCGCCGATCGGCGAAATGGCGAGCGCAATGCGACACGCCGCTTTCGAGCCCGACCGGCGTACCGGAGAGATCGTGCTGTGGACCGATACCGCCGCGAGCCTGCAACGCCTGGGATTGGGACTTGGCATCGCGACGTTGCTGGGTCTCGGGGTCGGGCTGTCGATTGCGATCCTGCCTTTTGTCAGCGCGAGCCTCGCGCCGCTGGTCGCCATCCTATCGATGATCCCGCCCATGGCGGTGCTGCCGATCCTCTTCATCGTCTTCGGGCTTGGCGAATTGTCGAAGGTTGTGCTGATCGTGTTCGGCGTGGCGCCATTCCTGGTGCGGGATGTCGTCTTCGCCGCCAAAGCCTTGCCGGCGGAGCAGATCGTCAAGGCGCAGTCGCTGGGCGCATCCACGTGGCAGGTCGCGATCCGGGTCGTGCTGCCGCAGATCATGCCGCGGCTGATCGATGCGGTGCGCCTATCGCTCGGCCCGGCATTCCTATTCCTCATCTCAGCGGAAGCGATCGCGGCCGATGTCGGCCTCGGCTATCGCATCTTCCTGCTGCGGCGCTATCTCGCCATGGACGTGATCCTGCCCTACGTCGCCTGGATCACGCTGCTCGCCTGGCTGATGGATTTCGCCCTGCAGCGAATCTCGCGCGCGGCTTTTCCTTGGGCACACATCCAGGAGCGGCGGTGATGAGCAGCAGCATCACCTACCGCAATGTATGGGTCGAATACGGCGATCAGATCGTGCTGGAGCGCCTCAATCTAACTATAGCGGCCGGTTCTTTCGTGTCGTTGGTCGGGCCGTCCGGCGCCGGCAAAAGCACATTGTTGCGCACGCTGCTCGGCCAGGAACGGCCGACCCGCGGAGAGATTTTGCTGGACGGCAAACCGATGGCGGCGGAGCCCTGCCCGGACCGCGGCGTGGTGTTCCAACGCTATTCCGTGATGCCGCACCTCACCGTCCTCGGCAATGTGTTGCTTGGCTTTGAATGCGCGCAAAGTCCGTTTGCCGCTCGCCTGTTCGGCGCCGCGCGCAAAGCCGCTATTGCTGAAAGCGACCGGCTGATTGCCGAGGTGGGGTTGAGCCAGCATCGCGACAAATATCCGAGCGCGCTCTCCGGCGGCATGCAGCAGCGCCTCGCGATTGCCCAAGCGGTCGCCAAGAAGCCGAAGGTGCTGCTGCTCGACGAGCCGTTCGGCGCGCTCGATCCCGGGACGCGCGCGCAGATGCACGAACTCATCCGCTTCGTCTGGCGCGACTGCGGCATGACCATCGTGATGGTCACCCATGACATCAAGGAAGCTTTCGCCCTTGGCACGCGGCTGATCGCGCTGGACAAGCGGCGGATCGATCCACAGGCGCCGGGCCGCTACGGCGCTGTCATCACCTACGACCTCGACCTCGCCCGCGACAGCGCCGTTCCGGTGCTGCGCTTCTCGAAACCTCTCGATCCTCACGCAACGAAAAGCCCATCTGAAGGAGCCGCGGCATGACTTTCGATCGCACCCGACATTCATTCAAGGCGGGACTGTTTGCGCCGCCGAGCCGCCTACGCCGACACCATCCGGACTTCGACCGGCTTTCGACCCAAGGCTGGAAGTCGCTGGATGCCGAGGGGAAGCTGCCGGATGACGCCTGGCGCAAGCATCAGCAATGGGCACTCGACATGGGGCTGCCCGGCTCGGAGTGCCTCACCGACAAAACCATTCCGACCTTTGCGCGCGGCGAGTTGCCGCATTTCGCCGGCATCAACACCTTTCTCAAGGCGCCCTACGTCGAGAACATCCGCGACGTGGGCAAGTATGACGCTGCGGTGATCGGCATCCCCTTCGATTCCGGCACCACCTATCGACCGGGCACGCGCTTTGGGCCGCAGGGCATCCGCCGCATCTCCGCGCTTTATACACCTTACAATTACGAACTCGGCGTTGATCTGCGGGAGCAGATGACACTGTGCGACGCCGGCGACGTGTTCACGATTCCCGCCAATCTGGAAAAGAGCTTCGACCAGATCACGCGCGGGGTGAGCCATGTGTTCTCGTCGGGCGCGCTGCCCTTGATGCTGGGCGGCGACCATTCGATCGGCTTCCCTTGCGTGCGCGGCATCGCCCAATGCACGTCGAAGAAGATCGGCATCATCCATTTCGACCGGCACATCGACATCCAGGAGAAGGATCTCGACGAGCGCATGCACACGACGCCCTGGTATTGGGCGACCAACCTGCCGAACGTGTCGCCCACCAATCTGGTGCAGCTCGGCATCGGCGGCTGGCAGGTTCCCCGCGAGGGCGTGCAGGAAGCGCGCAAGCGCGGTACCAACGTGCTCACCATCGCTGATATCGAGAAGCTCGGGCTGGAGAAGACCGCCGAGATCGCGCTAGAGCTCGCCTGGAAGGACGCGGACGCGGTTTATATTTCCTTCGATGTGGATTCGGTGGATTGCGGATTCGTGCCCGGCACCGGCTGGCCAGAGCCAGGCGGCTTCCTGCCGCGCGAGGCGCTAAAGCTCTTGGGTCTCGTCGCCGCCGAAGGACTTTGCGGGCTCGAAGTCGTTGAGGTCTCGCCGCCTTACGACACCTCGGACATCACCTCCTTGTTTGGGCTGCGCGTCGTGGTCGAGGCGCTGGGATCGGTGGTGGCCAACGGCAAGCTCGGATCGCACAAACACATGATCGACAAACCGGTCAGCTATTGAGGGACGCCATGCATCGCGGACACGATCACGAACACGACGGCAATGGCGCCGGTCCGGGCCACAATCATGCCGCTCCGCCGAGACCGCTGGCGCAATGGCAGACGCCGCATCTTGATTCCGGTCACACCGACGATCACGCGTCTCCGGGGGAGCCTGATCTCGATCTCGTCGAAATCGCCTTCGTCGACGCCTTCATGATTGCTGCCGATCCCACGAGCTTTTTGCGCCTGGCGCAGGTGCCGTTTGAGGCCAAGGGCGCCGACGGTGAAAAGCTGGTCCTATTGCGGGTCGAAGTCGAGGCGGTGACCGACGTCGGCAGCATGATGCCGCATCTGGGTGGCGAAACCTACCGCTACGACCCGCTGCCCGCCGTCTTGGTAGCGCGCCGCCGAAGGCTGCGCTTCATCTATGCCGATGCTGCGGGACCGCGGACTCTGGGCTTGGCGGAGGTGCGGGCGCTTACAGCCCTCTAGCTATGCCGCACAATGCCGTAGGGCACGCATTCGCAGTAGTCCGACACTCAACGCTTCTTTCGCTTGTAATGTCCGAATCCGGGACGGTAGGTTTTTTCGTCGAGAAACTGCTTCATGCCTTCTTCACGTCCGCCTTCCTTGTCGTTGAATTTCAAGGCGTCGCTCTTGGCGTTGAGATAATCGGCCGCCTGCGGTTCGTTCATGAAGCGCACGGAACGGATGCACTCCTTGGTGTACCGCATGGCGGCAGGGCTTTTCTCCATCAGCTTCTTGGCGAACGTAGTCGTCGCCGATGTTAGTTCGGAGCCGGGCACGGAGAAATTGACGAAGCCGATCTCCTGCGCCTTCTTGCCATCGAAGGTATCGCCGGTCATCGCGTAATAGAGCGCATTGCGGAAATTCAGCATTTGCGTGACGTTCCAAGCAACGATGCCCCCCGGCAGAATACCCCAGTTTATCTCTGAGAGGCCGAACAACGCCTCGTCAGCCGCAAAGGCAAAATCGCAAGCGCAGACCTGCGTGAACGCCCCGCCGAAGCAGAAGCCGTTGACCATGGCGATGGTCGGCTTGGGAAAGGTCGAAAGTTTCTGCCAACGCCATTGATTCGACGCACGTCGCGCTTTCTGCCGTGCCGCAGGGTCGGAGGCCGTGCCGCGGAAATAGAGCTTAATGTCCTGGCCGGCGGAGAAAGCCTTGCCGGCGCCGGTGATCACCAGAACTTCGGTCTTCGGATCGATCGCCAGATCGTCCAGCACGTCGTCCATATCCATGTGCAGCTGTGGGCTCATGGCATTGCGCTGGTCCGGGCGATTGAAGGTGACCCAAGTGATCCCGTCCTTGTTGTCGACCAAAATGGTCTCGTATTTCTTCTTCCTTGCCATCTGGTTTTTCCCCGTCATGGATGTGGATCAGGTATAGCCCGCGGCAGCGCGATCGTTCGCTCCGGCGCGAAGACCAGCAGAACTTCCTTGTCCGCCGGCAGCGGCATGTCGGCGGGCATGGTAACTTGCAGCATCAGTCCTTCGCTCGACACGTCAACGCGGCGCGCGGAGCCGAGAAAGGTGACGGCGCTGAGCCGGCCCGCGAGACAATTTCCGTCTGTTGTCCCTGGAGACGGTTGGGCCGCTACCAGCTGGATGCTTTCCGGACGGATAGAGACCGATACCGAGGAGCCATCGTCGATCCGGTGCGGGACCAGGCATTTAAGCCTGCGGCCGCCTGAAACCTCGACCTCACCCCGGCCATTGGCGGCGCCGATCAAGCGGCCGTCAAGCAGGTTGGTCGCGCCGACGAAGCGGGCGACGAAGGCGTCGGCGGGTTGGTAATAAATGTCATGCGGGCTGCCGATCTGCCTGATCCGGCCTCGGTTGATCACCGCGATCTGGTCGGACAATGCCAGGGCCTCGGACTGATCGTGGGTTACATAGACAGTAGTGATGCCGATCTTGCTTTGCAGCCGTTTGAGTTCGCTGCGCATCTCATCGCGAAGCTGAGCGTCCAGATTAGAGAGCGGTTCATCGAGCAGCAACAGCCTCGGCTCGCGCACGATGGCGCGCGCAAGCGCAACGCGCTGCTGCTCGCCGCCGGAAAGTTGCGTCGCGGAACGCTGTTGGTAGCCGCCAAGATTGACAACCGTGAGCGCGCGATTGACCGCTGCTTCGATCTCGGCGCGGGAGAAATTCCGGTCCTTGGCGACGGTGAGCGGGAAAGCCACATTCTCGGCGACGGTCATATGCGGCCAGATCGCGTAAGATTGGAAAACCATGCCGACCGCGCGCCGCTCCACCGGAATATTGATACCCGCTTTCCGGTCGAACAAAGCTTCGCCGTCGATCGAGATCACTCCTGCATCGGGCGTCTCCAGGCCGGCGATACAGCGTAACGTCGTGGTCTTGCCGCAGCCGGAAGGCCCGAGCATGGTAAAAAATGTCCCGGGCTCCAGTTCGAAATTCGCCTCGCTGATGCCACCGGAAATCCGATCGGTGGAATTGGCAAAAATCTTGCTGAGATTTTCGACGCGCAGCATGGGCTCACCCGCCATCGTCAGCGAGTACGACAAGCGCGTCGAGCGCAACGCCGCCGCGTCGCCTTACCAGGAACGGATTGACGTCGATGGAATCGATCCGGGCTCCGGCGTCCATCATGAGTTGGGAAAGACCGATCAGCGCCTTAACCACCGCGTTGCGGTCAAGCGCCGCGCCGCCACGATAACCCTGGATGAGCTTGCCCGCGCGTGTCTTATCGATAAGGGCGACGGCCTTTTTCTCATCCAGCGGTAGCGCCGCGATGGCGACGTCGCGATGCAGTTCGAGTTCGACGCCGCCGGAGCCGAACATGATCACCGGCCCTACCTCGGGGTCGCGGGTGACGCCGAGTACCAGTTCGACGCCGTCCGATATTTGTTCCGCAATCAGCACGCCGTCGAGCGCAACGCCCGATCGCCGCCCGACAGTTTGAACGATCCGGCGATAGGCTTTCCGGACTTCCTTCGCCGAGCGCAGGCCGACGATCACCCCACCCACATCCGATTTATGCGCGAGCTGGGCGGCCACCGCCTTGGCCACAAGCGGAAAGCCGATCCGTTTAGCGATGGCGAGCGCTTCCTTTTCGGTCCGGGCAATGGCTTCCTTGGGCGTGCGAAAGCCATAGGCTTTCAACAGTGCTTTCGACGCGGTCTCGCTCAGCGTTCTGCAACCGGGAACCGATGAGGCGAGCGCTTTTTTCAGCTTTACTTGGTTTGCCGCGCTTGGTTTGGCTGCGACCGTTGGTTCCGCGATGTTTTTCGCGTAGTCGGCGACAGAGCGTAAAGCACGCATCGTCTTGTCCACCTCCTGCTGGAAGGCGAGGCGCGGAAGTTCTGCGCGCAGTGCGCGGCTATAATCGGTCAAGCCGTAGGAAATCATGCTAACGAAGACGACAGGCTTGCCAGCCTTGGCCGCAATGGCGTTGACGGCGCGAAGATTGGATTCCTTGCGCTCGGTTCCGGGAGCCCGCGGCAACTCCTCCTGCAACACCAGAATATCGATTCCAGGATCGTCGAGCATGATCTCGACGCAGCGCAGATAAGCGTCCTGGCTGGTGAGTGCCGCAAAGCCGGAATCGAGCGGATTTCCAATGATCGTCCCGACTGTGAGCAAGGATTCCAGTCGCTGCCGCGTTCTCGCGGATAACGGCGAAAAGGTCAGTCCGTTATTGGCGGCGCCGTCGAGCAGCAAACCCCGTAGCGCGCCCGAGAAGGTAATGCCGCCGAGATTGCCGCTGCGCGGCAGCCTCGCGTGAACGAAATATTCGACCGCCTCGACGACGTCATCGAGGGTGCCTACACGAAGGGCTCCGACCGTGGCGGCCACCGCGTCGAATGCTTGCATCGAACCGGCGAGTGCGCCGGTGTGGGCCAGCGCCGCCGCGCGTCCATCCTCCGACGCCCCGAGCTTCATCACGATGACCGGCTTGCCGGCGGCGCGGGCCATGCGGCAGGCCGAAAGGAAAGCCGGGCCATCACGCACGCCTTCCAGATACGAGACGATGATGCGGATGTCCGGATGTCCAACATAATAGGCGATGTAATCGGCGGTCGACAGCCCGGCCTCGTTGCCCGAGGTCACGACCGAGGCGGTATCGATCCCGCGCTCCTCCAACGTGCGTTTGATCGCCATGGCGATGCCGCCGGACTGGCTAACGATAGCAACGGGACCAGCTGCAAGCCGCTGGGGGCGGTCGTCCGGCATGGTCATCAGGCCAGCGGCGGCGTGAAGATTACCCAGACAATTCGGACCGGACACGGCAAGCCCGGTTTGCTTGATGACGGTAGCCAGACGTTGGCTCAGTTCTTTCGAGGCTGCGTCCGTCGCTTCGGCAAAGCCCGATGTCATCACCGTCGCGCTGCGCGCGCCGGCCCGCGCCGCCTCGATAAGCGCATCGGGAACAAAGGCAGCGGGAATAAGGACGACGACATGATCCGGAGACTCCGGCAGGTCGGCAAAGGAGCGGTAGCAGCGGGTGTCCCATACGCGGTCGCGACCGGGGTTCATCGGATAAATCGGCCCCGAAAACTTATAGTGATGCGCGTTGCGCCACACGCGCTGCGTCCAGCTTCCGGGTTTATCGGTGGCGCCGAGAATGACGATGTTGCGTGGATTGAGCAGCGCCTCGACCTTGGCGCGCGTCTCGGGCAGCGAAGCGGAAGATTGGATGCGAGCGTTCATGAAAATCCGCGGAAAAAGTCAGGCACGCCCGAAAGCTCCGGCACCGGAACGGCGGGCCACTAGATAGAAGGCCACGGCGATGATCGTCATCAGCATAGCCCATAGCAGTCCGAGCGCGGCAAGCTCGGTGCCTTGTCCGTTGGTCCATAAATCAAACATCACCACCGCCATCGGTTGGGAGCGTGGTCCCGTGAGCAGTATGGCGAGCGAGAGGACGCGTGCAGCCATCAGGAAGATGAAGAGCCAGCCGGCGATCAGCGCAGGCGCCAAGAGCGGCGCCACGATGCGGCGCAATCGCGTGAGTGGAGACGCGCCGCAGATTGCCGCCGCTTCCTCCAGTTCGCGATGAATCTGCAGCATGCCTGAGCCGCTGTAACGCATGGCGTACGGTAGGTAGTTGATGACGAATGCCCAGACCAGAATCCACATCGTGCCGTAAATCGGAATTGGAACATGCAGGAAGAGTTGCATGACGGCGATGCCGAGAACGAGGCCAGGAAAGACCAGAGGAAGCGTCGCCAGCCGTTCGATCAGCCATCCACCCCGCGCCCGGCGAACCGATAGCCAGGCCCCGAGCATCGTCACCGCCGTGGCGATCGTCGCGGTGGCGAAAGCAATCAGCAAGGTATTGAGGACGTAAGGCAGATGATCGGAGGACAGTACGGTGCGGTAGTTGTTGAGCGTGATGAGCTTGAATGCCGTCACGCTCAACGGCTGGTAGAAAGGCAGCAGAGACGCCCAAACCAGCATGGCCATCGGCACGACGAGAAGAAGAACGAAGTTCAGGACCAGCAACGTGGCAGCCAAAGGGCGCAGCCGGCCGAGATCGAATGGCCGTGGACGAAAACCTTTGCCGGTGATGGTCGCATATCGTTCCGAATGCCGCGACAGCCGGCCGTAGGCGTTGAGAAGCCCGAGGACCAGAAGCAGCATGAGCACGGAGAGCGCGCTGGCGCCGCCGAGATCGGGCGGCGCTTTCGCCGTCATGTTGCTGTAGATGTCGGTCGTGAGCACATAAACGCGTCCCGGCAGGCCGATCAGCGCCGGCACTTCGAATGCTTCGATGGCGCGGATGAATACGAGCATGGCGAGAGCCAGGACCGACGGCAGCGAAAGCCGGAAGGTCACGCGGCGGATCGTTTCCCATACGCTGGCGCCGCTCACCCGCGCGGCTTCCTCCAGTTCCGGATTGGCATTGCATAACGTCGCACCCGCGAGAAGAAAGGCTAAGGGGGACCAGAGAAAGCCTTCGACAATGATCATGCCGGGCATGGAATAGACGTTCAGCAACAGGTCGGAAGTTCCGCTCAGCAGTCGGTAAAGTTGATTGATCGGTCCGGCTTTGCCGAAAAACAGCAGCCAGGCGCCGACATACAGAATATAAGGCGTTCCCAGGGAAACGATGGCCGTAAGATAGGCAAGCCCGCGCAGCGGCGTATTGGTGCGTTCCACGATCCAGGCTGTGATCCAGCCGATGAGCAGGGCGACTGCCGCGCTTCCCGCGGCGAAGAGCAGAGTGTTGGCGCCGCTGGTGAGCAAGTGCCGGCTACCCAGCACGGCGATGAAATTTCCCAGTCCCAGTTGGCCCGAGCCCGGCGCACCGGCAACGACGAAACTGCCCTCCAGCAAGAACCAGAAGGGGGGAAGCACCAGCAGCGCAAGGATGATGATCACCAGCGCCGCCATCCACGCCGTCTGCCGGGCCGGCGCCCACGAGCGCGAAACCGCCCAGCTCACGGGCATTGGCTCGGCTGATATCGGGCTGCTCATTGCGGATGACTTGATGCAAAATCCTCCTTAGCGGAAAACGTCATCGAAAATCTTCTTCCATTGCTCCATTTTATCATTGGTCTCCTGCGGGGTGAAAAACACCGCGCGAAACTTACCATCTTCCGGTTTCAGCGACGGATCGAGTGCCGGCACCGCCGGATCCGCCGGCAGATATTCGGCTTCTTGATAAATCTTCTGCCCTTCCCGCGATGTGAGAAATTCAACCAGTAGCTTAGCAGCATTTGGATGCGGCGCATTCTTGTGAACCGAGATGACGGATAATACGCCCGTTGCCGGCTCCATCGGGATCCACGCGCTCGGCGCGCCTTTTTTCGCGCTGATCACCGCATGATGATTGAAGATCTGCAGCGCGATCGAATACTCCCCGGCAATCACCTGATCGAGGATCTCGCGGGCGGAACTACCGATGCCCGCGATCTTCTGCTTGGAGAGTTCGCGCAGATAGGCCATGCCTTTCTCATCGCCCATTTCCTTCAATACGGTGCCGATGAATCCCGGGGCGGCGGAACTCGACGTGGTGGCGCCCCAGGCCATGTGCCCGCGCCATTTGGGATCGAGCAACGCCTGAAGCGTGCGCGGCTCCGTGCCCTTGGGGACGAGCGAGGTGTTGAAGCCGGGCGTGAGAATATAGAGATTGGTGGCGACCCAATACTGTTCGGCGTCTTTGTAGGCCGCGGGATAGTCCTTGACCGTGTCAGGCATCCATTTCAGCACATATCCTTGCTTTTTCAACGGCTCGACGCCCGTCGTGCCATCGAACACGTCGACTTGCGGCCGGCCGGCTCTGCTTTCGTTGATGATCTTAAGCGCGGTATCGGTGGTATTGGCGCGGGTGTAGAGAACCTTGATGCCGTATTTCTTTTCGAAAGCCGCAGCCGCGGGACGCACGAGTTGATTGATGATCTGAGTCGTGTACCAGACCACTTCCTGTTCTTTTTTTGCCGCCTCGATCAGCGCCGCGTCGGCTGCAAAAGCAGACGGCCCCTGAAGGCAAAATGCGAACGCGATGGCGACGGTCGCTGCGGATCGACGGGGTACCATGGTGCAACCTCCCAAAGCGGTGTGCTGCATTAACGGCCGAGCACTTTCGCGTATCATAGCCCGGCGCTGGACCGGGTGCACCTACGGCAACCACATATAATGAGTGGAGAACTCATCGTCCCCTGACAAGAACGCCGCGTTCCATCACGTATCTCTCGTCAGATCGGAATGATCAGTGTGTTGGGAATAAGATTGCTGGTATAGATGCAACGTCGGGTTTTAAAGCGGAAACTGCCGCCGACGGGCTTGATCTCGTCATAGGTCCGCCCGACCGCGAAGACGCGGGGCAGGTTGTCGTTCAAGGTCTCGACGACGAGGAAATTAGTTTCGGCGCTGATGAGATCGGTGGCGGCCTCCCGCACGATGAGGCCGCTGAAGAAATGCCGGATGTCGCGCGGGCCATACATAGCAGTCTTCTTGATGGCGTGAGCGCGGTCTTTGAGCATGGCGCGGCTTTCGCAGCGGATCAGCGCAAGCTCAAGGCCGAGCGCCTCGTTCTCCTGCGATAGGATGGTGTAGAAACATTCTTCCTCGAAGAATTCCGGCCAATCCTCGATCCGCTTGCTGTCGAGGCAGGCGATATATTCGGCGAGCCAGGCATCCACGCGCGCGCGCAAAATGACCAGAGAGTCATCGCGCTGCGACGGCGATGGAAGCTTCTGCACTGGGATTGGCATGCTCACAGCTGCATCACCTGCGCATAGTATTTATAGAACGCACGGATCGCCGACTCGGTGACGCCGTGGTCGGTGTTCTCCGTGCCGCGACCGCCCATCTCGATGACGCCCTGCTCAGCGGGATAGTTGCCGGCGCCTTCCTGATTAAATTGCAGCACTTCGCTGTCGTCCATCGAGACGAAACCGCTCGGACCCATCAAGTTGGCTTGCCGCAGCCGCCGGATGCGCATCTTCTCGTCGTCGCCTTCATAGCCGAAATAGGTCCAGACCAACTCGTGCTGCGACGGCCCGCGCGGGATTATCTGCCGCGTGGCGAGCGTGTTCGATTGCTGCTGCACGATCAGGTTGGGCCACAACGTTTGCATCACCACCGTCACCGGACCCGGGAATTCGTGCACGGGATCGAGGATGCGCGCGTCGTTCAGTTTTAGATCGGACAGCATGTTGCGCATGTCGCGCGTGGCCTCGGTCGACTTCTGCTCACCCTTCGATGAAGCAAAGACCGAATGGCGGCCGGTAGCGTCCATGATGCCTTTTACCGGCTGATCGACGCGGAACAAGCCGAAGGACACGAGGAAAACGTGCAAGAGACTCGCGTGATACGGATCCTTGATGTTCTCGAACATCAGCTTCCAGTTGGCCGGAATAAGCTGGCGCGAATAGCCGAGAATAGAGAGCTTGCGACCGTCGAAGACGCGATCGAAATAGGACAACATTGTTTCGCCGAGATAGTCGGCGAAGGGCTCGGTGTTCTGATCGAAGGAGGCGAAGACGGCGCCGTTACGCTCGGCGACCTTGAGCTTCGTCAGGCTATGGTCGGAATTTTTAAAGTCGGCCGGCATGCCGCCCTGTTTCTGCACGCCGCGGCGGAACGGCACGCCGAGCAGATTGCCTTTCAGGTCATAGGTCCATTGATGATAGGGGCAGACGAATTCGTTGACCTTGCCGCGATGCTCCCGGCAAAATTCCGTGCCGCGATGGGCGCAACGGTTGACAAAGACATTCACGTTGCCGTCTTCGTCGCGGGTCATGATCACCGGCCGCTCGCCGACGAAGGTGCGCTTGAATGAGCCGCGTTCGGGAACTTCGCTGGCCAGCCCGACATAATTCCACGTCGGGCCGTAGAAGATGACGTCCAGTTCGCGCGCATAGAGATCCGGGTCGCTGTAAATCCAGAGCGGCGCCCGGCTCACTCCCTCGGCGGGCCAGCGCATCGGCTCCGTGTGCGGCTGATCGAGCATGGCGTTTTTCCTTAGCGATTCAGGCTACCGCCAAACCATTCACTCTGCAGGCTATTCCCATTACTGTGCCTAACAAAAGTAGGCTTCGCAAGCTGCGGCGGTCACGCTCTCGGTGGAGGTTATGGGCAACATCAACGGCCACGAAACGCGGGTCACGGCGGCGTGGCTTCGCATGCGTTTGGCAGAGCCCGAGACGGCGCAACGCATGTGCCTAATCGATGCCACGCCGCAGGCGGACGCGCCCTGTCTGCCCTATGCGCGGCCGCTCGATGTGCGCGCGATATTAAGCGGCGGGATGCCGCGCGCAGAGGATTTCCAGGCGGCTCTGCGCGCGATCGGCACTACTTCCTTCGATCAGGTGGTGATCTACGATCGCGACACCCCGCTGGCGTCGTCCATCCTGTGGCGGTTGTTTCGTTGCTTCGGACATCGCGACGCGTGCATTTTGGACGGCGGCTATGGCGCTTGGTGCAGCGTCTCAGGCGAGTTAGTTGAAAGCTATTCCAAACACGAGGCCGGGACTTGGCGGGCAGGAGGCGGGCCCGCGGACCGCGAGCTTCTCGCTGAAATCGATGCGCTGCGGCAAATGTTCCGCGCGAGTTAGAGGCGTTTGACAGAACGCATCCTATGTTGCTCAATTGTACGTATGCTGACCATGCAGCCCCGCGCGTCACGACGGGGCGGAATTGGGGGGAGACTCGATGGAATTTGGGGTTCAGTTTTTTCCCGATGTGTCCCCAGAGCAGAAGTCGGCACGTGATTATTTCCGCGATTGTCTGGACATTGCGGAAGAAGCCGACAAGCTCGGCTTCAGTCACGTCCGCACGGTAGAGCATTATTTCAACCCTTACGGCGGATATAGCCCAAGCCCGTTGCAGTTTCTTGCCGCGGTGTCGCAGCGCACGAAGCGCGTTCGCCTGGTCACCGGGGCGGTGCTGCCGGTCTTCAACAATCCGCTAAAGCTCGCCGGCGAGATCGGCATGCTCGACGCCATTTCCGGCGGCCGTCTCGATGTCGGCTTTGCGCGGGCTTTCCTTCCGCACGAGTTCCGGCGCTTTGGAATCTCGCCGAATGAATCCGTGGTGCGTTTCCGCGAGGGCCTCGAACAAATTGAGCTGTTGCTGACGCAGGAAAACGTTACGCACAAAGGGCGTTTTCATAACATCGAGAATACCACCTCGCTGCCGCGTCCGACGCAGCTCCCGCGCCCGCCCTTCTACATCGCGACGCTGCACACGCCCGACAGTTTCGATTTCGGCGGGCGCATGGGCTACAACATCATGGGCATCCCGCTGGCGTCGGATAAATTGCGCGAGCTGACTGGCATCTACCGTAAAGCCCGCCGCGAGGCCGGCCATCCGGGCGAGGGGAAGGTGATGCTCGCCTTCCACATGTTCTGTCACGAGGACGGCAACAAGGCGCGCGACATCGCCCGCCAACCTTTCACCAACTATCTCCATTCCCTTGTCGATGCCGCGTCCGACTGGACCGAAGGCATGTCCTCGGCGGATTACCCCGGCTACGACAAGATCATCGGCGGACTCAAAGCCGCGACGCTGGAGAAAATGCTGGAGAGCGGGGCTGCCTGGATCGGTTCTCCCGAGGAGATCATCGATACCATTCGCCGGTTTCCGCAGGGGTTTGCCTTCGAGGAAGCGTCCATGCAGGTGAATTTCAATCTCATTCCGCACGCCGAGGCGGTCCGCTCGCTGCGTTTGTTCGCAGAGAAGGTGATGCCGCACGTCCTCGCCACTATCGGATCGAAGGTGCTGACGGGATAAGGTCGACGGCTCTTAAGAAAATACGACGCACGAATGTGCGCACTCAGGGAGGGACGGAATGTCTCGCTTCGGTATTTTCAAAGCGCTCTTCGCGCTGGCGGCGTTGTTCTCGATGCAGTCGGCCGCTTCAGCGGAGGACAACCTGAAGCTCGCTATCGGCAACCGTGGAGTATGGGAGACTTCGATCTCCGAACTCGGTCAGGACGCCGGAATCTTCAAAAAACACGGCCTTACGCTGGATCTGCTTTATACTCAGGGCACCGGCGAGACCCAGCAAGCCGTGATCAGCGGCGCCGTCGATATCGGCATTTCGGTCGGCACTTTTGGGGCGCTGGGAGGGTACTCCAAGGGTGCGCCGATCCGCGTCATCGGCGCCACCATGACTGGCGGCAACGATCTGCAGTGGTACGTGCTGGCGAGTTCGCCGATCAAAAGCATGAAAGACACCGCCGGCAAGACGGTGGCCTATTCCACCGCCGGGTCTTCGACGCAGCAAACCGTGCTGGCATTCGCCAAGCATTACGATGTCGACCTGAAGCCCGTGGCAACGGGAGGCCCGCCCTCCACCTTCACCCAGGTCGTGAGTGGGCAGATCGACGTCGGCTGGTGCGTGCTTCCCTTCGGCATCGACGCAGTCGATCAAGGCAAGATCCGTTTCATTGCCAAAGCAAGCGACATTCCGCATTTCAGGGATCAGACGATCCGGGTGGTTATGGCGAATGCCGATGCGCTCAAGAGCCGGCGCGATGTATTTGTGCGCTACATGCAAGGGTACCGCGAGACGCTTGACTGGCTTTATAAGGATCCGGCCGCAATTCCAGCCTTTGCGAAATGGGCCAACGTCTCCGAGGCTGTCGCCAAGCGCGTTCGTGACGATCTCTCACCGAAAGAAGATCTGAATCCGGACCGTCTCTCCGGATTGGATGGCCTGCAGTCAGACGCGGTGACCTTCAAATATATCGCAACGCCGCTCTCGAAGGAGCAGCTAGCAGAGTTGTTTCAGATTCCCTTCAAATAAAGGCCATCTGGATTCTTGCCCGCCTGACATACAGCGGAGAAATCAGACTGCCTGGCTGGCGTAACAGTCATTCCCTAACCGGTCTCTGCGTAAATCCCTGCTAACAGGGAATTTTGCAGGGAATGAGCGGATGGAGATAGGAGGATGGTTATCTGTCTTTAGAAACGCCCCGTTTCCAACGGCTGCTGACACATTTCCCTAGATCAGTTTACAGGGATATTCTCGATCACAAGCAGAGATTGTCAGTTTCCGAAACAGTCAAACTACGTTTTGCGTGGAGCGTGGCACCGGTACTCCCTGGAGTTTTTTTATATTTACCCGACATCCACATCTACTGCTTTCGCGGCAGATTCTAGTGCTTTAATGCGCGCACGTTATAAACTTCTACCGCTCGATTAAACCCCTTCAACGTGAGCCCTTCAACAGTCTCAACCTCGACAAGTGTTTCTGTCGCACTATGGACCTTACCATCGATCAGAATTTGCCCGCTACGCGCTTCGCCGCACAGCCTAGCAGCTAAATTTACTACTCGACCGATCGCAGTGTAATCAAACCGCCCCTCAGCCCCGACACGGCCCAGTGTGGCGTAACCGTGGGCGACGCCAATCCCAAATCCAAGTTCGTGTCCGTATTTCTGCCATGTGATCGCCAGCGCACTAATGCGGTCACGCATCTCAACAGCCATCCGTACCGCCCTGACAGATGGGTCTGGACACGGCAATGGGTCATTAAACAAAACCATGAGGCCATCGCCCGTAAAACGTTCCAGCGTGCCCTCAAACTTATTAATCAGAGACCCGAGAGCCTCATGGTATTCTCGGAGTACCGTCATGACTTCTTCTGGTTCGGCAGAATCTGCAAAGGCCGTGAAGCCTCGCAAGTCGCAGAAAGCGACGGTTATCGCTCGACGATGGCTTTCAAGAAACGCTTCATCGCCTGAGGCCAGTACAAGCTCGGCGATTTGAGGCGCAAGAAATCTCTTCAAGCGGCTTATGCGCTCGATCTCGCCCAACTGATCAGCTACCCGCTGTTCCAAGGTATTGTTCCAGTTCGCCAGATCGACGGCTTGATTCTGCACCTGGTCGTGTAGAGCTTTAACGCGCAACATTGACCGGACTCGGGCCACGAGAGCGGCCTGATCGACTGGCTTGGTTAGATACTCGTCAGCTCCAGCTTCAAGCCCCACTACGATATCTTTCGAATCTCCTTTTGCCGTGACCAGAATAATTGGCATGAACGGGAAGCTGACATCGGCCTTCAGTCGACGGCATACTTCAATCCCATCTATCTTGGGCATCATGATGTCGAGAAGGATGAGATCGGGAACTTCCCTTTTTGCAACAGCCAATGCCTCTTCTCCATCAGCCGCCTGCAACAATTCATAGCCATGTTGCGTGAGCCGGGTGACGAGAATGTCGCGGTTCGTCTCGTTATCATCGACAATCAGAATGCGAGCCGGAGTATGCATTAGACTGCCTGCGATTAACGCAGATATTCGTGAATCTTTGCCAACAGTTGGCGCGGACTATAGGGCTTGGTGACATAGGCATCACAGCCGGCCTCGCGTGCTTTGCTTTCATCGCCGCTCAAGGCATAGGAGGTGACAGCGATGATGGGAATGTCCTTCCACTCTGCATTAGCTTTGATACGGCGCGTTGTTTCGTAGCCATCCATGACGGGCAGCTGAATGTCCATAAGGATCAGGTCGGGTCGCTGCGCGGTCATGACTGCAAGCGCCTCGGCCCCATCCCCAGCCTCGATCATTTCGTATTCCGTACTTCCAAGGAGATCGCGCAGGATCTGCCGGTTGTCCTCCTGATCTTCAACCACAAGGATTCGTTTTGTCATGACTACCCTACCTGCCGTTCGACCCGAATCGGAAGCGTAACGAAAAAGGTAGATCCGTGACCCAGGTCGGACTCGACCGACAATCTTCCCCCATGCATCTCAACGATGCGCTTGGCGATCGATAAGCCAAGGCCTGTACCGCCCTTGTTCTTGGTGGCGGAGTTATCAGCCTGCTGGAATTCTTCGAATATCTTCACGCGATCCGCTTCGGCAATGCCAGGGCCGGTGTCGCGCACTGCGACCGTGAACGATCCGTTGGAAGCTGACGCCTTGATCGCCACCTCGCCTTGATCGGTGAATTTAATGGCATTGCCAACGAGATTGAGCAGAACCTGGGTGAGGCGGCGCTCATCGCCGCGTCCCGGCGGCAACTGCTGCGAGAGCTCGACTTTCATCGCAAGGCTTTTTTCAGTGGCAAGCGATTCAACGGTGCCGAACACGTTGTGCACGACATCCTGGATCGAGTAGTCGTCCAAGGAAAGCGTGAGTTGGCCGGCCTCAATCTTCGACAGATCGAGCACATCGTTTATGAGGCCAAGTAAGTGTTTGCCGTTGCTTTGTATCCGTTCGAGGACCAGCCGCATCTTGGCCGGCGTTTCTCCATAGAAATTGTCAAGAATCAACTCTCCGTAGCCTAGGATTGCGTTCAGCGGCGTCCGCAGCTCATGACTCATATTGGCGAGAAACTGTGATTTGTGCTGGCTCGCTATTTCGAGTTGTCGACCCTTCTCATCAATCTCGCTAAATAGGCTCGCGTTTTGGATCGCCAAAACTGATTGTGTCGCAAAGGTCTGGAGCAGATCAATGGTGTTCTGCGGGAAGTCGCCCGGGGCTTTGCGCCGCACGACCAAGGCACCTACCCCCGCCTCGACACCAAGCAGTGGAATGATCAAGAGCGCCCGATAACCCGCTTGCAGCGCGATGTCCCGGGCAGCCGACGGTGGCTCCTCGGATAAGTCCGGTACCTGAACTGGACGCCTTTGCCCGGCCGCGTGGCCGAGGGTCTCGGAAACAATGAGATGATGCTTCTCAATGGCGGCAATCATGTCTTCACTCATGCCGTAGGTAGCAGGCAGGAGATATTCGCCCCGTAACTCGTCGAAGACATAGATGGCGCCTGCCTCGGTCCCCGATAACTGGGCCGCCTTCGCCACGATTGTGCTCAGCACGGTTTTCAGGTCGAGCGTGGAGTTCACCGCCCGACTGACATCGCCCAGGGCTTGGAGCTCCGCGATCGAGCGCGTGAGATCGCGGGTGCGCGCCTGCACTTCCTCGAATAGCCCGACCTTCTCGACAGCATTTGCCTTGAAACTCACGACCGAACGCGCCATCTCACCGATCTCGTCACGCCGCTCGCTGTTGGGTACGGCGGTATCGAGATTGCCGGAGGCCAGACTGCGCATCGAATGAGTCATGGCGCGAAGCGGCTCCGCCACGCCGCGGTAAACGTATGTCCGCCAAATAATCCCCGCGGCCAATACGCTAGCCAAACCGACGAGGAACATGAGTACCATGGCGCGCTGCAAGGCAAGCTCGGTTTGCTTACCTGTGGCGTCTGCCGCCGTCTTCACGTCACTGACAATGGCATTGCTGGCGACCGTTACTTGCAGGGCCAGTTCGCGCGCCTCACGCAACATCGCCGAAGCTTCGGCTTCGACGGCAAACTGCTCGCTTCGTAGCTGGAACACCGACTGCGGGCCCTGCGCGAACGCCGCCAATTCGTTCAGCTCTCCGACAGCCTCGTCGATGCCAGGAAAGTCGCGCAATTGCAGGAGCTGCCGCAGCCGCAACAGGGTGCGCCGAACATCGGCCTCGGCCACCGTCAAGGCCGAGGCATCGAGAACGAGTAGAACCTGGCTGAGTTGGCCGAACAGTAGACCAGCCGCCGAATCGGCGCCGAACAGGCGGTTGAGCGCGTTCAAACGGTTAGCGATATCGAGATTGGCGCTGCGCACCACCTCCTCAGCTTCGTCCCGCGTCACGAGACGATCGAGTGGGATTTGCAGATTCGCGCTGGCAATGGCAATCAACCGCGTTAGATTCTCAATCAACCGCGTATGCGCGCGAGTCATCCGCTCCGAGTCGGCGCGCGACCGCTCCATGAGGTCAAGCCGCCGCTGCACCAAGCGGTCGAGTTCGCTAACTGTAGTGCCTATCTTTTCCACGGTTCGACGCAGTGCCAGCGTCGAACCGCCGAAACTCGCCTCGATTGGCCGTAAGGCTTGGAGCAGGGCTCGTTGCTCCGCCATCACCGCGGCGGCTTCCTGGGCCCTGCGCTCCTGAGTATCGACGGCGTAGAGCGCAGGGGTATGCTCGGCAAAGCGCACCGCCTGCTGCGAGATCTCTTGAACGCTGGCGAGCGATGGCAGCGCCGTATTGACGATCCGCAGCAGCGACGATGCGATTCCCGAAAGCGACAAGAAGGCAACGACGAGAGCAAAGCAGGTGAGGCCGGCAAAAAAGGCGAAAGCCAGCAACAGTCGGCCGTGGATCGTCCGCGGCAATAAGCACGCCCACCATCTATGACCGATACTCGGGTAGGTATGCATGGCCTGTCTGTGCAAATTAAGCGTCTTACGTCTAGCGGATCGCCCGCCCCACTTCATCATGCAAACCTATAGGATCACACGCAACCGCCTTTGCGCGGGCTTTTCTGATCCCGCGTCACTGCGGGCGCGGCAGCGGCCGAACGATGCAGCCATTGGCATTCGGATTGGCGCAGCAGCGTGCGAGCTCGTTCACGCTAGACCCGTGGACAACTTCCCACTGCCGCGGGGTCATAGTGTTCCCGGCCGGCATCCAGTGTGAATTTGGATAGCGCTTGGCCCAATCATCGGCGTCGAGCATCGGTGCTCTGCCCACCGATTGACCCATGGTCACTTGGCACGTCGCCATCGAGCCGACGCGATGACATCCGACACACGTATTACCCCGTGTCGTCAGCTCAAGTGGCTGCGGCCAGTTGGCGAAATCCGGACCAATATCATTCCTGTACTTACCGAAAGGATCCTGGGGCAGCAGGCCAGTTTGCGCAACGAAGGGGGAGTACATGAACGGATCGCTATCGTGGCAGCTTATGCATTTCCCCTCTGCCGTCTTGGTCGGCGGATTCCAAAACGACGGCGCAGAGGCGGACGTGGGCGGCGGAACGGCTTTGCCGTTTAGCCCGGTACCCGGCGACAGCGGGTCGGATGCAAGGGCTTGGAACCAGCAAGTGCTGCCGCTCGGCAGATCATGCGCTACGATGTCAATCTCGTCGTAGAGCATGGTGTTGGCGGGCCTGATTTTCTTCTGCCGGCAGATTGCGCTGATCTGCGCCTTGGCGTCGTCGCGCAAAATAAGCAGTCGCGAATAGGGCACGCATTGCCCATCGACGCCTTTTTCCGGCGGCACGAACAGCGCCGGGCGGTCGCAGGTCATGCCAGGCTGAAAGCTGGCAGGAACGGAACCGTTCACCGTTACAGGAATCTCCACGCCGTCGGCGCAGTTGAAGGTAGGGATTGGGGCGATGAGCGCCTCGCAACGCTGGCCGTAGTCGTTAATGGTTTCGGCGCGTGCCGGCATTGGGGCGGTCAGCAGCAGCAGTACAACAACGATTATCCTCATAGTACCCGCCCTGGGATCTGGGTGAGATAGTTGCGGATCGCGGTATAGTAGCGAACATACCCGGTGCAGCGGCAGATGTGATCGCCAACAGCGCCACGGATCGCGGCATCGAGTTGGTTGCGTGGCACCGGGGCGGCACGCAGACGTTCGGCCAGGATAAACGTAGCAACCACGAATCCGGGCGTGCAGTAGCCGCATTGGAAGGCAAAGGCGTCGAGAAAGGCCTGTTGCAGTGGCGTTGGCCCTTGCGGCGCGTTCAGTCCTTCGATCGTGGTGATGAGCCGGCCTTGCACCGTCGTCACCGGAGTGACGCAGGCGAGGACGGGTTCCAAATGAGCACCCGGCAGCCGCTGCTGGGCGACGGTGCAGGCGCGGCAGACGCCGATACCGCAGCACAATTTGCTGCCGGTGAGATCGAGTTCCTCCTGGAGGAAGTCCAACAGCGACAGGTCGGCGGGTACATCTCGGGTCTGGGCGACACCATTCACCGTCAGCGTTACTGTCGTTTGTTCGTTCATGCGCGCAACGCCTCCAGGATCCGCTCGGAGGTGATTGGCAACTGACGAAAGCGGCGGCCGGTCGCGGCGGCGACGGCATTCCCAATGGCGGGAAGCCACGGACAGAGCACCGCCTCGGCAATCCCATTGGACGGTTGATCGTCCAGCGGCGGCAGAACGTTGAGGCCGAACCGATCGATCGGCACGTCTGTTGCCAACGGCACGTGGTAACGGTGAAGATTCATCTCTCCCGCTCCCGGATCGCCGTTGGGCTGTGGGGGAAATTGTTCAAGCAAGGTGTAGCCGATGCCCATCGCCATAGCCCCCTCGGCTTGGCCCTCAAGCAGGTCCCGCTGGATGACCGGTCCCGCATCGAGGAATAATTGCATCTCCGTGACGCGGACGCCCCCATTCGATGCATCGACCTCCACGGCGGCAAGGGCGCCGGACGACGTAAACAGGCTGCGTCCATAGCGGGAGGAATTTTCTGGCGGCTGTTGGGTATTGCTGCGGTCATGTCGCTGCCATTGTGTCTGGCCTGCTTTGAGCGTCGACACCGCGTCTGCCGGCAGGCTTACGACCGAGCCATTGAAGGAATAATCGGCGACGATCCAAACACCCTGAAAATAGCAATGCGTCATGGCACGGACCACCTCGCCGGCGTCATAGGCGGAATGGGCGATCTGGGTCAGCGTCAGGGGCTCGCGCGTCGGAGCGTTAAGAAAACCGTTCTGCCATTGCGCCGCGGCGATCACTTGATCTGCGGTCCAGTTCCAAAGCCGTCCAGCCGCCGGCGCCAATCCAGCGGTGAAAAGGACGCGGCTTGCTTGGTTCACCGCGTGCACCTGATGAAACGCCGTAATACTGGCACTCGATGATAGCGCGAATGCCGGCGTCCAGCGCGGATTACTCCACTCTGCTGGCTGCGCACTTGGATCAAGTCCCAGCGGTTCCACAAAGAAGCCCGCCTCGCCCATGTCGATTTTAGCGGCATTGCCACCGAGATAGCGTGCCGTACTGATCGCCATGCTGGTGGCCGAACCATTTCCCATGTCGACCGCATTGCTGTGAACCGTAATCACGCCCTCGTGGTCGATCTCCACAGCGGCCATGACTGGATCTCCGCCAACTCCGAAGGACTCATTGGCGAGTGCAAATCCGACACCATAAAGAAGACCGGGCCCGCGCCGCTGCTTTTGGACTTGGCGCTCCGTCCAAAGAGGATGGTTGCGAGCGAGACGGCAAATCTCGACTAGCCGCGGGTCCTGATTGAGCGGCGCGCCGGTAACTGTGGTGGATGTCTTGTCGAGAACATTTTGCTCGCGGAACAGAATTGGGTCGTAGCCCAGCTCGGCTGCCGCCTCGTCGACTAGGCTTTCGATGGCGAAGAAGGATTGCGGTCCGCCGAAGCCGCGCATCGATCCGGCAACCACATTCCGTGTTGGCTGAGCTACCGCATCGATGGACACGCGCGGCAGATTATATGCTCCGCCGGCCGCTAGCCCCGCCACGTTCGCCACCCATTGGCTATAATTATTCAAACCGCCAGCGCCGAGAGTCGCTTGTGAAATCAACGCGGTGATACGTCCGTTGCTGTCTACCGCAATGATGTCCGTGATAGTCGACGGCAATTGCTTTAAGCCTGACTGGAACTGCTCGAAGCGATCGTTGGCGATGCGTACCGGCGCGTCGGCATAGGCCGCAGCGATGCCGAGCCAGAGAGAGAAATTCGAAACATCGCGCCCACCAAAGCCCCCGCCGGGATAGCAGGAGTTCAGCACCACGGTCTGCAACTTGATCGGACAATTGGTTGCTGCGAACAGGCCGGCACAGGACGCAATGTCGCCGTTCGTCGCCTGGGTACCCAGAACGAGATTTAGCGTGGGGTTGGATGCGGTCCGATCGAACCAGCCGAGACCGCTTTCCGGCTCCATGAACATGGGATCAAGGACTTGCGTCGTGTAGGTTCCGGAGAACGTGCGCCAGCCGATGCTGCTCAAATCGGCCGCAATTTGATCGCGCCACGACCGCGCTGCGAGATCCACGGCTGCCGGCTGTCCCAATAATGTCGAAGCATAGGGATTGCTATACCCGTCCTTTGTCTGAGAAAAATCCATCCCGGGGGCGGTGTAGCGCGTCAAATAAGTCGGCGGCGGGTACTGCTGCGGCAGGTCCGGCACCATGGTGGCGGGCCCATAACGCAACACATTCGGATTGAATTGCAGCACCTGCTTTGCCGCGCGGAACTGCCGGAAGTCGGCGAAGATCAGCAGCGCTGCCGGCTGGCCGATATACAAGGGATAGCTGTTGACTGCAGCCATCATAGTGGGATTGCCCTGAGCCAACTGCATGGTGTGGGGCGCGGTGATGGCATCGCGCACAAGATCTGCGGCAGTGACCACACGCAACGGCGCTAGTTCCCGGGGTAACATCGACAGATCGATTGCAAGCAGCCGCCGGTCGGCATAGCCGACGCGGAGAATCAAAACGCGGCGTTCCCTGGACGGCCATCCGGGGATGTCGCGGGGATGAAAATCGCGGGCGTAAATCTTGGCGCCAGTGACTTTCTGTAGCCCGTCGATCCGCTGACGTGCCTTTCCGGGTCCAGCCATCCATCCGCCAGTATTGCCCGGCGAAGATGGCGATGCATTTTGAGGCAGCGCCAACTTCGTACTGACGAAGAAAACGCCGGTACTTGCACTAAGTCGAAGGAACTCGCGCCGCGTCGGCCGAAACAAGGACTGCATGCGTTCCCTTTGTTAAACTGAGGCGGGGCGACTATAGTTATCTTTGATTGTGTGCTGGGAATTCGTACGATGCAAGTAGTACGCAAGGAGGCGGGGCATGGGCTGGGTTGCGGGACTTCCACGGGTGAAGGCGCTTGCCTTCTTGGTCGGTATGCTTGCCGCCAACTCGGTCCAGGCAGCAGATCCTCTGACAATCCAGTTGCCCTGGACGGTGAACACGCAATTCGCCGGATTTTTGGTGGCGGAGAGCAAAGGCTTCTACACCAAGGCCGGACTCGAGGTGACTATCAATCAAGGCGGGCCGGGCATCAATCCCATCGATATCCTCAATCGAGGCGGTGCGCATGCCGCCCTTTTTCAATTGCATCTTGCGCTATTGGCGCGGGACTCGGGCGTTCCCATCGTCAACATCGCGCAATTTTTTACCAAGGGCGGCTTAGGCCTTGCTTGTCGACGCGACCGCGGCGTCGCCGGCCCGCGCGATCTTAAGGGCAAAACAATCATTTATCACACGCCAGGTTCGGATTTTCAGATCCGCGCACTCGCGAAGCGCGCCGGCTACACAACGAGCGGAGCACAACCCGACGTCGCACCGCAACAACAGCGTTACGGAATCGATGCTCTCGTTGACGGAAAGATCGATTGCTATTCGATCATGCAATATGACGAGGCTTGGCAAATCAAAAACGCTGGCCTGCCCGAGGCTGAAACAACCATCATCGACTACGAGGCAGAGGCCGTTGGGCTCATGGAGGACGGCTTCTGGGTGCTCGAGCGAACGCTGAACGAGCCCGGCATGGTGGATCGCCTTGCCCGCTTTGTTGCAGCATCAGCCGAAGGATGGGACTACGCGCGCAAACATCCAGCTGAGGCGGTGGAAATCGTGATGACGCACGATTTGGTTGGCGCGTTGAAACCCCAGCACGAGACTTTCTCCATAACGGGAGTCGGCAAACTGCTTCCCGAACGCGCCGACCGGCTCGGCTATCTCGATCCGGCGGCATTCGATGCTGCGGTGCAGCTGCTGCTGACTGGTGCCGAGAAGCCCGAACTGAAAAAGGCTCCAACGGGGGCCTGGACCCATCGGGTATGGGATGCCCTGGTCGCACTACGAAATGACCTAAGGCTTTCACGAATTCAGCAGGGAGACCCGGAGCATGGGACAGCCACTAATCGTGATCCATGACGGAGCAGTGGACGAGTTCGTCGCTCTGACGCTTCTTGGGACGCCGGACTTCCGCAATCTATACGACTTGCAGGCAGTCATCGTGACAGCGGGCAATTGCGTCGGCTGGAGCGGGAGCCGAGTTACACGCAAGGCCCTCGATCTCGCTGGCCTGAACGCAGTGCCGGTGGGTCTCAGTGCAGCGCGCTGTTACAATCCGTATCCCTGGGTCTATCGGCAGTACGGCGCGATGCTTGATCTGCTGCCAGTGCTACCCCCACTCGACGATGCATGGCGTTGGTCCGACGGCGACACGCTGCTCGCCGATACCCTCCGCGCTGCGGCCGCGCCAGTCACCCTCCTTGTGCTCTGTCCGGTGACGACGCTTACCGATGTTCTGCTGAAGGAGCCCGCGCTCGTCACCAAAATAGAAAAGATCGTTTGGATGGGGGGCGTAGTTGTGGACCGCAACAATCCTCTGCCCCAAGGCAATATCGACTCTGGGCTGGTGCCCGGAGGAAATCCGAACGCGGAATGGAATGTTTACTGGGATGCCTTCGCGACGCAGACCCTGCTCGAAGACCCGGAGAACCGGCTTCCTGGAATCCGCAAGGTTCCGATTGTGGATTTTTCCCTCGCCGTCACAAATGCATTCCCCCTCACCGGCGCCTGGGTGGCTACCAACCTCAATCCTTACGTCGCCGAGCCGCTGGTAAATTTTGCTGCGCATTCCTATGCCATGGTGGTGCCGAACGGCGGCTATGCGCTCTGGGACGTTGTCACGACCATCTACCTCGCGCAGCCGCAGTATTTTACGCTCGGAGCACCGATTGCGCTGAGTGTGACGACGGAAGACGGCCCTGACCAGGGCTCTATCTATGCGGGCACAACAGCGGGCACCAACATCCAGCTTACCGGGATGGCGGCGACGCCCGAGCAAGTGATGGATTACTTTGTAAGTTGCTTGCGCAGCTTTTCGTAGCGTGTGGCAGGGTTCACGGAACAGGACAGAGCTGGCTGGGGCGGGAGGATTCGAACCTCCGGATGGCGGAATCAAAATCCGCTGCCTTACCACTTGGCTACGCCCCAACGGGCGGGGTGTTCCCCACCGGCGGGGCGGACGATAGCGGTGCCACCGCCTAGGATCAACGCCGCTCTCCGGATGCTCTCTATATATATAATGGCTCCGCGGGACCGAGTCGGAAGCGAAGCTTGACCAGAGAGAGCTATGGCCTATCGGGCGCCGGTCGCCGACATCGCTTTTACCCTGAAACACGCGGCGGGGTTCTCGGAAGCCGTATCCCAGGGCCTCTATAGCGACCTCGGCGAAGACCTCGTCGATGCGGTATTGGAGGAAGCGGGCCGGTTCGCCACGGACGTGATCGCGCCGCTCAATCGCGTGGGCGACAAGGACGGCACCCCATTCAAGGACGCCACCGTGAGAATGCCGCCCGGCTGGAAGGAGGCTTACACCTCTTGGGCGCAAGCCGGATGGAACGGGCTTGCCGCGCCGGAGGAATTCGGCGGTCAGGCGCTGCCGCAGGCGCTCAATGCCGCCTGCATGGAAATGTGGAACGCGGCGTCCATGGCTTTCGGCATCGGGCCGATCCTTACCGCCGGGGCGGTCGAGGCGCTTGCCGCCCATGGAAGCGACGAGCTCAAGCGCGCCTATCTGCCGAAACTGATCAACGGCGAATGGACCGGCTCGATGCAATTGACCGAGCCGCAGGCTGGCTCCGATGTCGGCGCGCTGCGCACGAAAGCCGAGCGTACCACCGACGGCAGGTACCGCATCAGCGGGCAGAAAATTTTCATCACCTATGGCGAGCACGATCTCACCAACAACATCGTGCATCTGGTATTGGCGCGGCTGCCCGACGCGCCGCCCGGCACGCGCGGTATCTCCCTCTTCCTCGTGCCCAAGTTTCTGGTGAACGCCGACGGCTCGCTCGGTGCGCGCAACGACGTGCGCTGCCATTCCATCGAGCACAAGTTGGGCATTCACGGCTCGCCGACTTGCACCATGGTTTTCGGCGACCAAGGCGGCGCCACCGGCTTCCTCATCGGCGAGGAGAACCGCGGGCTGGCCTGCATGTTCACGATGATGAACCTGGCGCGGCTTTCGGTCGGGTTGCAAGGCGTGGCCATTGCCGAGCGCGCGACGCAAGCGGCGCTGGCCCATGCGCGCGAGCGCAAGCAGAGCGGCCATCCAATCATCGAGTATCCGGACGTGCGGCGAATGCTGCTGACCATGCGCGCGCAAACCCGTGCCGCCCGCGCCATCTGCTACACCACGGCTGTCGCCATCGACCGCACGCATCGCTTGCAGGGCGACTTGGCGACACGTGCGCATGAGCGCGCCTCGCTGCTGACGCCGGTGGCGAAATCTTTTTCCACCGACATTGGAGTCGAGGTCGCCTCCCTCGGCATCCAGGTGCATGGCGGCATGGGCTATGTGGAGGAAACCGGCGCGGCGCAGCATTGGCGCGATGCGCGCATCGCGCCGATCTACGAAGGCACCAACGGCATCCAGGCCATCGATCTCGTCATCCGCAAGCTGCCGCAGTCGGGCGGCGCGACGGTGAAGGCCTATATCGGCGAACTGCGCGAAACCGTCGCGGCTGTGCAGGCGGCGAACGATCCGGCTTTTGGTGCAAGCGGCGCGCGCCTTCTGGAAGCAGTGGATGCGCTGGACCGCGCGACACAATGGATGCTCGCCCATGTGGAGAAAAATCCGGATGCCGCGCTCGCGGGTGCAACGCCTTATCTGCGTTTGTTTGGTATCGCGTCGGGAGGTTGTTTGCTCGCCAGTGAAGCACTGGCCGCGCAGCGGCTTGGCGATGGCGCCGATGCGTCAGGCCGCCTTTCGTTGGCACGTTTCTTCGCGGAGAATCTTGTTGTTGCTGCATCCGGACTTGAGCGTTCGGTGATCGACGGCGCGGAGAGCGTCAACAAGAGCGATGCGGTTTTCAAGGAGGCCTAACTTTCTCTGGGCCTCATGGTGAGGAGCGCCGTAGGCGCGTCTCGAACCATGTGGCCGCCCTCGTCCTTCGAGACGGCGCTTCGCGCCTCCTCAGGATGAGGGCGGCGAAGGCATAGCTCCGCCGGCCCTGTTGTTGGCGGCGCGGGCGCGCCGTTCCCTCTTTTTCCGTTCCCTCGAAAGGGAAATGGAGCGCCGGGGAGGCGCCAGGGCGCGCTATCGGGGCGCCCTTGGCGGGGATTATCGGACCCCGCCGCGCACCTGGTGAGGTGCGCGAGTCCTTTTGGGACTCGGCGCCTCCCCGGCGCTCCACGCGCGGCACCGACGATCGGCGCCGCTCCCGCCCGCTGCGGATGCCTCATGAAGCATCCGTCGTGGAAAGGTGATAGGAATATAATCAGTGAACGGAGAGGAAGTCAAGCCGGGCGTTTTATTCGTCATGGCCGGGCTTGTCACGGCATCTCGCTTAGGAGGACACAGATTGGCGGGTTCCCTATCGAGATCGCCGGGACAAGCCCGGCGATGACAAAATAATGACCCCTCACCCGGCTCGCCTTCGCTGCGCTCGGCGATCCACCCTCTCCCACAAGGGGAGAGGGAAAAAAGTAGCGCCCTCCCGGCCTCGTTTGCGCCTGTCACTTGCTTTTGAGCGAATGCAACCCAGTTCCTACGCATCACCCAGCGGAGCCAAGCCATGATCATCGACCTCAGCGGCAAGCGCGCCATCGTCACCGGATCGACCGCCGGCATCGGCTTTGCCATCGCGCGCGGCCTCGCGGGCTCGGGCGCCGCCGTGGTCATCAACGGCCGCAGCGACAAGACGGTGGACGCGGCGCTGGCGCGACTGCGCAAGGATTTTCCGCAGGCGACAATCGAAGGCGTCGCTGCCGATCTGTCTCTCGGCGTCACGGATTTCATCAAGCGCGCCGGCGAGGCCGACATCCTGGTGAATAATCTCGGCATCTTCGAGCCGAAAGCTTTTGCGGAGATCACCGACGCCGACTGGCACCGCTTCTTCGACACCAATGTGATGAGCGGCATCCGCCTCTCGCGCCACTATCTGCCGCCGATGGTGGCGCGCGGCTGGGGCCGCATCGTCTTCATCTCCAGCGAGTCGGGGCTGAACATTCCCGCCGAGATGATCCACTACGGCATGACCAAGACCGCGCAGCTCGCGGTGTCGCGCGGCTTGGCCGAATCCGTCGCCGGGTCGGGCGTCACCGTGAACGCGGTGCTGCCCGGCCCGACGCGCTCGGAAGGCGTGGCGGATTTCTTCGGCAAGATGGCGAAGGACCAGGGCGTGACGCAGGAAGCGATGGAGAAGGAGTTCATCGCCAAACACCGGCCGTCGTCGATCATCAAGCGGCTGGCGACGCCGGAAGAAGTGGCGAATATGGTGGTCTATGTTTGCTCGAAAGAGGCTTCGGCCACGACGGGCGCGGCGCTCAGGGTGGATGGAGGGGTGGTGAGAGGGATTGGGTGAGCACAGAAGCCAGCAGCAATTCAGCTTTCATTTATGTTTCTTACGATGCGGCTGTTTCGCGCGCTTCGCTGCCGATTTCGATATACGCCCTAAACACTTCTCAAGAAGAGAATGAGCCTTATCTCGGTCTTTAGTATTGCGGAAATATAGGCGGATCATTTTAGGAGGGATATTTTTTACAATCTCACTAACAGTGCCCAAGGGTTCGTACTCACCATCTTTTTTTATCAAAATGTTTTTCAGGTAGTTTTCGTCCATTACATCATATTGTTTGTAGGATTTCGCGGGTAAGCGGTCGTCGAAGAACTCGATTTTCTTTTCGGCAAGAACATCGATAAATTGCGCCGACGCACTTTTTAAGATCTCGCCCGAACTCGACGTTGGCAACTCAAGACATTTGTAGGAATCTCTTTTAAAATACCTATTTGCGAGATCGGAAATTGGCCCTTGATTTCCATCAGCTATTACCCGCAGCAAAGAAATAATCGACGTATCATCAAGTCTCAAATAATTCTCTGTCGTTCTATGACGTTTGTCCTTGAAAAATTTTATAAGAGGCTGATCTTTTACGAGTCGACTCGACCGCATCTCTCCGGTAGCCGCCATGCGTACAACATCCGTGACCATATGTTGAACAGCGCGCGTAGTTTTATGAAAGTAGACGTTCTGGTACATTCTCATGTACGAGAGGACGAATTCCTCCACTACGGAAATTCCTTTCGGCAGCACGACAAAAGAAAATCCCTTTAGACTGTGTACAGGATCAATGGGCACTTCCTCAATTCTCAGGCTATCAAAAAGCCACTCTAAATCGATTGCAGCTGATCTGAGGCCAGTATGATATCGATCCCGAGTAAGAAAATCTAAGCGATCGCAATCCATCTGACTCGAAATTATCCGAGTGTACGGGTCGTAGCCAGCCTCGGTAGTGAAAAACTTTTTGGTATCTTCATAAATTCCACTTTCCTTGAGAATATTTTTTATCTCTTTGGTATCGAGAATTGCCAACGTGTAAGCCTCGTGGCTCTCATCTAGCTCGAGATTTGCGGAGACCTCTTCAAAAACATGAGAATAGGGTCCATGGCCTATGTCGTGAAGGAGAGCGGCAGCTAATGTAGAAAGGCGTCTATGTTTATGATCATTGCGCGAAGCGAAAACCGCGTTGCGTTCAAATATCTCTACCATGCGGCGAGCCATGTGCATTGCGCCGAGAGCATGGGAGAAACGAGAATGTGTGGCGCCGGGATATACGAATTCGGAAAATCCCAACTGCTTGACGCGTCTGAGCCGTTGTATGGGCGGAGTTTTTAGAAGTTCCCACAGGACAGAGTCTTCAGAACGCTGAATAGAAAAGCTAATAAGATTATGTATTGGATCTCTTATTCGTTGATCGCGATCCATACCATCTGACTCAACCGGGTGCGGCTAGAGAGCTCAATACCTTAGGCACACTTTTCAAAACATTAGGGGTTGCCTTCGTCGGCTTGAGCTCAATGGTTCGTTGTTTAGCAGACGCATCACTCAAGCCTACTGATCGATAAAATTGCACTGTTGCTGCAACCTCAAGCTCAATGCTGGAAAAGGCTTCCAACCGAGCTAATATCTTTTTGTATTTATCTGCTAATTGGGCCTGATCGTTCGAGCGAGAAACTATACGATATACAGTCACAAAAGTATGTGACGCACCGACGGGTTCTTCGATTTCACTTATTTTTCCGATAGCGGCTAAGAGGTTTGCAGCAGATGCAACTTCTCGACTGAATGGACCGTAGTCCCTAATTTCAAATCGTACATTGCATCGCAAGCCCGCTTCTTTGAGCAAAAAGGCAAGCTTCTGTAATCGCTTTTTTCCCTTTACTGCCTGACCTGGAAGATTGGATACAATCGCTAGAACGAGCTCGGCCGGATTCATAGTGTTCCCATCGTTTGGCGAGAGTTCGTGATTGGGGACTTTTAGCGATTCGCCAGTATAGAACGAAAACAGAACCCTCGTAAAGATTCTGTTAAGATACATTTCCCTCGTAATTTCGCACGGCGATAGCTCTGCGAAGATTACACCGCCCTCAGTGCGTCAGCGCCGCGACTTTCTTGAAATGGTCGATCGCGGCCTTGGCACCCGCCGTCTTGGTGAGGAAGTCGAAGGTCTCTTCTTCCTCGTCAGTCACCGGCGTCAGCGCCTGGTCGGTGTAAGCGAAACGGTTCGGATCTTTTTCGATGCGGCGCTTCAGTTGCAGAATCCACCAGGCCGTCTTGACGAAATGCGTATTGCGCACGAACAAGTTGCGCAGATGGCGCAGGTAAAAAGCAAACACATTCTCCGCCGGGAAGTTCGGCCGCCGCTCGGAGGGATGCTTCATGCGGATGAGCCCGCTTTGCAGCGGATGCACCTTTTCCAGCTGCATCATGGTGGAGAATTGCACCAGCACCTTGGCCAGACTCATCATCGGAACCTTGGTCACGACCGCGCGCCGCAGCAGCGTCTCGATATGCTCGGGGGTGTAGTAGATCGCCCAGGCCTCTTCGTAGATCGCCTGCAGCTCCTGCCGCGACATGGTCGGATGATCGGTGACCACGTGCTCCAGATCGTATTTGTTAAGATCGCGATCCATGTCCGTGCCCTTTTTCCAGAGCACCTTGTGATCTTCGGAACCGGGCAGCGGCGTGAGGATGTTGAACTCGAGCAGATCGAGCGGCAGTTCGCGCTGGATGATTTCGATATCGCGGCGGATCGAGGCCGGCGTATCGCCGGGGAAGCCGAGGATATAGCCGGCATAGACGAAAATGCCTTGCGCCTTCCAGGCCAGCAGCATCTTGCGGTATTCCGTGATCTTGTTCTGCTTCTTTTTGGCAGCCGCCAGATTGTCGGGATTGACGTTCTCGAGACCGATGAAGACACGCGTCACGCCGGCCTTTTTCGCCTTCTCAATGAACTTCGGGATCTTGTGGCACATGGTGTCCACCTGGATCATCAGCCCAAGCGGAATCTTGTCGACCTCGCGCAGCTTGGTCAGCCGGTCGAAAATCGGCTCCCATTCCTTGTTGCGGGCGAAGTTGTCGTCGGTGATGAAGAAGCGGAAAATATTCTGCGCCTGATTTTCGCGGATGACCCGCTCGATATCGTCCGGAGTGCGGAAACGCGACTTGCGGCCCTGCACGTTGATGATGGTGCAGAACGAACACTGGAACGGGCAGCCGCGTCCGGCATCGAAGCTGGTGTTGGTGCCGGCGGTGCGCTTGACGAATTCGTGCGGCAGGAAGGGGATCGGCGTTCCCCCGATTGACGGCAGATCGTCCATGTAATTGTAGAGCGGCCGCATGCGGCCTTCGGCGGCGTCGCGCAGGAAGGCGTCGAAGCGGTCCTCCGCTTCGCCGGCAAAGATGGTGATGCCCATCTCGCGGCAAAGCTCAAGATCGATGGCGTCGCCGTCGAGCATAGAGAGACAGCCGGAGACGTGGAATCCGCCCATCGCCACCTGAATGCCGGCCTCGCGAAACGGGCGCGCGATGTCGAGCGCGCGCGGATACTGATTCGACTGCACGCCGACCAGGCTGAGCAGGCCGAAATTTCCGTGTTTGCGGAATCGCTTGATCAGCTTCGGGACGTTGACGCGTGTGTTGGCCTCGTCGATCACGTCGATGTCGATCTGCACGTCCGAGCCGAGCACCTGCCGCTGCGCGGCATCGAGCGCCAGCCCATAGACGGCTGCAAGCGAGTTCGACGGAATCAGCGCCCGCCACCAGCGGATGACATAGCCGTCATCGTCATAATGCGACGGCTTCAGCAGGATGAGCTGGAAGCGGCGCTTGGACTTGATTGGCGGTGCCAGCATCAGCGGCATTTTCTCCGGAGCCCAGAGGTGGACCGATCAGCGAAGCCCTAGCATTATCTTGCTGATTTTGCCACTAAATGTATTGCCCCAATCGGCCGACGAAACCTTGCAAATGGGCGCTTTCCCGCGTGGAACCTGGAGTTCTAGGCCTACAGGAGCGCGATCGGCTGCGCGCGAACGACGATGGTGTCCTGGCGGAAGGTCTTTTCGAGAGTGTGGCGATAGCCGCGCCACCACTCGGCATCGAGTTCCTCCGCCATCACCTCGAATACCACGATGTCGTCGCGCTTGGTCTTACCCTCAGCTTTCCAAAGCCCCTGCGCGGGGGCGCGGGTGAAAGCGGTGAGGCCACCGAAGCGCTCGGTTAGCTCGCGCCGCACGTTGCTGTAGAGCTCCTCGCCAAAGGCGTTGCCGGCGTTGTCGTACAGCGGCAGCAGGATTTGAATCAGGTGCATGATGGCGAGATATAGACTTTTTGTATTTGCTGAAAGAGGCGTCGGTTAACTGCACGGGCTGTGTTGATACAAGCCAGTGTAGTGAGCAATATTGATCAACTTTATAATCCGCGTTTAGCCTTAAAAGATGGAACATCCAAGCTGGTGCGGCGTTGATTCCGCTGCACGGCGTCCACGAGGCCGCCGGCACCCAAGGAATATTCCATGACACATAAAATGCTGGCAGCGGGCGTCGTTCTCGGCGCCCTAATGATCCCGCTTGCGGCTTATGCCCAGGGCGGCGCAGTCGGCGGCGCGACCGCGGGCGCGGTCGGCGGCGCGATTGTTGGCGGCCCGATAGGCGCCGTGGTCGGCGGAGTCGGCGGCTTTATCGT
>JAXDOR010000007.1:0-2679 GCA_034668825.1 Alphaproteobacteria bacterium | reverse complement strand
ATCTACAGCGGTGACCTGTTCAAACGTCTTCGGGATTGTCGACATAGATAAGGCCGGCCTTCGCCAGCGGCTCGCGCATATTGTACATGTCGAGCCCGAGGATGCCGGACGCCAGCTTCTTGCGCTTGGCATCTTCGTCGTCGAAACGTTTCTGCGCCTTCGCCGCGGTTTCGACGGCGTATTTCTTCGGCACCGCGACGACACCGTCGTCGTCGGCGACGATGGCGTCGCCCGGCTCGACGTTCACGCCGGCGCAGACCACCGGAATGTTGACCGAGCCCAGCGTCGCCTTGACGGTGCCCTTCGACGAGATCGCGCGCGCCCAGATCGGGAAACCTATGTCCTTGAGCGTGGCAACGTCGCGGCAGCCGGCATCGATGATGACGCCCTTCACGCCGCGCGCCTTCAGCGAGGTCGCGATGAGATCGCCGATCATGCCGTCGGTGTTGTCGGCGGTGCAGCCGAGCACGACGATATCGCCGGGCTGGCACTGCTCGATGGCGACGTGGAGCATCCAGTTGTCGCCGGGCTGCGCCAGGATCGTGACCGCGGGACCCGCGATGCAGGCGCCGGCCCAGATCGGCCGCATGTAAGGCTTCATCAATTGGTAGCGGCCGAGCGCTTCATGCGTGGTGGACACGCCGTGCTTTTCGAAGGTGGCGATCGCATTGGGATCGGCGCGTTTGATATTGCGGACGACAACGTTTTTCATGTGGTTTCCTCTCGCCTCAGCCCAGCGTTTCGGTGACGCGCGGGAACAGCGTTTGATAGGCCTCGCCGTAGGTCATCGGCACGCCGGTATTGCGCGAGCCCTGGATGCCGCGGTTGAGCGCCACGCGTTCGTAGTAGCCCCACAGATGTTTCTGCGCGGCGAGGATCTGGAACGCCTTGTACTTCTGCTCCCAGACCTCGTCGATCTTGAGAATGAGGTCGGGCTTATAGTTGCATTGCTCCGGCTGATGCGGCTCGAACAGGAACACAGGCGGCGCCGAATATTTGTACTTCGCGCCGGGCTTATGCCCCATGGCCTGCGCCACCACGCGGGTCTCCTGCGCGAAATGCGCGGCGTTGGGATGATCGAAGTTGTACGGGTCTTCCAGCGCGTGGGTGAGTACGAAGGCGGGGTTGAGCTCGCGGTAGATGTCGACCATGCGGTCGAAATGCTGCTCGTTGAGCTTGAGCGGATAGTCGCCGCAGTCGAAGAACTCGATTTCGGCGCCGAGCAGCGCCGCTGCGCGTTCGGCCTCGTCCTTGCGGCCCGCTTTCACCGTCGCCAGTGTGGCGCCGGCTTCCTTCCAGGCAAACTGACTTTCGCCGCGCTCGCCGAACGACATGCAGACGATCTTGACGCGGTAGCCCTTCTTGGCGTGCAGCGCGACGGCGCCGCCCGCCCGCCAGACGAAATCCCCGGGATGGGCCGTGATAACAAGGCCCGTCTTCTGGTCAGCCATGTATTGAACTCCATTTTCGGTTCGTTTGGTTGCCTAAATGCCGCCGAGGCGGCATGCAATCACATTTTTCATATTTTTGACGTCGCCGGCGGCAAAACGACCGATATTGATGATCGGGGCTGTGGTGCGGGCCAACTCACCGTGAGTGATTGCCTTGCCCGCATCATGACATCGTCCAAGTCCTACAAACGGCCGCCCTTCCGGCCTCCGTATCGAGCGCATCGTAGGGGCATGCGTTAGACAAGTCGGCACGTCCGCGAAGTGCCATTCGCGTTACTTTGGATTGCGCAAATACAGCGGTTCTTTTCGCCGGGACCATTAAGAGATCGGTCATATAGCTGCAAGTGATCCGTGATATTGTAATGCGCATACCAACGAGGTGATCGAATGGAACATTTCCGCCGTCAATATTTGAATTTCACCACCGTTGCTGCCGCCGTACTCCTTCTCGCCGTCGGGTTGCCCGCCGTGGCGCAGACCGCTTGGCCCGACCAGCGCGAAAGCGACGTTGTGCTAAAAGACTTTGGCTTTGCCTCGGGAGAGGTTCTGCCGGAGCTGAAAATCCATTACGTCACGCTCGGGAGCCCAAAGCGCAACGCCACAGGCGATATCGTCAACGGCGTGCTTCTCCTCCACGGTACAAGTGGCACGTCAAAGAACTGGCTGCAGCCAACTCTGGCCAATGAATTGTTTGCGCCCGGCGCCCCGCTTGACGCTCAAAGATATTTCATCGTCATCCCGGACGGAATCGGCCGCGGTGATTCGTCAAAACCGAGCGACGGCTTGCGGATGACATTCCCGCACTACCGCTACGCTGACATGGTCGTCGCAACCCATCGCCTGCTGACAGAACATCTCGGCCTCAAGCACCTGCGGCTCGTACTCGGCACCTCGATGGGCGGCATGCAAGCCTGGATGTGGGGCGAGATGCATCCCGATTTTATGGATGCCCTGGTGCCGATTGCGAGCCAGCCGATCGCGATCAGCGGCCGCAACTGGATGTACCGGCGCATTGGCATCGAGGCGATCAGGAACGATCCTGATTGGAAAGGCGGCAATTACGAGAAAAATCCGAAACATTACGTCTATGCAGCGCCGATCTCGGTGTTGATGACAGAAAGCTCCGTACACTTTCAGCAAATCGCGCCCAGCCGCGAGGCGATGGACGCGCTCTATCGGCAGATGGTCGAGCAGGCAAGCAAGCTCGACGCCAACAATCAGCTTTATG
>JAXDOR010000006.1:0-10029 GCA_034668825.1 Alphaproteobacteria bacterium | reverse complement strand
AGTTCCGCCTGGCGAAGGCGCGAGCTTCGCCAATGGCAAAGGCAAGAAACTCTATACCGCCTTTCAGGCGCGGCTGAAGACCCTCAACGCCGCCGACTTCGGCGATCTGTTGTTGGAGAATATCCGGCTGTTCCGCGAGCACCCGGGCGTGCTGCGGCAATATCAGGAGCGGTTCAAATATATCCTGGTGGACGAGTATCAGGACACGAACGTCGCGCAATATTTGTGGCTGCGGTTGTTGGCGCAGTCTTCTCTTCCCTCTCCCCTTGTGGGAGAGGGTGGCGAGCGCAGCGAGCCGGGTGAGGGGTCGGCGCGCGCATCACATGCGGAGATGCCGGACCCCTCACCCGCCTCGCAGCCTACGGCTGCTCGGCACCCTCTCCCACAAGGGGAGAGGGGAAGTAAGCGATCGACGATAGCTCCCGCAGCGTTATCCCGCATCCAGAAAAACATCTGCTGCGTCGGCGATGACGATCAGTCGATCTATGGCTGGCGCGGGGCGGAGGTGGACAACATCCTGCGCTTCGACCACGACTTCCCCGGCGCGAAAGTTATCCGGCTGGAGCGCAACTACCGAAGCACCGGCCACATCCTCGCCGCCGCCTCGCACCTGATCGCGCATAACGAAGGCCGGCTCGGCAAGACGTTGCGCACCGAGGACATGTTGGGCGAAAAGGTCACCGTCACCGGCTCCTGGGATTCCGAAGAAGAAGCCCGCGCCATCGGCGAGGAGATCGAGCAGCTTCAGCGCCAAGGCCACAAGCTCGACCAGATCGCGATATTGGTGCGCGCCTCGTTCCAGATGCGCGAATTCGAGGATCGTTTCGTCACGCTCGGCCTGCCCTATCGCGTCATCGGCGGTCCGCGATTTTACGAGCGCGCTGAAATCCGCGACGCGCTGGCCTATTTACGCGCGGTGAATTCGCCGGCGGACGACCTCGCCTTTGAGCGCATCGTCAATGTGCCGAAGCGTGGGCTGGGCGACGCCGCGGTGCAGATGCTGCACGACCACGCGCGCAAGCAGCGCATTCCGCTGATGGATGCCGCCCGCGCCATGGTCGCCACCGACGAGATGAAGCCGAAACCGCGCGGCGCGCTGCGCGGCTTGCTCGAATGCTTCGACCGCTGGCGCGCGCAGAAGGACGCGCTGCCGCACAACGAGTTGGCGGAAATCGTGCTCGACGAGAGCGGCTATACCGAGATGTGGCAGAAGGACCGCAGCGCCGACGCCGCCGGCCGCCTGGAAAACCTGAAGGAGCTGGTGCGCTCCATGGAGGAATTCGAGAATCTGCAAGGTTTCCTCGAACACATTTCTCTCGTGATGGATACCGACAAGGGCGAAGGGGTCGACAGCGTTTCCATCATGACGCTGCATGCGGCCAAGGGCTTGGAATTCGACACCGTGTTTCTCCCCGGCTGGGAGGAAGGCCTGTTTCCGCATCAGCGCGCGCTCGACGACCAGGGCCGCGCCGGGCTGGAAGAAGAACGCCGCCTCGGCCATGTGGGGCTGACGCGCGCGCGCAAGCGGGCAAAGATCTATTTCGCCACCAACCGGCGCATGCACGGCACCTGGTCGAGCAACATTCCCTCGCGCTTCCTCGACGAATTGCCGGAGGCGCATGTGGAAGTCACCGAGAGCAAGGGCGGCTTCGGTTTCGGCGGCGCCTATGGCGCCTCGCGCTTTGTCGAGTTGAATGCCTTCGGCTCAAGCTACACGACGCCGGGCTGGCAGCGGGCGCAGGCGAGCCGCGCGCAATCCGCGCGCTCTGGCTTCGAGGAAAACGGTCAGCGCCGCTACGATCCGCGCGAAGGCAAACCCTCCACCGCGCGCGCGCCGCTTACCATCGAGGGCGAGCTGGTGGCGAAATCCACCGGGGCGGTCTCGGAATTCGCCAAAGGCGACCGCGTGTTCCACCAGAAATTCGGCAACGGCAACGTGGTCGCGGTGGAAGGCAACAAGCTCACCATCGCCTTCGACAAGGCCGGCGAGAAGCGCGTGGTGGATAGTTTTGTGGAGAGGGTGTGAGGGCCCCTTAGGCTCCCACTAAAGCCGAACTCACATCCCGACAGCGCGTTTGAGCTGAGGAATATGGGCGAAGGTCGAGATGGCTCCCCAATTCACGATCACGGTGATGAAGACAATGACCCCGATGGCGATGAGCAACGTCATGCGCGACGGCCGGCTGTGCGTTTGATTGGCATTAATATCGTTCACAATCTTTCCCCCGGTTAAAATCGAAAAAGCGCGCCAGCCCATGCCGGCGCGGGCGCCAAAACAGCAGCGTCGTCAAAAGTCGGCGACGTTGAGATCGTAGGAGCCCTTGCGGCCGCGCGCATAGACCTTCGCCGCGGTCGCGAGGATGCGCTCGCGGTTGCTATCGAAGGCACGCAGAAGACCCGCCTCGTCCGGCTGCAAATCCGGTTGAATCCGCGCCAGCGCATCCGCGGTCACGTAGAACGAATTTTCCATGGAGCGGTCATAGCCCCAGAAACGAACCACGCGCCGCGTGGCGTCGTAGCTGCGGCTCAGATTAGGAAAATTCACTGTCATGTTGATGCGACTTTCGCGTTTTTACGCGCCATCCAGGTCAGCCCGCGCCACGCGCTTACCAGCGCCCGCCGCCGCGGATGAGGCGGATGACCAGCAGCAACAGCACCGCGCCGATGGTGGCGTCGAGGATTTCGCGCAGCAGGCCGGTGCCGAGCGCGATGCCGAGCCGCGGGAACAGCCAGCTCGCGATCAGCGCGCCGACGATGCCGATGGCGATGTCGCCGATCAGCCCGAAGCCGGTGCCGCGCACGATCTTGCCGGCAAGCCAGCCGGCGATCAGGCCGACGATGAGAATAACGACGATGCTTTCGCCCGACAGATACATGGAAGTCTCCCTGCGCCGCCCCATGCGCGCGGCGGGATGCTAGCGCGTTTGCGGTTGGGAAGCGACCGCCGCGAGCGAGCCCGGTGTCCGCCTGCGCGCAGGCCTCACGATACCTCAGTGCCGTTCGAGGACCGAGCTTCTTGCCTGCAGGTCGGATGCGTCAAAATACTCCTGGGCCATAAGCCGCAGGTCTCTCGCGATGCCGAGATCCATGCAGTTTCGCGACAGCCGCTGGCAACGGTCGCCTTGCGCGCGCAGATACGTGGTGGACATGTGGTTTGCTGCGGTCTCGGTCATGACACAGCTCCTGGTATGAGAAAGGCCGGCGGCCAATGGGCCGCCGGGGATTGGATGAGACGGCCCTGCTCGGGCGCTTAGCGCCAGGCGCAGCGGCGGTGACCATTGTTGATCCAGCAATGGCGGACGCGCGCGTGCCTAACGAGATTCGGGCCGCCGACCACGGCTCCAATCACGCCGCCGACGACCGCGCCTGGAGGTCCCGCGATCACGGCGCCGGAGCCCGCGCCGATGGCGGCGCCTTCCAAAGTTCCGGCCTGGGCGGCAACCGGGAGGACCGCGAGCGCCAACACCAGCATTCCAGCCTTAAGCATAGAGCGCATGATCGATCTCCTTCGTTGACGTTATTAAAGCGAATGTTTGTTGGGTATCAGCGCAATGTGGTTGTGGTTCGGGAGCACGACGATCTTGGCGCCGAGTTCGATGCGGGCATAGAGATCGATCACATCCTCGTTCACCATGCGGATACAGCCGCTCGACACCTTCTGCCCAATCGTGTCCGGCATGTTGGTGCCGTGAATCCGGTAGACCGTGCTGCCGAGGTAAATCGCGCGGGCGCCGAGCGGGTTGCCTTCGCCGCCGGCCATCCAACGCGGCAGATACGGCTGACGGTCGATCATCTCCTGCGGCGGCGTCCAATCCGGCCACTCCGCCTTGCGGGTCACCGACTGCGCGCCGGACCAGGTGAAGCCGTCACGGCCGACGCCGATGGCGTAGCGGATCGCCTTGCCCTCGCCGAGGATGAAATAGAGGTAGGTTTGCTCGGTATCGATGACGACGGTGCCGGCGGCGGCGTTGGCGGGATAATCGACCACCTGGCGGCGCAGGTCGGGGGAGCGGTCCGTGTCGTCGGCCTGCTCCGGAACATCGCCGCGCATCACCGATGCGAATAAGGCACCGGAGTTGCTGGGGTAGGCAGCCGGCAGCGGCGCCGCGGCGGCGGTGCCGATCCAGAGGGCGGCTCCTGCGGCGAGGAGGCCAGCGGATGTTCGTGCGGCGCGATGGAAGTTCATGACCCTACCCCTGTGAATGCAGGGATAAGTCTCGGGGGAGGATAAGGTTCCTACGGATAAATAATTAGGCCGTAAATACTTGGGAATTATTTTATGGGGGGCGTCTAAATATTTAAGATTTACAGCGCAATTCAGCGGAAAGGCTACGTTTTACAAGCATTATCCGGCACGTTAACTGGAGCTTTATAAGTAATATCGCGCTGAATACCGTTCAGTATCGGAACTTTTAACCGCAATGGATGTTGTCGCCGTGGAAGCAGGATGCGTCCAGGGGGTTCAAATGCTCAAATCCATCGCCGCCAAATCCATCACCGGGGTTTTCGCCATCGCACTGGGCGCCAGCGCGGCGGCCTTTTTGTCAGCGGGCGTACCGAATGCGGAAGCGGCGACTCCGGCCAAGGACACACAGCAAGCTCTCGCCAAGGGCGACCGCCTGTCGGTCCTGGTAAAAGGAGCGCCTTGCTCCGTGCGCAGCTGGCCCAATTACGAGCAACGCTGCCAGTTCGATCAACGCGGCTCGGCCGACGACGTGCGGACGGTTCGCGTTATCGCCCTTCGCTAAACATTCACTTCGGCTTTTCCAGCATCAGCGTGCCTTCCTTGCGGATCGTGGGCGCGATGCGCTCGGCGATCTTGTGCAACAGCCAAGGCAACGTGACTTCCAGGCGGACGTGATCGGCGAAGACATCAATGGCGCCGCCCGCCGCTTGGCCGAGCGCGGTGACATGGAAGCGAAGCTGGTCGCCGTTCCAGGTCTCCTCCTGCACCGACATTAGGTGGCTGTAATGGCTGCGCACATTGCCCATGCCGGATTTGAGCCGGCGCACGGCTTCTTCCTTGCCGAGCCGGTGCGGAATGGAGACCACGAGGGGCTTGCTCATGTCAGAGCTTTTCCCGCCCGCTCACCGGATCTTCCGCCGCGCGGCGCAGCGCCTCTTCGACTTCGTCGAGGCCGTCCTCGGTCTCTTCCGGCCTTCTAGGATCCGGATTGGCGGTGACTTCGCTCATCGGCCGGCCGCCGCCTTCGTGGGACAAAACTTCCGCCTCGAAATCGCTCAGCGTCTCGTCCTCGGCCAAGCCTTCCTCGCGGCCGGTAGCGGAGGGCAGCGCGGCGGCATCTGCGTCGCTGACCTCCGGCGTGTTGGCGAATTCGGTGGGCGGGCGGCCGCGGGCGCGAACTAGGTGCCGTTGTTTGCTCATGCTTGTTCTCCGCGATGACGACACGCCCCTAAGGGCAACGGTTCGTTAGGCATTCAGGTTCCGCGTCCAGCCGGCACCGGAACCAAAAGCCCGCGCCGCGATTGTTGAATCGGCGTCACTTTCCGCGCTGATTAGGTCATTCCCATGCAGCTTTCCCGCTTCCTCGCCGTGGCTTTCCTGGCCGCGGGGCTTTGCAGCGCAACAACGCAACACGCCGACGCGAGCATCCTCGTCAGCATCGACAAGGCGGCGCAGAAGATGACAGTCTCGGTCGACGGCGAGCAGCGCTGGACCTGGCCGGTGTCCACCGGGCGCTCCGGCTATTCCACGCCGTCCGGCTCCTTCCGCCCGTTCCGCATGGAAGAGGATCACTATTCGAAGGAATGGGACGACGCGCCGATGCCGCATTCCATTTTCTTCACCGGCGAGGGTCACGCCATCCACGGCAGCCTCGATACCCGGCATCTGGGCTCGCGCGCATCGCATGGCTGCGTGCGGCTGGCGCCGAACAATGCCGCCAAGCTCTTCGCCCTGGTGAAAGAGCAAGGCATGAGCAACACCAAGGTGGTGATCAAAGGCGGCGAGGATGCGCCGGTGGTGGCGCGGCGTATGCAGCGCCAGCCCGAGGCGGACGAAACGATGGGATACGCGACGCGTTCCCTGCCGGACGACTTCTACGCCTATCCGCAGCCGGAGCGAGCCTATGGCTCGCGGCAATTCTACCGGCCATATTATCCGACTTACGGCAACTGATGCCTGTGGTTCTTTTTCACTGTGATTGATGCAAAGCATGGCCGAGGGCAGACGCCGGCGTCACCAAACGCATCATCGAGACGTTGAAGTTGTATCCGATAGTATTAATCCCGATCAAAGCTTTTGATGAATTTGTTTGTTTTCCCCGTACCACATCGATGCTATAATGCGACTCCCATCAAAGATATTTCAGGAGGCTACATTGGCTAAAGGAACGAAAAAGCGGCGCGCATGGGCGAGCATAGACGTCAAGGCGTTGAAATCTTCCGCCAAGAGTTTGGTCCGCGCGTCGCAAATCGCCAAGCTGCTCAAGCGCACCGAAGGCGCGGTACGGCAGAAGGCGCTGGCCTTGGGCGTCTCGCTGAATTCACAGCGGCGCGGCAAGAAGCGCGCGGGCGCAAAGAAAAAGAAGTGATCGCGAATCCGGCCCAGCTGGGGCTTCGTTAGATTTCGTTCATTACTTTTCCCGCTGCGAATCGCCGATAGCGATTCGTTCTTTGGGATCAAACAGAGATCAAACTGAGACCGGAGCAACTCCCCTTCCCTTTGGAAGCGGGAATTGCTGCCGGTGATGTGCGCATCCGAAACCAGCCGTAATCGGATGATGGAATAGGCGTAAACTTGGACTATGCCTGCGACACTATATTCGCCTCCCGGCCTCCGGACCGGCTGTGGCTTCAGAAACCAGCGTCACCCCCCACATCATCGCCATCGGCGATGGCTTGCCAATCGAGGTTGGCGAGGACGTCATCGCGGGCCTGGCGCATCCAGCTCGCAGGGCGGTAACGACGGCCCTGCGTCCAGGCCGGGCCCGGCAAGGTCAAAGACCAGTCAAGTAAGGTCAGTGGGGCTTCCAGAATCACGTCCGCCGCCTTACATTGGCGTCATCGTCAACAACCGAAAGGAGGTGATCCAGTGTCTCATTGTCTCTCGCCGCGGTCGCCGGCGTCCACCTGGATCCTCGCCTCTACCGAGGTCCGCGCCGCGTGATGTGACGCATCACGGTCGTGCAGGCAAAACCTGCGGACCGCGGTCGACAATGGAAGGGCTGCTCTCGCGAGCAGCCCTTCTTGTTTTTTGAATCGCTGGTAATCGGAGCGGCGCGTAAGTCGCGCTGCGACGAGGCTACGTTGCGTCGTCGGCGGGAAGCGGCACGACGATGCGCGCGTGCAGCCCCTTCGGGCGGTAATCCAGAATGACCTTGGCCTGGCATTGGTCGGTGAGCGCCCGCTTGAGGATCTTGGATCCAAACCCCTCGCGGCCGGGCGGCGTCACCGGCGGTCCATCCAACTCGGACCAATCAAAACGCAACGTGCGGCCCTCGGCGGATATGTTCAAGCTCCAGGAAATGTTGACGCAACCGCCGAACACCGACAACGAACCATATTTGGCGGCATTCGTGGTCAATTCGTGAATCGCCATGGCGAGCGGCACCGCGATCTTTGACGGCACATCCACCGGCGGGCCCTTGAGTACCAGGCGTTTGGTGCTGCCGTCATCAAAGGCATTCAACTCATTGCACAGCAAATCTTTAAAGGGGATGCTGTCCCCTGCCTCTTCGGTCAGCATAAGATGCGTTCGCGAGAGCGAGCCTATGCGCGCGCCGAAGGAAACTTGAAAATCTTCGATCGTCGCGGACGCGCGCGCCGTCGAGCCCATGATCGCCTGCACGGTGGCGAGCGTATTCTTCACGCGGTGATGCACTTCGCGAAGCAGCAGTTCCTGCCGCTCCTCGGCCTGTTTGCGCTCGGTGATGTCCACAAGCATATTCACCGCGCCTACGAGCTTGCCCTGTTGGTCGCGAAGCGGGGTCGGATAGGGAATAAACGGGATTCGCGTGCCATCCGGCCGCTCGGCGATGGCCTCAGCGCCCCTAACCGGCCGATTTTCCTTCAGAGCTATCGCCATCGGGCACTGATCGTGGGGTAACGGCGTCCCGTCGGCCCAATAAAGCTTCCAGGACCCGCACCATTCGCTGGTTCCCAGTTGCGGGCGATGGCCCCATAGCTCGGCAGCGGCTTCGTTGAAATAAGTTATCCGCCCCGCGGCGTCGGTGGTGTAAATCGCGGCCGGCAACGCGCCCAAAAGCTCGCGAAACCGGCGCTCACGCTCTTGCAGGGATTCCTCGAATTGTTTGTGCGCGGGCTCGAATTGAACGACATTCGTTGCCGCGCTCAGCCCGCCCACAATCTTCTCAAGCTGGCCTTCGATCCCGGAGCGAGGGGGTACTTCCATGGAACTTTTTCTCTATTACTCGACATAAAATATTGCGGAGTGAAGAGGTTAACGTGGACCCTCAATGATTGTTCCAAGTCGACACGATTTTCGAGAACGCCGGTGGAAAGATACCATCGACCGGCTACCGAGCCCTTAATCCCTCTGCACCGGCACCCATGTCCGATCCGACCAGCTCAACGCCAAAGCCGATCCGCATCTATGTCGACGCCGACGCCTGTCCGGTGAAGGATGAGGTCTATCGGGTAGCCGAGCGGCACGGACTGCCGGTTTTCGTGGTGGCCAACAGTTTCATCCGCGTGCCGCATGACCCGCTGATCGAGCGCGTCGTGGTAGCGGCTGGGCCGGACGCCGCCGATGACTGGATCGTCGAGCGCGCGGACGCCGGCGCCGTCGTCATCACCGCCGACATCCCGCTCGCCAGCCGCTGCGTTAAAGTGGGCGCTTCGGTCATCGGACCTACCGGCAAGCCATTCACGGAAGAATCCATCGGCATGGCGCTCGCCGTGCGCGACCTGATGACGGACATCCGTTCGGCGGGCGAGACCACGAGCGGCCCCCGCCCGTTTTCGCCGCGCGACCGCTCGGCGTTTCTCTCCGCGCTCGATCAGGCGATCCGAAGGCTGCAGCGAAAACAACAAACCTCATCCTGAGGAGGCGCGGTTTCAAGCCTCACTCGGCATACTGACTTTCGTGCGCCGTCTCGAAGGATGCAGGCGGCCCATCCTTCGAGACGCGCGCGCCGCGCGCTCCTCAGGATGAGGACGGAGGCTGTGACGGCGTCAGACGACGAACGGAATCCAGCGCTTCACGCGCCGCTGATAGTCGGTGTATTGCACGCCGAATAGTTTTGTCAGCCGTTCCTCGTCTTCGGCCACGCGCCGTTGGAACCAGAAGATGTGAAAGGCGAGCAGTAGTAGCGCCGCCCACGACCAAAACGTGATCGCCAGCCCGAGCATGAAGATGAGATGGCCGAGATACATCGGGTTGCGCGTGTAGGCGTAAGGCCCGAAATCGACGATGCGGTCCGGCGGGATAGCGATGCCGGGGCCGCCGCCGCCGAGCCGCTCGCGGAAATTTCCCACCAGACGGTACTGCGCGTATCCCCAGATCAGCAGCGGCAGACCAGAGTAGTGGAAATCGATATGCCCGCCGGTCCAAAGATATTGGAACGCGGCCACGAGGGCCGGATAGACGGCGAAGGTGCGGTTCGACGTGCTCTCGAACCAGCGCCGCAGGGTTTTCGGACGTTTTTGCTTGTGAGCAGCGGGGGAATTTTCCATGACATTGTTGGAAGGCAGATGCATGCGCGGGTCAAGTCCCGGCGCGCAGGCGCGGAGCTGTGCATAAGCCTGTGAAAACCGCGTGGATAGACTGTGAAGGTCTGTGAAAAAGGGCGCAAGTTTCCTGCCGGCTATCTCAGCTCCTCAAACGGCGGCGGCATTGAAGCTGCGCTGGCGGCTGTTCGCGTCCTGTGAATAAGCTTGTGGATAACCGCGTGTTGCCGGTGGAAAAAGGTGCCTGCACGGCACAGCGCGGCTTTGTTGCTTGATGGCAAAGAAATCAACCCCAACCGGCGTTACTCGTATTGCGCGCCTCGCCGCTGACGAGGCAATGGCGCGGCGGCTTAGCGACACTCTCGCCGAGAACCTGGA
>JAXDOR010000005.1:0-23820 GCA_034668825.1 Alphaproteobacteria bacterium | reverse complement strand
CCGCCAATGCTATTTGGCCACGAAGCCCGCTTCGTTCATCAGCGACGTGTTGAGCTTGTCGTCCTCCTCGAGGAACTGCAGCATATCCTTGCCGGTGAGGAAGATCGGCTTCAGCGCCTGCTTTTCCATGTAGTCCCGGTATTCCGGCGTCTGGGTCACCTTCTGGAACAGGTCGACGTAGAACGCCTGCTGCTCGGGCGTCACTTTTCCGGGCAGGAACATCGCACGAAGCATCAGATACTGGACGTCGAGCCCCTCTTCCTTGCAGGTCGGGATATCGTTCCACGATTGCGTCTCGGTGACCTTGGTCTTGTAGGCGATGCGCTCCTTGTCGAAGACGCACAGCGCCCGCACTTGGCCGGCGCGCCAGACTTCAAGATTTTCCGATGGGTTGTTGACGTTGGACGCGGTGTGGTTGCCGACAAGCTGTGTCGCCGCCTCGCCGCCCGAGGTATAGGGCAGATAGGCGAATTTGGCGCCGGTCTTCTTCTCCATGAACACGGTAAGGACCTGGTCCTCGCGCTTGGAGCCGGTGCCGCCCATCTTGAACGGTGGACTGGCGGCCTTGGCGGCTTCGACGAATTCTTTCACGTTTTTGTACGGCAGCGTGGTGTTATCCCAGAGCACGAACTGATCGAGCGCGATCACCGAAACCGGCGTCAGCTCGCGCCAGTTGAAAGGAATTTTCGCCGACAGCGGCAGCATGTAAATGAGCGAATAGGCAATCAGCACCTTGTTGGGATCGCCTTCGCTGCCCTTCATATACATCAGCGCCTCGGCGCCGGATGCGCCGCCCTTGAGCGACACCACCACCGGCTGCTTCATCAAGCTGTTCTTCTGGATCGCGGCCTGCATCATCCGCGCCATCTGGTCGGAAGCGCCACCGGCGCCGGCGGCAACGACGATCTCAATCGGCTTGGTCGGTTCCCAGGCGGCCATGGCCGGCCCGGTTGCAAGAAACCCGGCGAGCGTGGCGCTCCCGCATAGGCTGGCCGCGGTAAGCATCTTGGTCATCGCTTCCTCCCTGGTGCTGCCAGTCGGACTGCTGGCTCTGCTTGTCCCTACCTTGCGCGGTTATCCCGGGCAAATTCAAGTGACTTCCCGTCCGCACTTTGACGTAAGCGACAATCAATGGGCGATGACCGGCCGGGGGATGGCGGCGGCTGTTGCCGGCGAAGTCGACTATGGCCTACTTTGCCATTCTCCATCCGACCTGTCCGGGGCAGCCTGACGATGATGTCCACCTCCATTCCGCATCGGGCCGGTATTTACTTGGCGCTGGTGCAGCTCCTCTTCACATTGGGCTGGACCGTCTATGCCATCTTCCTGCCGCGGCTCGCCGCGGAGGTCGGCATCCCCCGCACCGCGGTGATCTTCATCTTGATGCTCGATCAGGCGATCTTCACCGTCACCGACGTTGCCATGGGCGTCGCCGCGGACCGGGTTTCCAATCTTGTTGGTCGCTTAGGATACTGGGTTGCCGCCATCACGGCATTATCCTGCATCGCCTTCCTGGCCTTGCCCTTTGTCGCCGGGATCGGCAGCAGCGCCCAGCCGTGGTTCCTCGGGCTCACTGTGCTATGGGCGGTCACCTCCTCGGCGTTGCGCGCGCCGCCGCTCATGCTGCTGGGCAAATATGCCGCGCGGCCAGCCATCCCCTATCTGTCGAGCCTGGCGATGCTTGGCTTCGGCCTGGCCGGAGCCGCCGCGCCTTATCTGACGGTCACGCTCCGCAACCTCGACCCGCGCCTGCCCTTCGCGCTATCCAGCACGGCGTTGCTGCTGACCGTTCTGGGACTTGCGAGCGTGGAACGCGCGCTGGCCCGGCAAGCTGTGGCGAATCCGGCGTCGGTTTCGCAGGCGGTGAGCAAGCGCGATTCCCTGACCGGGTCTTCTTTGCTCTTTGTGATAGCCATGGTTGTGCTCGGGCTCGGCTATCAGTTGCATTTCGCCATCAACAGCGCGCCGCTGTTCCTGCGTTTCGCCAAGCCGGCGGACCTCGATCTGTTGATGCCGGTGTTTTGGATCGGCTTCAATATCGCGATGTTCCCCGCGAGCCTGCTCACCCGGCGCTGGGGAGGCGTGGTGGTGATGGGCGGCGCCGGCCTGATCGGTGGCGCCGCAGTCCTCGCCGCCGGTGCCGCGACAGGGCTGGACATGCTGATCGCGGCGCAGTTTGTCGCCGGCGCGGCCTGGGGCTGCATCCTGATGAGCGCGGTCACCGCGGCTTTGACGATCAGCGAAAACGGTCATCAAGGGCGGCTCGTTGGCCTGATGTTTTCCGCGCTGGCGCTGGCGACCTTCGCCCGCATGGCCGCCGTCGCCAGCGGTTTCCAGACCGACCCGAGCTACGCGCCGCTGTTCCAATGGGCACCGACGCTCTGCTGGTCCGCCGCGGGAGCCGCGCTTTTATATCTTTCCCTGCGGCGCATGCGCGCTTGGGCCGCCGCCTAGTGATCCGGATCGCCCTGCGACGCTCCGACGCTCGCCGCCAGCACGCGCGCCACGTGGATAGCCTCGCGGTCGGCGCCATCGCGAATCTGCTGGCGGCAGGAAGTGCCGTCGGCCACGATGATGGTATCCGGCGCGGCTTGGCGCACAGCAGGCAACAGCGACAACTCACCCATCGCGAGCGATACGTCGATGGTATCCGCGCCGTAACCGAAAGCGCCGGCCATGCCGCAGCAGCTTGAGTCCACGGTTTCCACTGCGAGCCCCGGCACGAGCTTCAGCGCCGCCTCCACCGCGCTCATGGCGCCGAAGGCTTTCTGATGGCAGTGGCCGTGAAGCAGCACGCGCTCGCCGATTGGCGCCAGCGGTAAATTCAAGCGCCCCGCTTCGGCTTCGCGGACCAGGAATTCCTCAAAGAGAAAAGAATGCGCTGCAAGCCGCCGCGTCGTTTCGCCGGGGATCAGCGCCGGCAGTTCGTCGCGGAACGTGAGCAGGCAGCTTGGCTCGAGTCCGATGATTGGCACGCCGCGCGCGCGATACGGTTCGAGTGCGGCGGTGGTGCGTTCCGCTTCCCGCCGTGCCTCGTCAAGAAGACCCACCGAAAGAAACGTGCGACCGCAACACAGCGGACGTGTTGTGCCGTCCGCCGGCTTCGCCAAGTGCACGTGATAGCCACCGGCGGTGAGCACCGTAAGTGCGGCGTCCAGGTTCTCGCGTTCGAAGTAGCGATTGAAGGTGTCGGCGAAGAGGACGACTTCCTTGTCCTCACCTCCCCGCTTGTGCGGGAGAGAATTCGCCGGATCACGGAAAATATCCGAACGCCATTTCGGCAAGGCGCGCCGGGCACTGAAACCCGCAATGGCTTCCGAGACCATCGCCGCGCCGGGCAGCGCGTCGCGCGCATTGAACAGCCACGGCACCTTGGCCGCGTAAGGCGCGTAACGGGGCAGATATCCGATCAGACGATCGTGCAACGACAAGCCGTGCTTGGCGACACGGGCCGCCTGCACCTCGATCTTCATTCGCGCCACGTCGACGCCGGTCGGGCATTCGCGGCGGCAGGCTTTGCAGGAGACGCAGAGCTTCAGGGTTTCCGCCACGCCGTCGGAGGCCAACGCGTCCGGACCGAGCTGTCCGGTGATGGCGAGCCGCAGCGTGTTGGCGCGGCCGCGGGTGACATCGCGTTCGTCGCGGGTGACGCGATAGGACGGGCACATGACGCCGCCGGCGAGATTGCGGCAGGCGCCGTTGTTGTTGCACATCTCCACCGCGCCCTGGAAACCGCCGCCGGCGCCGGGATAGGCCGACCAATCGAGCGCGGCTTGCATCGGCTCGCCGTGATAATCCGGGCCGTAGCGGAAGAAATTGCGGTCGTCGAACTTCGGCGCACGCACGATCTTGCCGGGATTGAACAGACCGTGCGGGTCGAAAGCGTCCTTCACATCCTCGAAGGCGCGCACGAGGCGCTCGCCGAACATCGGCAGGTGAAATTCCGAGCGCACGATGCCGTCGCCATGCTCGCCGGAATGCGAGCCTTTGTAGTCGCGCACCATGGCGAAAGCTTCTTCGGCGATGGCGCGCATCGCTTTCACGTCCTTGTCGAGACGGAGGTTGAGGACGGGCCTCACATGCAGGCAGCCAACCGAGGCATGCGCGTACCAAGTGCCGCGCGTGCCGTTTTTCTCGAAGATGTCGGTGAGGCGTGACGTGTATTCCGCCAGATGCTCCAACGGCACCGCGCAATCCTCGACGAAAGAGACGGGCTTGCCCGCTTCCTTCATCGACATCATGACGTTGAGGCCGGCGGTTCGAACCTCGGTGATCGCGGCCTGCAGCTTGGGATCGAGCACCTCGACCACGCCGCCCGACTGCGCGCCGCTTTTGTCCCAAGCGAAGCCGAGATCGCCGATCAACTCCTCAAGCTGCCGCAAGCGGCGCAGGTTCTCGTCCTGATCGTCCTCCCCGAATTCCACCAGCAGGATGGCGTCGGGATCGCGGCGCACGAATTGCTCCAGCGTCGGGCGGAACATGGCGATGTCGCGCGCCAACGCGATCATGGTGCGATCAATCAACTCGACGGCGATGGGCTTGAGCTTGACGACGTGCTGCGCGGCATCCATCGCCGCATGGAAGCTGCCGAAATGGACGGCGCCGACCGCGCGGCGTCCCAGCAGCGGCGACAGCTTGAGCTCGATCTTGGTGGAGAAGGCGAGCGTGCCCTCCGAGCCGACCAGAATCTGCGCGAGGTTGAGATCGTTGCGGCCGGGCACCAGCGCGTCGAGATTGTAGCCGCCGACGCGGCGCTGAACCTTGGGAAAGCGGGCCTCGATCTCGTCGGCCTCGCGCGCGCCGAGCGCCAGCAGATGTTCTGCCAAGGGGCGTAATGGCGACGCGGGGGAGATATCGGAAAGGTCGGCTGACACCGGACCGAATTTTGCGTGGCTGCCGTCCGCAAGCATCGCCTCGACCGACAGCACATTTTCGCGTGTGTTGCCGTAGCGCAGCGAGCGCGCGCCGCAGGAATTATTGCCAACCATGCCGCCGATGGTGGCGCGCGACGAGGTAGAGATGTCGACTGGGAACCACAACCCATGCGGCTTCAGCGCACGATTGAGTTCGTCGAGCACGATGCCTGGCTCCACGACGCAACGGCGCCCAGCGACATCGACATCAAGAATACGGGTGAGATATTTCGAGCAATCGATGACGAGAGATTGGTTAACCGACTGGCCGCATTGCGAGGTGCCGCCGCCGCGCGCCAGCACGCTGACGCCTTCCGCCCGCGCCAGCGCGATCGTCCGCTCGGCCTGCGCCATATCGCGCGGCGCCACCACGCCGACCGGCATCATCTGGTAATGCGAGGCATCGGTAGCATAGCGGCCGCGGGTGAAGCGGTCGAAGCTCACCTCGCCGACCACAGCGGCCTTCAGCCGGCGTTCCAGCCCCGGCACTTGCGCTATCGCCACCTGACGCCTCGTCTTCGCTGGCGGTCCGGCACGTGCCGAGACGCCAGTTATGAGTCATTCGAACTGCTAATAAAGCGCGTCCCGCAATCTGTTCAAATGGTCTTGACCCGACTGTCGCATCCGGTGTTCAACGCCACAAGCACCGCCGGCCTCAAAGCCGCATCCGGCAAAGCCTAAAGGAAGTCGACATGTCGCAGAATTCCTCTCGCCCAGTCGGGCGTCATTTCCTGCATATTCCGGGCCCGACGCCGGTGCCGGATCGCATTCTGCGGGCGATGGACATGCCGATCATCGACCATCGCGGGCCGGAATTTCAGAAGCTCGCCAAGCGCTGTCTCGAAGGCATCAAGACCATCTTCAAGACCGCGAACCCGGTCGTCATCTATACGGCGACGGGCACCGGCGCTTGGGAGAGCGCCTTGGTCAACACGCTGTCCCCCGGCGATCGCATTCTCATGGTGGAGACCGGACAATTCGCGCTGCAATGGAAAAACATGGCGGCGAAATTCGGCCTGCAGCCGGAGATCATTTCGACCGACTGGCGCATCGGCGCCGATCCGGCGGTGATCGAGGGCAAACTGCGCGAGGACAAGAAGCACGAGATCAAGGCGGTCTGCGTGCTGCACAACGAGACCGCGACCGGCTGCCTGTCGCCTATCGCGTCAATCCGCAAGGCCATCGACGCGGCGAAGCATCCGGCTTTGCTGATGGTGGACACCATCTCGTCGCTCGCCTCGACCGACTATCGCCACGACGAATGGGGCGTCGATGTCACCGTCGGCGGCGCGCAAAAAGGATTGATGCTGCCGCCGGGCATGTCCTTCAACGCAATCAGCGATAAGGCGCTGGCGGCGGCGAAAACCTCGAAGCTGCCGAAGTCATTCTGGTCATGGGAAGACATGCTCACCATGAACAAGATCGGTTTCTTCCCTTACACGCCCGCGACGCAGATGTTGCAGGGCTTGGCTGTCGCCATCGACATGCTGCATGAGGAAGGCCTCGACAATGTTTTTGCGCGGCACGACCGCCTCGCGGAAGCGACACGGCGCGCGGTGCGCGCCTGGGGTCTGGAGATCATCTGCCGCAATGCCAAATATTATTCGCCGACGGTCACCGCCATTCTCATGCCCGAGGGTCATAACGGCGACGCCTTCCGCAACCTGGCGCTGGAAAAATTCAACGTCTCCTATGGCGCCAGCTTCGGGCCCTTTGCCGGCAAGATGTTCCGCATCGGCCATCTCGGCGACACCAACGAATTGATGTTGATGGGTGCGCTGGCAGGGACCGAGATGACGCTGTCGCTCGCGGGCGTGCCGCACAAGAAGGGCGGCGTACAGGCGGCGATGGATTATCTCGCTTCGGCGGTAGCTAACCCGGCGTAAACGTCCGCGGAATAACGGCCTGCCCGGTTACGCCCTGCTCTCCAGCTAAAGGTGCGCGTGGGTGACCTACGTGAACGCGTCAGCCGCCCTGCGCGCGCTGACATTGTTAGGTGTTCCTTCCCATCAACTGCCATAAAAATGAAAATATTTTCTCTTTGTATAGAGGAATGAACTCTTATATAGAAAAATATACTGGTTTCGGGTGTAATACGGCCATGAATGCCAACCTAAAAGCGGTCGATGCAGCCAAGCTGAGCGAAAAACTGGCGCGGGCCACCCCCGCCGAGGTCGTCGCCGAGGCGCAGCGCGTTGTCGGTAAGGGCCGCGTGGCGGTCGCGTCCTCTTTCGGTATCGAATCGGCCACGCTGCTGAAGATCGTCGCCGACGTCGATCGTTCCATTCCGGTTCTCTTCCTCAACACCGGTTGGCTGTTTCCGGAAACTCTCACCTATCGCGACACACTGGTCGCGCATCTCGGTCTCACCGATGTGCGCACCATCGCGCCATCGGCCGATGCGCTGGCGGCGAAGGATCCGGGGCGAGATCTATGGGCGGTCGATCCGGATGCCTGCTGCTATCTGCGCAAAGTGGAGCCGCTGGGCGACGTACTGGACGGTTTCGATGCGTGGATTAATGGACGCAAGCGCTATCAGGGCGGCATGCGCGTTGGTATTCCCGCGGTGGAAGTCGAAGGCCCGCGCTTGAAGTTCAATCCGCTGGCGCGCGTGACGCCCGCCGAGATCGTGAAGATGTTCAAGGCTTGGAATCTGCCACGTCATCCGCTGGCAGGCCAGGGCTTCACCTCGCTCGGCTGCATCCCCTGCACCCGCCGCACCAATCCCGGAGATTCCGCGCGGGCCGGTCGCTGGGCCGATAGCGAAAAGACCGAATGCGGCATCCATAACCGGATGCCGCTGGTGGACGGCGCCGGCATCTAGTTGCTTCATGGAAGAAATGGAAGAAAGGCCGCACCAAAGATGCGGCCTTTTGTTTTTGGGAACCGGCCTTGGTCAGCGGTGCTGAGTAATCGTGTCGACCAGCGCCAGTCTGCCTTTCTTGACCTCGGCGATGGCGCGTTCCAGCGCCGGGCGAATGTCTTTGGGATTGTCGATCGGCCCTTCGCCATAGCAGCCCATGGAGCGCGCGAGCCCGGCGAAATCCGGCTCTGGACCGAACAGGTCCATGCCGATATGCGCCCGCTTCTCGTCGGTGCCGCGCAGCTTAGCCATGCGGATCTGGTGCTCCCAGTCGTTGTAATAGGCGCGGTTGTTGTGCATCACCACCAGCATCGGAATTTTATATTTGGCCGCGACCCATAGCGCGCCGGCATCGAACATCAGATCGCCGTCGGGCTGGATGTCGACCACCAGGCGGCCCTTGTCCTTATGCGCGAGCGCCACGCCGATCGACATGCCGATCTGGGTGGATGTGCCGAGCTCCGTGCCGGGATGCCGGTAGGGCTTGTCGAAATCCCACTGTTTGCGCACCTGCTTCTTGAGGTCATTGGCGGTGAGCACCCAATCCTCGTTCTTGATGGCTTCGAAGACTTCATGCGCGAGACGGCCGAAGGTGATCGGCGACGCGTCCCAATCCTTGCGCGATTCCTCCTGCCACTTGGTCCAGACTTCGTCATGACGCTTGCCGATCGCCACTTTGCGTTCGGCGATCCGGCTCTTGAGCTTGGAGTCCTTGGCAATGCGCTCGCCGCAAATGCGCGTCAGTTCCGGGATGCCGATGTCGGTATCGCCAAGCGCGCGGATCGAGCACGGCTGCATGCGGCCGTAATCCATTGCCCATTTGCTGATGTTGATCTCGCCAAAACCGATCTCGACATAGTCGCAATGGGGCAGCATCAGACTTTCGAGGGTGCGTGTGGTGCTGTTGAGTTCGGTGATCTGCTTTTCCCAATCGCGCACGTCGAGGCCGACCAACAAGTCGGTCTTGCGCATGGATTTTTTGTCCATGCTCAGGCAGAGCGGATGCTTGTTCGGGAAGTTTAGCGACTGGCCGTTGTCCCAGACGCCGGCGCCAACGGTTTCGGCGAGCTTAACCAGCTTGTCGAAGCCGCCTTCGCGCCGGCCGACGAATTCCGCGATGAACATCGGATGCTCGGCTTTGAGCAGTTTCTCCGCGATCGCTTCAATGGCCTGCGGGTCCGGCGCCATCGGTGACGGCGTGGGGACGGCATTCAACGGCGGCATCGCCACCGTTTCCGTCAGCGGCTCTTCTTGCAACGCGGCGTCGTAGCACATGTAAACCGGGCCCTGCGGCTCCGTAGTCATGATCGAATAGGCGCGGGCGAAGGATTCCGGCACGCCGTGGATCGAGGTCGGCTGGTAGTCCCACTTCACGTAGTCGCGGATCGCATTGCCTTGCACCAGCGCCGTATGCGTCCAGTCGATGCGCGGGCGGCGCTTGGATTCGTCCATCGGCCCGGTCGCGCCCATAATGAAGACCGGCACGCGGTCCATGTAGGCATAGTAGATCGCCATGCAGGCATGCAGCAGGCCAACGAGATTATGCAGGATCACAGCGGCCGGCTTGCCGGTGGCCTTGGCATAACCATGCGCGATCTGTACCGCGATCTCTTCGTGCTGACACAGCATCATCGGCGGCTCATTGCCGCCGTAGTTCACCAGCGAGTCATGCAGTCCGCGAAAGCTAGCCCCGGGATTCAGCGTGATAAAGGGAAAATCGTAGCGTTTGATCAAATCGACGATGACATCGGACTGCCAACCGCGATTGTCGTTGTTTTTCGATTCCATCAGCTATTTGATCCTTCGGTCTGAAATTAAAGCGGGCGATGCAGCGGCAAATCGCGGCGCTGCGGGCAATCGCTGACACAGCCGGCGTGATTTCCGCTCCTTGCAGTGCGGTGTCACCCGGGCGCATCAACATTAGCCCACAGCTTCGCCCGTAGTTTCCACGAGCTAGTTGAGAACTTGCGCTGCTCTGGCTGCGACTTCCGGAGGCGTTTGGTAAATCTCCGTGACCAGATTCTGAATGGCTGGGCCGGGGACGGGAGTGATCTCAAGATTGGCCTTGTCAGCCTCGGCGAGGAAATCCTTGTCCTTCATCGTGTCCATGAAGGCTTTTTGCAGGGCCTCGGCGCGATCCTTGGGAACACCGGGAGGAGCTAGAAATGGCCGCCCCATGGTCTGCCGCGCGAAGATAAGCTTGAGAACTTGCTTCTGATCCTCCGTCTTCGCCAAATCGGTGATGAGCGGGACGTTCGGCAAGTCCGGATGCTTAGCGAGGGAGAGCTGCACCAGAATATTGATCTTTTTCTCGTCAACCCAAGTTGGGTGAGTGGCTTTCACGCTGGACCAGGACCAGCCGCAGCGTCCCTTGACCTCGCCCCGTTCCATGGCGAGGCCAACGTCGTTGCCGCCTGGATAACCGCTGATGAGCTTCATCTTGGTCCCGAGGACGCCGTTAAGGACCTTCGGGAACAGATCGGTGTCGGATCCGCCGCCGGTGCCACCGACCACCAGCTCCTTGGTCAAGAGATCCTCGAATTTAGTGATGCCCGTGTCTTGCCATGCGACGCAGATACTCACCTCGTCGTTGGCGCTGCCGAGCCAAGTAAATTTGGTCGCCTCGAATTGCGCGCCCTTGGCGCCGAGCAGGGGATCAAAGGCAAGGCCGCGTCCAATCGTGCCGAAAACGGTGCCATCCTTCGGTGCCGCGTTATAAAGCCAATTGGCGAGGCGCAGACTTCCCGCACCTTCCATATTCCTTGGTATGATCGAAGGATTGCCGGGGATGTGTTTGCCCATATACCGGGCGACAATCCGCGCATACACATCGTAGCCGCCGCCGACGCTGTAGCCGATCTGCAAGTCGATATTCTTGCCTTTATAGAACTCGGCCGGAGTTTGCGCGTATCCAGGCGAGACCGGCAGAAACGCGAGCAAGGCCGCGGTCAAGCCGTAAGCAAAGGTATTCATCCGCACGTTCGTTACTCCCTGTTACTTTCTCTCGTTAGGCGTGTGTCAGAAGCCATACCCCCATTTTAACCCATTCACATCCCACGGACATTTTGTATGTGGCCTTGCGTCACGCCCCCGGCGGACTTGACGCATTGATAGGTTTCGGTTGACACTAAATTTGCCCTTTGATGGAGCAAATGCCCTGATGTCGGGGAAGAATAAAGACAGATTAGACTCCTGATTTCAATGGAGCTTCTGGGAAACCCCACCTTAGCTTAGAAACTGCGCCGCCGGAATGGCGCGAATTGCGCCGCCGAAAATGGCGAGGGAGAGAAAATACCCGATGGAAGCAGATATGTTGGGGGCAGCTTGGCAAGCACTTTCGGGGCTGCTTGAACCGCACCGCCTTATGGTTCTGTGTATCGGAGTCGTGATCGGGCTCGCGATCGGCGTGTTGCCCGGCCTCAACGGCATCGTCGGCTTGGCGATGCTCATTCCCTTTACCTACAACATGGATCACTACTCGGCCTTCGCGCTACTGCTGGGCATGGCGGCGGTCATCACCTCTTCCGATTTTGTCACCGCTATTCTGTTTGGTGTGCCGGGACATGTCGGCGCGGCGGCGACAACGATCGATGGTCATGCCATGGCGCGCAAAGGCGAAGCCGGGCGCGCTTTCGGCGCCGGCTTTGCCGCCTCCCTGGCTGGCGGCATCGTCGGCGCGCTCATCCTTGCATTGAGCATCCCGATCCTGCGTCCACTGCTCCTCTCCATTGGTTCTCCTGAACTCCTGGCATTCACCTTGTTCGGGATGTCGATGGTTGCAACCCTGAGCGGGCGAGCCCCGCTTAAGGGAATGACTGCCGCAGGAATCGGCCTGATGATTTCGATGATCGGATCGAGATCGCAGACCGGCACTCTGCGGTGGACCTTCGATTGGCTGTATTTGTGGGACGGCGTGCCGCTGGTTCCGGCAACGCTCGGCGTTTTCGCCATACCGGAGTTGTGTGAGCTCGCAGTTTCGCGAAAAAAAATCGCCGGAGACCATGCCGCGAATATCGACCTTTCCAGTCAATGGCAGGGCGTGCGCGATGTGATGGATAACTGGTGGCTGGTCGTACGCTGTTCCGTCCTTGGTACGGCGCTCGGGGCCATTCCGGGCCTTGGCTCCGCGGTGATCGATTGGATCGCCTACGGCTATGCGCAACGCACCGAAAAAAATGCCGAGACTTTCGGATCGGGTGACGTGCGCGGCGTCATTGCACCGGAAAGCTCCAACAACGCCAAGGAAGGCGGCCATTTGGTGCCCACCATTGCGTTCGGAGTGCCAGCGGGCGCTTCGATGGCGATCTTGCTGGGCGCGTTCCTTATGCATGGCCTGACGCCCGGGCCGGAGATGCTGACCAAGCATCTCGATGTTACCTACCTGATCGTCTGGAGCCTGACGCTCGCCCATGTCATCGGCGCAATCATCTGTCTATTCGGCAGCCGCTGGCTTGCGCAGGTGTCGCGAGTCCGCCCGGAAATCCTCTTGCCGATCGTTATCGGATTAGTGTTCGTCGCCGCCTATGAGGGCTCTCACGACTGGGGTGACCTCTATTCGGTGATGTTCTTCGGCGTGCTCGGCTGGATCATGAAGCGTTGCGGCTGGCCGCGCCCGCCCCTTATTCTCGGCTTGGTAATCGGCGGCATCTTCGAGCGCTACCTTTATATTTCGACCGAGCTTTACGGCTGGGGCTGGATCTATCGCCCTGCCGTCCTCGGCATTCTAGCCTGCGTGGTTTGGGCGCTTTATCGGCCGTTCTCGAAAATCGTCATCGGCCTTTTTCATGAGTTCAAGGACATTCGCCACCACACTATGCGTATTGGTCCATCGGCGATGTTCACCCTGGCGGTCATGGCCGTCCTGGTGGCAGCGATCATCTCGTCGGCCAATTGGCCGCAGGCGGCCAAGATCGTGCCGCTGACGGCGTGCTACATGGCGCTGACCGCGGCAGTCCTCAACCTCATCAATGAAGTGTTCGGTCCAGAGCGAGTCTCGACCGGCAACGTCGATGGTGGTGTCGATACCGGCGGCGTCCACGCAACCGACGATCTAGGATTGCCTCTGGATGAGATACGCCGGCGCGCGTTTCGCTTTTTTCTCTGGATGGGCTTGCTGTTCGTGACGGTCTATCTCGTCGGCTTCATTCCGGCGATCTTTATATATGTTTGGATTTACATGTGGCGAGGCTTTGGCGAAGCTCCGCTGCCCTCGTTCGGATATGCCGCCGCAACCGCATTCTTCTGTTGGTTGGTCTTCGACTGGGCGCTGAGCGTGCCATGGCCGCAGTCGCTGCTGGGCGACTTTTTCCCGGCATTGCGGGCCCGCTACGGATTTATCTGACGAAGCTCGGCGGGCTTAGCCTGGCAGACCGACGCATTTTTGCGGCGGGATGCACACATTCACCGTGCGGCCGACGGCGAAGTCGACTTCCGGCGCGGCGCGGACGCGAATCTCACGGCCGCCATCCAAATCGACCAGATAATCGGTGACCTCACCGAGAAAAACCCGGTGCGCGATCTTGCCGGCGAACACGTTGAACGCGTCACCGGGCGGCTTTTCCGCAAGCGTAAGATCCTCGGGCCGCACCGTGACAACCACCGCCTGCCCCGGCTGAACGGCGTCCGCGAAAACGCAGCGGAATGTCCCATGCGGAGTGTTGACCGTCACCATGCCGCCGGCCTGGCCAGCCACGGTTCCTGAGAGGAAATTCGCCGAGCCGACGAAGTCGGCCACGAATTGGGTTTTAGGCCGGCGATAGATTTCCTGCGGGCTGCCGCGCTGGACGATGCGGCCGGAGTTGAAGACGGCGATCTCATCGGACAAAGCCAGCGCCTCGGACTGGTCATGGGTGACATAGACCGTGGTGACGCCGAGCGTGCGCTGCAGCCGTTTCAACTCCACCCGCATCTGCTCGCGCAGCTTGGCGTCGAGATTGGACAGCGGCTCGTCAAGCAGCAGCAAATTCGGCTTGCGGACGAGGCCGCGGGCGAAGGCAAGCCGTTGCTGCTGGCCGCCGGAGAGCTGGGTGGAGCCGCGGTTCTCGTAGCCGTTAAGCCGCACCATCTCCAAGACCCGGCCCACCTCCTGCTTGATCTCGGCGGAGGTGTATTTGCGGTCGCGCGCGACGCGCAGCGGAAAGGCGACGTTCTCAAACACCGTCATATGCGGCCAGATCGCATAGGACTGGAACACCATGCCGAGCGCGCGTTCGCTCGGCGGGATGAAAATGCCTTGCTCCGAATCGAAGACGACTTTGTTGTCGACAACGATGCGCCCGGCATCGGGCCGCTCCAGCCCGGCGAGGCAACGCAGCGTCGTGGTCTTGCCGCAGCCGGAAGGGCCAAGCAGCGTCAGCAGCTTTCCTGTTTCGACGTTGAGACTGATGCCGTCAACGGCGCGGACATCGGCCTGCCCCGGCGCGATGAATGCTTTGTGCAGATTTTCAATGACAAACATACAGTCTCTCAATTCGTTATCGCTGCACGATCCTTGCCGCTTCCGGCCTGGACGCGCCGGCGCAACCGCGTTTCCAGCCAGCGCAAGCCGGCGACGATGCCGATCAGCGGCACGATCTGGATGATGCCAAGCGCGCAGACCGCGCCGTAGCTACCACCCTCTTCCCACATCGTCAGGCTGATCGTGCCGAGCACATGCGTTCCCGGGCCGATGAGGAAGATCGAAGCGCCGAGCTCCCGCACCGACAAGACGAAAACATAGATCCATCCCGCCAGGAGAAAGGGCGCCAGCAGCGGCAACAATATCCGCAGGAAAATCTGGTGCAGCCGCGCGCCCGCGACTTCCGCCACCTCTTCCAACTCCTTATGGATTTGCGTAATGCCGCCGGACGCGAATCTCATGCCATAAGGCAGATACAACGTCACGTAGGCGACGAGCAAAATCCAGATCGAGTTGTAGATCGGGATCGGCAACATCAGATAGGCGAAGAGAACGCTGGCTCCGACGATAACGCTTGGAATGGCGATGGGAGTGAAGGCGAGCGCATCGAGAATCCAGCCAAAGCGGGTCTTGGAACGTTGCGCGATCCACGCCATGACGAAAGTGAGGCCGACTACGAATGTCGCCGCCATCGTTGCCAATAGAACGCTGGTCTTCACCGCATCGATGAAGATCGGATAACCAAGAACGAATTTGTAATTTTCCAACGTGAAAGGAAGCGCTGACGACAGAAACGGCGGCGCCAGGTTTCGGAAGAACGACTGCCAGGCCAGGGTAAAAAGCGGCAGCCCAAGCGCGATCAGAAACAGCAGGCCAATCGCGATGGTGATCGGCCAGCGCCAGTGGCGCAGTTTGATCCGCGTGGGCGTATAGCCTTTTCCGGTGATGGTAGCGAAGGCTTCGGCGTTGCGCGTCGAACGCCGATAGAAGAACACGGCGATAATGCAGATTATCAGAAGAGAGAGCGCAAGAGCGCTGGCGGTGCCGAATGCGGGCGGCGTCCCCGCAGTAGCAGCCTGAATTTCGGTGGTAAAGACATCGATGCGTGCCGGCCTGCCGATAAGCCGCGGGACCTCAAACGAGGACATCCCCAGCACGAAGAGCAACAGCATGGTGGAGAGAATGGCGGGGCGCAGCAGCGGGAAGGTGATCCGCAAGAGGATTTGCCAATAGCGGCTGCCCGATACCAAGGCCGCTTCTTCCATGCGCACGTCGAGCACCCGGAAAGCCGGCCCCAAGGCAAGATAGGCGAGCGGAAAGTAATGGCTTGATAGCGCCCAGATCATTCCGGCCATCGAGTAGATATTCACCGGCGAAGACGACAGGCCGAGTTCGGTTTTCAGCAGCGTGTTCACCCAGCCGATGTTCGGGCTGAAAACAAAAATCCAGGCCATGGCGGTGAGCAGGCCGGGCAGCGCGAAAGATAATAGCGCGAGGTTGTGAAACAGTTCGGCGCCCGGCGCGTCGGTGCGTTCAACGACCCAGGCGACGATCCCGCCCATAATGAAGGTCGTGATCGCAGTGCCGATGGCAAACAGCAGGGAATTGCCGAACAGCCGCAGGATATGCCAGCCCGAATAGGCTTCGACGAAGTTCTCCAGCGTCGGCGCGCCGATACCGTAAATCGTGTCTTCGGTGAAGGCCGTGAACAACAGCGCCGAGAGCGGGATAATGACAAGCCATGCCGCGACGACGACGCAAGCAACAAGAAAGATATGCGAAGGCCGAAGCTCGATCAGCCGCCGGCGGAAAGGTGTCCAACTCGGCAGCGAGTCCATGCGAGTGTTTGCAAAACTCAAAACTAAAGCTCCAACGCTGGTTTCCGAATATTCATCGCGTCAGCGAGGCGGCGACATCGATAGCCTGATGCGAGGACGACGGCTCAGCGATCCTTGAATAAAGTTTCAAAGGTTTTCTGCCATTTCTTTTCTTCTTCCGGACTCAGCAGCGTCGTGATGATCTTCTTTTTCTTGAGCGTCTCGAGGACGTCAGGCGGATTGCTCGGGACATCCAGTCGCGTCGGAATCCTGCCGAACTTGGTCAGGAACTCCTGCGATTCCTTGCTCAGCATGAAATTCGCGCCGAGCCGGGCGGCGTTCGGATGCGGCGCTTTCAAATTGACGCCGATCTGGCCGAAGATCAGCACCACCGGGTCCAGCGCCCAAAAGTCGGTGGGACTGCCGGCGAGCTTCACGTTCATCGTCAGCATCAGATATTGGTTCAGGGCAACCCAGTATTCGCCGGAGCCGACCGAGCGCGCCATGGCGAGATGCCCATCGGTAACGACCGGCTTGAGATTGGCGACGATATCTTTGATCAGCTTCGTCCCCTTCTCCTCGCCGTAGTGAAGCATGATGCCCTTCACCCATTCGTTGTCGCTGTTGTCGATAGCGATCTTTCCCGCCCACTCCTTGTGCTTGACAAATTCCTCGTAGCTCTGCGGCAAGTCCGATGCTTTCACGTGCTGGGTGTTGTAGCTCGGGGTATTGTAGTTGGCGTAGACGCCATACCAGCGCCGGCCGGGGTCGCGCGCTTCGGGAATGATGTTCTTCGCCTCGGAAGGATCGAAGACGGCGAGCATTTCCGGAAGCACTTTGTTCAGCGTGGTGGTCTGGAGGATATCCCAGGTGTACTGGCCGGTGCGATATTCAACCGCGATACGGCCCATCAGCGGGCCGTCAGCGCCGCGGATGTAATTGACCTTGAGCCCGGTCGCGTCCTCGAAAATCTTCCAGAGCGGAAGACCCTCCTGCTCATTGGTCGAGGAATAGACCGTCAGCGATCCTTCCGCCTGTGCCGCCTTGAGCAGATCGGGATCGATCCAGGGACGATACACCGCGCTTGGCGCTCCCTGCCCAAAGGCCGGCGCGAGCGCGAGCGACAGCAGGCTGAAAAGCCCCACCACAGCGAAAAACATGGATTTCCGACGATGCAGCACCGACACCTCCCTGATTATATTTTTAGGGAGTAAACGTCATAGCGCGTGACGTGTCCACTCGCTCAGGCGTCCTAAGCCCCGAGGGCGGCTTTGACACGATCGGGGGTGAGCGGCAGGTCGCGGATTCTCGCGCCGGTGGCGTCGGCAACGGCATTAGCGATGGCTGCGGCCATTGGTCCCTGGGACGCTTCGCCCGCCCCCAAAAATGGCTGGCCGGGCCGATCGATGACATGCACTTCGACAGTTTCCGGCACTGCGGCAAATCGCAGGATCGGATAGCTACGCCAATCGCGGCTGGTGATGCGGGTTTTGTCGAAGCCGACCGATTCATAGAGCGTCCAGCTTGCCGACTGCAGGATGCCGCCTTCGATCTGGTTGCGGATGCCATCCGGGTTCACCGCCTGGCCGCTGTCGGTAGCCGCCACCACGCGGACCACTTTGATAGCTCCGGTGTCGCGCGCGACCTCCACCTCGGTTGCTAACGCCACATAGGTGGCGGAATTTTTGTAACGGGCATAGGCAAAGCCGCGGCCCCGCCCCTGCGGCAATTTCTCTTTCGACCAGCCGAAGCGTTCCGCCGCCAGGCGAATGACATCGAGCGCGCGCGGATCATCAAGATAACGCAAACGGAATTCGACCGGATCGGCGCCGGCGGCCGCCGCCAACTCATCCATCAGGCTTTCGACCGAGAAGACATTCATGTACGCGCCGAGCGACCGCAGCGCCGAGGTCCGGATCAGCATCGCCTTGATGTGGTGGTGCACGACGCGGGTGCTGGCTATCTTGTAGGCCGGCTTTGAATTGCGATTGCCTTCCGCCTCGTTGGTCCCCGGCAGCCGCGACGGCGGCAATGAAAGCGGCGGCTCGATCAACCAGCCGGCGATCAGGCTTCGCGCCCCGCCGGGGCGCGTCCCGTGACTCATGCTCCAGACGTCATATTGCCAATCGACGATAGTGCCGCCGGCGTCGAGCGACGCCCGCGCCTTGGTGACCATGGCGGAGCCGTATGGCTCCCACGCATGTTCGTCCTCACGCATCCACTGCACGCGTACCGGCTTGCCAGGGAAGGCGGCCGCGAGCAGCGCCGCGTCGCCACCGGCATCATCCGAGCCATTATGGCCGTAGCAGCCGGAACCTTCCATATGGATGCAGCGCACCTTGTCTTCCGGCATATGCAGGAGTTCGGCGACGGCCCTGCGCAGCGGATAGACGCCCTGATTATGCGTCCACACGGTCAGCTTTCCGTCCTGCAACAAGGCGACGGCGCAGGACGGCCCGATGGCGGCATGCATTTGATAAGGACGGCGGTAGGTCGCCTCGACGGTACGCGCGCCGGGAGCCGGTGGCGTCTTGGTATCGAAGATGACGAGCTCTTCCGACGGCCCCTTCTGCAAGAGATCGTAGACGCCAGGATAATCGGTCAGCTTGGCCTGCTCGTCCCATTGCGCCGCCGCGGCGAGCGCGTGCATCGCCTGGATCGCTTGGAATTCTCGTTCGGCGATGACGGCTAGGTAGTTTCCGTTGCGGACCACCTTCAGCACGCCCGGCATTTTTTCCACCTGAGCGGAATCCACTGAGCGCAGCCGCGCGCCCATGCTTGGCGGGCGCACGACCCGGGCATGCACCATCCCCGGCAAGCGGATGTCCTGCACATAAGTGGCGGCGCCGGTCACCTTTCCGGGAATATCGATCCGCGGCATGGACTGGCCGACAAGCGTGTAGGTCTTGAAGTCCTTCAGCTTCGATTTCGGCTCTGCATTTACGTGCAGGACATTATTGGCGACCAATTCACCGTCGCCAAAACCGCGTCCATTGGCGGCGACGATTTTGCCGTTCTCCGCCTTGAGCTGACTGGCATCGACTTTCAGCTTGGCGGCGGCGACGTTGATGAGGATTTCGCGGACCTGCGCAGCGGCGTTGCGCACGGCGCCGCCGCTGTCCTGAATGGAACGGCTGCCGGCGGTATAGCCTTCGTCGGCGGTTTGCTCGGTGTCGGAGGAGACGACCTTGATCGCGCGGGGCTCGAGATAGAGTTCTTCCGCTGCCAGCTGAACCAGCGCCGTCTTGATCCCCTGGCCAAGTTCGGCCTTGCCGGTAAAGAGGGTGACGCTGCCATCCGCCTCGATGCGGATCCAGGAATCGAGCATCGGGCTGTTCTGTAAGCTGCCGGGGAGCTTCGGTCCGCTTTGCGCGCCGCCCTCTTCTGCTTCCTGGGCGAATAGGCGCTGGTCGAAAAGGGCGAAGCTGACGATCAATGCGCCGCCGCCCGCGAGCATCTTGCGGCGGGAGAATTTGCCTAAGGCCGGAGCGTTCATCGGGAGGCCCCCTTATCCGTCGGACCTATCGGATCGCGCATGGTGGCGCCCGCCCGGCGCACGGCGCGCAGGATCCTAGTATGGGTGCCGCAGCGGCAAAGGTTCGGCTGCATTTGCTGACGGATTTCCGCGTCGGAGGCGGCTGGATTCTTTTCCAGTAAGGCCTGCGCCCGCATCATCATGCCGGGGATGCAATAGCCGCATTGAGCTGCTTGCTCTTCGATGAACGCGCGTTGCAGCGGGCTTGGTTTGTCGATGGTGCCGAGGCCTTCGATAGTCTTGACCGGCCGGCCGTCGAGCGCCGAGATCGGCAGCTGACAGGAAAAGACGGCTTCGCCGCCGACCATCACCGTGCAGGCGCCGCATTGACCAAGGCCGCAGCCGAATTTCGCGCCGTTCAATTGCAGGTCGTCGCGCAGCACATACAGAAGCGGCGTGGCCGGATCGGCATCGACGGAATGCGATCGCCCGTTGATGGTGAGGTTGATCATGCTCGTCTCCGCCCTGTTACCCGCCAATTCCTGGCTGCTGATTTAGCTCATTTAAGGGGGAAACCGGCCCCCAGGTCCAGCGGCTACTGTCGAATTTTAGACCCTGCGCGCACCCTGGATCGGTCCGGGCCTATGCCCTATGAATGTGGCGCTTCGACGTTTATGTGACTGTCAACGCTTGTAGGAGACGACATTGCCTTTCACCACCGCGAATGGAATCAGCATTCATTACAAGCTTGCCGGCCAGAAGGGGCCTGTGGTCCTGCTGCTGCATGAAATGGGCGGCACGCTCGATAGCTGGGACCAAGTGACGCCGGGCTTAAGTGAAAGCTTTCGCGTGCTGCGCTACGACCAGCGCGGCGCCGGGCTCACAGAAAAAGTGCGCCAGCAGTTCAGCAACGAGACCGCGGTCGAGGACATCGAAGGTTTGCTTAAGGAACTCAAGCTGGAGCCGCCCTATCACGTGGTGGCGGTAGCAGCGGCGAGCACCCATGCGCTCCTGCTCCGGGAGCGCCACCCCGATTGGGTCGCTTCGCTCGTGTTGTGCAATCCCGCGCTTGGCGTCGATCCGAGTCGCGCCGGAGCCCTCAACGACCGCGCCGATCTCGCCGAGCGCGAAGGCATGCGCGCGGTGCTGGCCATCACGCTCGACAAATCCTATCCCCGCGAACTCACCGACCCGGAGACTTATGAGAATTATCGCGGCCGCTATCTGGCCAACGATCCCGTGGGCTTCGCCCAGGCCAACCGGATGCTGGCGCGCACCAACGTCCTGAGCATGTTGCCCGACATCAAATGCCCGACCATGGTGGTGGCCGGCAGCAAGGATGGCGTGCGCCCGCCTGCGGTGAGCCAGGAAATCGCCGGCAAAATTCCCAACGCGCGATTCGAGCTGATCGAGGCCGGGCATTTCATGCCAACCACGGCGCCAGGTCCGCTGCTGGCGCTGCTGAAGGATTTTTTTGGCAAGCAGCGGTCATAACTAACAACAATTGAAGGCGTCCCATGCGCATCAACGCCAACGGCATTACGTTCAATTATCAAATCGACGGGCCTGAAGGCGCGCCGTGGCTGGTGTTCAGCAACTCGCTGGTCACCAATCTTTCCATGTGGGACGAGCAGGCGGCCGCCCTGCAAAAATCCTTCCGCGTCCTGCGCTACGACCAGCGCGGCCACGGCGGCACGCAAGCCACCGATGGACGCTATAATTTCGATCTGTTGGCGGCCGACTTGGCCGGTCTATTTGACGCTCTATCGATCAAACGCGCGCATGTTCTCGGCATTTCCATGGGCGGGATGACGGCGCTGGCTTTCGCTCAGCGTTATCCGGATCGCGTTGATCACCTCATCCCCTGCGATTGCGGCCCGGCGTCATCACCTGCCTCGACGCAGCTCTGGGAAGAGCGCATCGCCATCGCGGAAAAGCAGGGCATGGAGCCCCTCGCCGACATGACCGCGCGGCGCTGGTTCCCGCCGGAATTCGTTGAAGCCCATCCGCCGGTGTTCAACAGGGTCTGCGACATGATCCGCACCACGCCGGTGAAGGGCTTTATCGGCTGCGCCGGAGCGCTGGCGAATTACGATCTGCGACCAGGGCTTGCGAGCATCAAGCTGCCAACCCTACTCATCGTCGGGACCAAAGACGCCACCGTGCCGGGCATCAAGGCCATCAATGCCGCTATCCCGGGCTCTAAAGTGGTCGAGTTGGAAGGCGCCGGGCATCTCTCCAATCTGGAAAAGCCGGAAGCCTTTACGCGTGCGGCGCAAGATTTCCTTAGCTAAGGAACGTAGCTATGGGTTTTCGCGAGGGTGCAATGCGCTAATAGAATAGCGGCGGCATCCATGCTCGTTGTACTTATATTTCAGTAGGAAACGGCAGGCCGGGCCAAGCGTTATCGGTTCAAGCACAAGGGGCGCAAAGCCCTTGCAGTCCACAGGAGGAATATCATGACGGTCGAGGAAAAAACCCGTCCGGCGATGTCCAGCAAGGCGCATGAGCTGATGGAACAGCTCAATAAGGACGCTACCCAACATCACATTTGGGTGCGCACGCAGATGAACGCGCCGGCGCAGCTGCCCTGGTTTACCGATACCGGAGGCGACACCGGGATCGCGCCAATGGCGAGCGGCCGCGTCGCCGCCAATCAACTGAAGACCGCCGCCTACCGCTGGCGCTGGAAAGAATATAGCGAATATCTCAACCGCATCGGCAGCATCGCCAGTCAGGCGGATGTCTCGCCGATCGAATTCGCCGATCGTCAGAGCATCCTGCTCACCAACCCAGGTCTGGGCGGACGCTTACAGGTTACCAATACCATCCGCTGCGCCATTTCCATCTACAACCCGGGCGACGTCGCACCCGCGCACGTTCATAGCCCCAATGCCAGCCGCACCATCCTTTCGGACAAGGGCGGCTATACCAATGTCGAAGGCGAGCGTTGCGAGGCGTCACGCGGCGACATCATCATGACACCGAACGGCACCTGGCACGATCATGCCAACGATGCGAAGGACCCGGTGATCTGGATCGACATGCTGGATTGGCCGCTCATGGAATTCCTCGATGTCGCCTGGGTCGATCAGGACTATACCGGCAAGCCCGGCAGCAACGAAAAGAGCCAGCCGATCGTCTACGCGGACGGCCACTCGGCGCGGCTTTACGGCAACGGCGGGCTGGTCCCCACCTTCGTCAACCACCAGCGTGGATGGGGACGCAATCCGACGCCGATGGTTCACTATCGCGGAGCCGACATGCGCGCCGCGCTGGATCGCCTGCGCAAGGAAGAAGGCGATCCCTACGAAGGCATCCAGATGCAGCTCGTCAATCCGGTGACCGGCGCGCCGATCTTCCCGACCTTGAATTATCAGGTGCAGTTGTTGCGGCCGGGCGAGGAAACCAAGTTCAAGCGCGAGACCTGCAGCACCTTCATCGTCGTCATGGATGGGCAGGGCTACAGCGAAATCGGCGGCAAGCGCTTTGATTGGGAGTCGAGCGACATCATGGTGGTGCCGAACTTCCAGTGGCGCCGCCACGTCAATACCGGCAAGAACGACGCCGTGCTCTACACGGTGTCCGACGCGGCGCTGCTGAAGAATATTGGTCAGTACCGCTCGCAAGGAAAAGCCAAGGACGGCAAGGTCGTTCAGATCGTCCAGTAGCGCGCCTGCACACCGCACATTAGCGCCTCCTTCGGCGGCGTTTTTCTTCCCTCTCCCGTGGGGAGAGGGTGGCGAGCAAAGCGAGCCGGGTGAGGGCGTACGGTCTCTCCTAGGGCAGGAACCCCCTCACCCCAACCCTCTCCCCGCAGGGGAGAGGGAGAAGAGGGCCGCCTTCGGGCGGCGTTTTTTTATCGGGCAGGGTACTTTGTTCATTCGTCGGATAGAGACTTACTTCTCATCCACGATCCGGTTACGCAACGTGCCGATGCCGGAAATCTCCACTTCCAGCACGTCGCCCGCTTTCATCCACACCGGGGGATTGCGCTTGGCGCCGATGCCATCCGGCGTACCGGTGGCGATGATGTCGCCCGGCGACAGCTTGGTGAACTTCGAGCAGAAGGCGATGATGGCGGGAATATCGTGGATCAACATGTCCGTGCCTGACTTCTGCATCTCCTGACCGTTCAGCCGGGTTTTTAAAACAAGTTTTGAGGGATCGGGAATTTCGTCCGCGGTCGTCATCCACGGGCCCGCGGGACCGGTACCGGGGAAATTCTTCGCGGAGATTAAGGAGTATTTGGTGAAGTCGCGCAGGGTAGCATCGCAGAAGCAGGTGTAGCCGGCGATATGGCTGAGCGCATCGTCCGCCTTGATGTAACGGCCGCCCTTGCCGATGACCAAGGC
>JAXDOR010000004.1:0-6030 GCA_034668825.1 Alphaproteobacteria bacterium | reverse complement strand
ACCCGGAAATCGCGCCCACCGGCGCCGGCGAAGCTGCCTCACGTCCGACCGCGGGGGCGCTCGCCAACGCGATCTTCGACGCCACCGGCATCCGCCTGCGGCGTGCGCCGTTCACGCCGGACCGGCTGAAGGCGGGAATGGCCTAAACACGTCGCAGATATCCCCCTCTCCCCGCTTGCGGGGAGAGGGTAGGGGTGAGGGGGACTTTCGATGCACTGAGGTGGTGGATATCCCCCTCACCCGCCACGCCTTCGCCCTTCGGGCTCGGCGGGCGACCTCTCCCCGCACGCGGGGAGAGGTGAAATGTGTGATGTGATTATCAATTCTTCGCCGCGCTGATCTCATTGTAATGCGTGATCACGTCCTTCGGCGTCGCGGCCGACTGTACCAGTAATTGCCGCACTGCCTCGCCGTCGATCGGACTGATGTCGAGCTTGGCTTTTTGCGCCTCCTCAAGAAAAGTTTTGTCCTTGACCATGGCCATGAACGCCGACTTTAACGCGGCGGCGCGATCCGCCGGCAGGTCGGGCGGAGCCACAAAGGGCAGCGCCATAAAGAAAGGAAGCTCGGCGAATTCCAGCAACGCCAGCGCCTTCGGATCACTTGTCAGCTCGCGCCCGGTGGGAACATCGGATAGCGCGAGATGCCGTGTCGTGCGGCCGAACTGGATGAGCGGGCGGACCGACCGGCTGTTCCACATGGCGGGCTGATTGGCGCTGATGGAAACGAGGCCAATGACTTGGCCGTCCAACTCGCCTTTCTGCATGCTTTGGGACAGCACCGCGGCGCCGGAATAGCCGCCTTTCACCTCAATATGGAGGCCGAGAACGTCCTTGGCGATCAAAGCGAAGGTCAGGTTGGTCGAGCCCGGTGCGTCCGCGCCGCTTTTCGCCGAGACGTCCGGCTTCTTCAACTCCGCGACCGTCTTGGCCGGGTGATTGCCATTTACCACCAGCATGTAGGCGTCGTCGGCAAAGGACGACAGACTGCCGAGCCAAGTCAGCTTCTGCGGATCGAACTTGGCTTCCGGATCGCCTTGGATCGCTAATTGCGGAATTGCGCGCTGAATGACGGCGATGACGGAGCCGTCCCGATCCGCCGGAGAATTATAGAAGCGGTTGGCGAGCGCGAGCCCGCCGCCGGCCGGGATATTCTGCGCGACGACACTCGGCTCGCCGGGAATGAAGCGGCCGATATGTTTGGCCACCAAGCGCCCCGAGAGATCGTTGATGCCTCCCGTCGAGGTGGGGATGATCAGCGTTACGGTGCGGCCTTTGTAAAACTGCTCGACCGTTTGTGCCGGAGCTTTTTGAGTTGCCCCAAGCGTGGCGAGAACAGCGAATACGAGAACATGGCCGCGCCCATTCATCGCGCTATCTTTTCTTCAACAACAGCTCGACATTCCCCGACAGGATTTGCTCGCCATCCGCCCCAAGCGCGCGAAGCTCCTTGACGAAATCGCGCACCACGCCGCGTTCGCGCACCTCTTGGGGATAGTCGGTGGCGAAGACGATGCGCGCCGCCGGGATTTCCACCAGCGCCGTCTTGATGGCGGAAATTTCGCAGCAGAAGCCGGCGGTATCAAAGACGACGTTGTTGCGCAGGTAATAGTCGAAATCTTTCTTGGCTTTCATGCCGTGTACCGGGTCGTTCTCGGTTCCCCAGAATTCCTTGTCGCGGAAACCGCGGATGCGTCCGAGCATCGAGGCGATGCCGCCGCCGAGATGGGCCATATGCACGGTCAAGTTCGGATGCCGGTCGAACACGCCGGAATCGATCAGGCGGATCGTCGCCATGATCAAAGAGAATTCGCGTCCGACCGCTCGCGCCAGATCGAAGGCATCGAACTGCTTAGATTGATTCAGCTTCAGGGCAGGATGGACGAAAACGAACACCCCGAGCCGTTCGGCCTCGCTCCAGAACGATTCATACTCGGGCGCGTTAAGATAGAGACCGTTGGTTTCCGACGTGATCACCACGCCCTGGAAACCAAGCTCTTCCTTGCAGCGCGAAAGCTCGCGGAATGCGTCCTTGCCGCCAAGCGGATGCACGTGTGCGGCACCAATAAAGCGGCCGGGATAATCCCTCTCCGCCTGCTTCGCCTTGTCGTTGACGAATTTGGAAGTTTCCAGGTCAGCGCACATCGCCGCGGCGCTGGTCAGGAAGGCCGCGTCGATGCCGGCCTCGTCCATCATCTTCACGTGCTCGTCGAGATCGTAGAGCAGTGAATGGATGGTATAGCTCGGCGCGCCATTCTCGTCGTAGCGCAAAATTCGCTTGTTTCCGGGGTCTTCCTTGATCAGCTCGCGCGGGGTGAAATGGTGCTGAAAATCGACGATCATGTACGCTCGCTCGTTGAATGTAATTTTTGATAGCAGATACCAGGGAAGCTTGAAAAGCGACTTGACGCGGTGCTTTCCCGCGCTAACTTGCCCGCATGTCTTTGCGTCTCGCAAGCTTCCGGACCGGCGGCCGAACCAGCTACGGTGCCGTGACCGACAAAGGGATCGTCGATCTGGGACGCCGATTATCCGGCAAATATCCGACCCTTCTGGACCTGATCCGCGGCAAAGCGCTCGGCGAAGCGCGCGCCGCCGCCGGTAGCGAGCCAGACCATAAGATGGGCGACGTGGAGATGCTGCCGCCCATCGTGGCGCCGGAAAAGATCATTTGCGTCGGCATCAACTATCCCGAGCGCAATGAGGAATACAAAGACGGCCGGCCCAAGCCGAAATATCCGAATCTGTTCGTCCGGTTTCCCAGTTCCTTCGTCGGCCACGATCAGCCGCTGGTACGGCCCAAGGTTTCCGAGAAGTTCGACTACGAAGGAGAAATCGTGCTGGTGATCGGCCGCGAGGGCCGCCACGTGCCGGTGGACAAGGCGCTCGGCATGATCGGCGGGCTCACGCTCGGCAATGAGGGCAGCGTCCGCGACTGGGTTCGCCATGGCACCTTGAACGTCACCCAGGGGAAGAATTTCGACCGTTCGGGAAGCCTCGGGCCCTGGTTGGTGCCGGCGGAGGATGTCGATCCGGGTAAGCCGCTGCACCTGATGACGCGCGTCAACGGCGAATTGCGTCAGGACGACAACACCTCGCGGCTGACGTGGGACTTCGCCTGGCTGATTAATTACATCAGCACCTTCACGACACTGCGGCCGGGCGACATGATCTGGACCGGCACGCCGGTGGGGGCGGGGGGCCACTCGGATCCGCCGAAATGGCTGAAGCCCGGCGATGTCGTCGAGATCGAAGTCCCGGAGATCGGCGTGTTGCGAAATTCGGTCGTCGACGAAAACTAACGCTCCATATCTCAAGGGTTGGAAACATGGCCGCTTTGAAGCTCAATTTTGCCGCGTCGCTTTATGACCGCTTGCAGCCGCTCTATACCGGCGAGATCAGGCCGGAAGGCATCGAGCTTAATTTCATTCCCATTGAGCTGCCGCGGCCGATCTTTGACCGCATGTCGGGCGGAGAGGAATTCGACGTCGCCGAATATTCCAGCTCCGAATTCGTCCAGCGCTTCGCCTCTGGAAATTGCAATTTTGTCGCGCTGCCGGTGTTCCTGTCCCGCTCTTTCCGTCACGACGTGATCGCGATCAACAAAAGGTCAGGCATCAAGAAGCCGAAGGACCTCGAGGGCAAACGCGTTGGCGTTGCGCTCTACACGATGACAGCGGCGATCTTCATCCGCGGCCTGCTGCAGCACGAATACGGCGTCGATCTCTCCAAGATCAAGTGGGTGCAGGGCGCGATCAACAGCGCCGGCGCGCATGGCGATCCGCACGTGCTGCCGCTGCTCAAGGAGCCTGATCTGTCCTACATTCCGCCGGGCAAGTCGCTCGACGAGATGCTGGTTTCGGGTGAGGTCGACTGCACCATGGGCACCAGCGTGCCGCGCTCCATCCTCAACAATCCAGACATTGGGCGGCTATTGCCGAATTACTATCAGGACGAGAAGGACTACTATGCCAAGACGAAAATCTTCCCGATCATGCATCTCGTCGCCATCCGCAGGGACGTCTACGAGAAGCACCCCTTCGTCGCGACGAGCCTCTACAATGCTTTCGTCCAAGCCAAGAATTTGGCGCTGAAGAAAATGTTCTCGACGCGCGCGCTGCGCTACATGATGCCGTTCTTGCCGGCGCAGCTCGACGAAATCCGCGAAGTCTTCGGTGACGACCCTTGGCCCTATGGCGTCGAGGAGAACCGCCCGTCTCTAGAAGCACTGGTGCAGTATATGCACGATCAGTATTTTATCCCGAAGAAAATGCCGATCGAGGACTTGTTCGTCAAAAACTACGGTCACGTTGACCCGCCATTCTGATGCAAGGTAGATCAACCATGAGCACTGTCGACACGGTTATCAACGATCTGGTGATCGCCAACCGCATCCTGGCGAGGGAAGACGTGGTCGATGCCTATGGCCATGTCAGCATCCGCCACCCGGACAATCCGAAACATTTTTTCCTCTCGCGTTCGCTAGCGCCGGAACTGGTCGAGCGCGACGACATCGTCGAGTTCGGCATGGACGGCCAGCCGGTGAGGGACGAGAAGCGTCCGCTCTATCTCGAACGCTTCATTCATGCCGGCATCCTGGCGGCCCGGCCGGACGTCATGGCGGTGGTACATGCCCATGCCGAGGATATTTTACCTTTCGGCATCGCCACCGACACGCCGCTGCGTCCGGTCATCCACGCCGGCAGCTTCATCGGCGCCAACGTGCCGGTGTGGGATATCGCCGATCATTTTGGCGACACCAACGTGCTGGTCTCGAACATGGCGCAGGCACACAGCCTTGCTAAAACGCTTGCCAGCAACAACGTCGCGCTGATGAGCGGCCATGGCTTTGCGTCCGCGGCGAAGTCGCTGATCGAGGTCGTGCGCATGTCGGTTTATCTGCCGCGCAATGCACGTATCCTGATGCAAGCCAAGACACTTGGCGGCAAGATCCGCTATCTCTCACAGGGCGAGATCGATGCGCGCAATCGCGGCTACAGCCCGTATTCGACCGAAACCTGGCGCACCTGGGAATTCTGGGCGAACAAATGCGGTTGCGGTCATATGCTGAGCCGGCCGGACGGCGGCCCGATCTACGTCCATGACCACAACAAGAAGCCGATGGCGTAACGCAACTCCGACCTCATCCTGAGGAGACCGGCGCAGCCGGTCGTCTCGAAGGATGGAGCAAAACGCCCATGCTTCGAGACGCATTGCTTCGCAATGCTCCTCAGCATGAGGGTGAAGTAAGGACCGAGATATGAAACTCGCGAGCTACATGGCCGGCGGCAAGCCGTCGTTTGGCGCCGTCATAGGCGACGGCGTGGTCACGCTGAACGAACGCCTGCAAGGGCACTATGCAACGTTGCGCGATGCGCTAGCCGGTGGCGCAGTCGAGGAAATGCGGCGCGCGAGTGAGGGGGAAAAGCCCGATCACATGCTTGCCGATCTGCGCTTTTTGCCGGTGATACCGAACCCGGAAAAAATCCTCTGTGTCGGCATCAACTATCGCTCCCATGCCGCCGAACATGGTGGCGAGGCGCCAGCGCTGCCGAACATCTTCACGCGCTTTGTCGACACGCTGGTGGAACACGAAGGCGAGATGATCCGGCCGAGCATATCGACGAGTTTCGATTTCGAGGGCGAGCTTGCGGTGGTCATCGGCCGTGGCGGCCGCTACATCAAGGCCGAGGACGCGCTCAGTCACATCGCCGGCTATACCTGCTTCTGCGACGCCAGCGTGCGCGACTTCACCAAATACTCGCTGATCGCCAGCAAGAATTTCCCCGGCACGGGGCCGGCGGGCCCGTGGATGACGACGGCGGACGAAATCCCGGATCCCGCAAAGCTTGTGCTGAAGACCCGGCTGAACGGCCAGGAGATGCAGAAGTCGGGGACCGACATGCTGATCCACGACATTCCCGCCATCATCGCCTTCTGCTCGAAATTTACAAAACTTTCGCCGGGCGACATCATCGCCACCGGCACGCCCGAGGGCATCGGCGCCAAGCGCAATCCGCCGGTCTGGATG
>JAXDOR010000003.1:0-10339 GCA_034668825.1 Alphaproteobacteria bacterium | reverse complement strand
ATCATGTTGGAGATTTCGCGCTTGGTCATGAGCTTGTTCACGACGTCGAACGGGACCTTGACGCTGCGCGGCAGAACCTGACCGAGCAACACGCGGCCGGGCGTGGTTTCATACCACTGGCGCACCGGCTTGCCCTTATCGTCGACGTTGATCCAGCGATACTTGATCTTGCTATGCAGACCGACGACGCCGGCATGCAGCGCGTGCTCGATGTCGGCCATGTCGCCGAAAATCTTGCCTTGGCCGGGCTCGCCCTCGCGCATCAGCGAGAGGTAATAGAGTCCAAGCACGATGTCCTGCGACGGCACGATGATCGGCTGACCATTGGCTGGGTGCAGGATGTTGTTGGTCGACATCATCAAGACGCGCGCTTCCAGCTGCGCTTCGAGCGACAGCGGGATGTGCACGGCCATCTGATCGCCGTCGAAGTCGGCGTTAAACGCCGCGCAGACCAACGGATGCAACTGGATCGCCTTGCCCTCGATCAGCACCGGCTCAAACGCCTGGATGCCGAGACGATGCAGCGTCGGCGCGCGGTTGAGCAGCACCGGATGCTCGCGGATCACCTCGTCGAGGATATCCCAGACTTCAGGCTTCTCCTTTTCGACCAGCTTCTTCGCCTGCTTCACGGTCGTCGACAGACCCTTGGCGTCGAGCCGTGAATAGATGAACGGCTTGAACAATTCGAGCGCCATCTTCTTCGGCAGCCCGCACTGATGCAGCTTGAGTTCAGGACCGACCACGATCACGGAACGGCCGGAATAGTCGACGCGCTTGCCGAGCAGGTTCTGCCGGAAGCGGCCCTGCTTGCCCTTCAGCATGTCGGCGAGCGACTTCAGCGGCCGCTTGTTGGCGCCGGTGATGACGCGGCCGCGGCGGCCGTTGTCGAACAGCGCATCGACCGCCTCTTGCAGCATGCGCTTCTCGTTGCGGATGATGATGTCGGGTGCGCGCAGCTCGATCAGCCGCTTCAAGCGGTTGTTGCGGTTGATGACGCGGCGGTAGAGATCGTTGAGGTCGGACGTGGCGAAGCGGCCGCCGTCGAGCGGCACCAGCGGGCGCAGATCCGGTGGGATCACCGGCACCTGAGTCAGGATCATCCATTCCGGCTTGTTGCCGGACTGCATGAAGGCCTCGATCAGCTTCAGCCGCTTGGCGAGCTTCTTCGGCTTCAGTTCGGTGGTGGCTTCCGAAATCTCCACGCGGATCTCAGCAGCCATCTTCTCCAGGTCGAGCCCCTTGAGCATCTCGCGGATGGCTTCCGCGCCGATGGTCGCGGTGAAGCTGTCGCCGCCGAATTCTTCCTGCGCCTTGAGATACTCGTCCTCGCTCAGGAGCTGCCGGTCCTTGAGCGCGGTCAGGCCGGGCTCCAGCACGACGTAATATTCGAAATAGAGAATCCGCTCGAGATCCTTCAGCGTCATGTCGAGCAGCAAGCCGATGCGGCTCGGCAGCGACTTCAGGAACCAGATATGCGCGACCGGCGCCGCCAGCTCAATATGGCCCATGCGCTCGCGCCGCACGCGCGACAGCGTCACCTCGACTGAGCACTTCTCGCAGATGATGCCTTTGTACTTCATGCGCTTGTACTTGCCGCACAAGCATTCGTAGTCCTTGATCGGCCCAAAAATGCGCGCGCAGAACAGGCCATCGCGCTCCGGCTTGAAGGTCCGGTAGTTGATGGTTTCAGGCTTTTTGATTTCGCCGTAGGACCAGGACAGAATCTTTTCCGGGCTCGCAATCGATATCCGGATCTGGTCGAAGACCTGAGCCGGCACCTGCGGGCTGAAAAGATTCATGATCTCTTGATTCATCATCTCTCTCCGTCTGGACCTGCAGCCTATCGGTATCGGCCGCTATCCTGATCTCTCCATCGTCATGCCCGGCCTTGTGCCGGGCATCCACGTCTTGCCTTTCCGAAAAGAAAGACGTGGATGGCCGGGACAAGCCCGGCCATGACGCTCGTATTACTTACTCCGCCGCTTCGCTCGTGCCGCGATCCAGCTTGGAATTATGCAGATCGACGTTGAGCCCAAGCGAACGCATCTCTTTGACCAACACGTTGAACGACTCGGGGATACCCGCTTCGAACGTATCGTCGCCACGCACGATCGCTTCGTAGACCTTGGTACGGCCGGCGACGTCGTCCGACTTCACCGTCAACATCTCCTGCAAGGTATAGGCGGCGCCGTAAGCTTCGAGCGCCCAGACCTCCATTTCGCCGAAACGCTGTCCGCCGAACTGCGCCTTGCCGCCCAACGGCTGCTGGGTGACCAAGCTGTAGGGCCCGATCGAGCGAGCATGGATCTTGTCGTCGACGAGATGGTGGAGCTTGAGCATATATATGTAGCCCACCGTCACTTTGCGATCGAAGGTGTCGCCGGTCCGCCCGTCGTAGACGGTCGATTGGCCGGAGTGGTCTAGGCCGGCGAGATCGAGCATGTGCTCGATGTCGGCTTCCTTGGCTCCGTCAAACACCGGCGTCGCGATCGGAACGCCGTGGCGCAGGTTTTCACCAAGCTCGATCAGGTCTTTTTCACCCAGCGACTTGATGGTTTCTTCGTCGCCATAGACCTTTTTCAGAATGTCCTTGAGCGGCTTGGTGTCCTTCTTGCCGTCGCGGCTGTTGTAGAGGTCGACCGCCTGGCCGATCTTCAAGCCCAGGCCGGCGCAAGCCCAGCCGAGATGGGTTTCGAGAATCTGGCCGACGTTCATCCGGCTCGGCACGCCGAGTGGATTGAGCACGATGTCGACCGGCGTGCCGTCGGCCATGAACGGCATGTCCTCTTGCGGCACGATCTTCGACACCACGCCCTTGTTGCCATGGCGTCCGGCCATTTTGTCGCCGGGCTGGATTTTGCGCTTCACCGCGACGAAGACCTTGACCATCTTCATCACGCCGGGCGGCAGTTCGTCGCCGCGTTGCAGCTTCTCGACCTTGTCGAGGAAGCGCTGCTCCAGTCGCTTCTTGCTCTCGTCGTATTGCTTACGGATGGCTTCGATCTCGGCCATCAGCTTGTCGTTCGGCGAGGCGAATTGCCACCATTGCGAACGCGGGTATTCGTCGAGCACCGCGCGGGTGATCTTTGAATCCTTCTTGAAGCCCTTCGGGCCGGCGATGCCTTGGCGGCCTTCCAGCATCTCGGCCAAGCGTCCGTAAACGTTACGGTCGAGAATGGCCTGCTCGTCGTCGCGGTCCTTGGCGAGCCGCTCGATCTCTTCGCGTTCGATCGCCAGCGCGCGCTCGTCCTTGTCGACGCCGTGCCGGTTGAACACCCGCACTTCGACGACCGTGCCCTGCACGCCCGGTGGGACGCGGAGCGACGTGTCGCGCACGTCGGAAGCTTTTTCGCCGAAGATGGCGCGCAACAGCTTCTCTTCCGGCGTCATCGGGCTTTCGCCCTTAGGGGTGATTTTGCCCACGAGGATGTCGCCGGCGCGGACTTCCGCGCCGATATAGACGATGCCGGCTTCGTCGAGGCTCTTGAGCGCCTCTTCCGACACGTTCGGGATATCGCGGGTGATTTCTTCCGGCCCGAGCTTAGTGTCGCGCGCCATCACTTCGAACTCTTCGATGTGAATGGACGTGAACACATCGTCTTTCACGATGCGCTCGGATAACAGGATCGAGTCCTCGAAGTTGTAGCCGTTCCACGGCATGAAGGCGACGAGCACGTTACGCCCGAGCGCCAACTCACCGAGCTCGGTCGACGGACCGTCGGCGATGATGTCGCCCTTCTTCACCTGATCGCCCACCTTCACCAGCGGACGCTGGTTGATGCAGGTGTTCTGGTTGGAGCGCTGGTACTTCATCAGCCGATAGATATCGACGCCCGACTTGGAGGGGTCGGCCTCTTCGGTGGCGCGCACGACGATACGCGTGGCGTCCACTTGGTCGACAACACCGGTGCGCCGGGCGGCAATCGCCGCGCCGGAATCGCGTGCAACGACGCCTTCCATACCGGTGCCGACGAACGGTGCTTCGGCGCGCACCAGCGGCACCGCTTGCCGCTGCATGTTGGAGCCCATCAGCGCGCGGTTGGCGTCATCGTTCTCAAGGAACGGGATGAGCGCCGCCGCCACCGAGACGAGTTGCTTCGGCGACACGTCCATGAAGTCAACCTTGTCGGGCGCGATCATCAGCACGTCGCCGGAATGCCGGCAGACGATAAGATCGTCCGTGAAGCGGCCCTTGGCGTCGAGCGCCACATTCGCCTGCGCGACGTGATAGCGCCCCTCCTCCATCGCCGAGAGATAGATGACCTCGTCGGTGACGCGGCCATCCTTCACCTTGCGATAGGGCGTTTCAACGAAGCCGTATTTGTTCACGCGCGCATAGGTCGCGAGCGAGTTGATCAGGCCGATATTCGGCCCTTCCGGCGTCTCGATCGGGCAGATGCGGCCGTAATGCGTCGGATGCACGTCGCGCACCTCAAAGCCGGCACGCTCGCGGGTCAGGCCACCCGGGCCAAGCGCCGAGAGACGGCGCTTGTGGGTGATCTCGGACAACGGATTGGTCTGGTCCATGAATTGCGAAAGCTGCGACGAGCCGAAGAACTCGCGCACTGCCGCTGCCGCGGGCTTGGCGTTGATCAGATCCTGCGGCATCACGGTGTCGATATCGACCGATGACATGCGCTCCTTGATCGCGCGCTCCATGCGCAGCAACCCGATGCGGTATTGGTTCTCCATCAGCTCGCCGACCGAACGCACCCGGCGGTTACCGAGATGATCGATGTCGTCGATCTCTCCGCGGCCGTCGCGCAAGTCGACCAGGGTGCGGATCACCGCGATGATGTCTTCCTTGCGCAGCACGCGCACGGTGTCCTCAGCGTCGAGATCGAGCCGCATATTCATCTTTACGCGGCCGACGGCGGAGAGGTCGTAGCGTTCGGAGTCAAAGAACAGCGACTGGAACATCGCCTGCGCCGTATCCACGGTCGGCGGTTCGCCCGGGCGCATGACCCGGTAGATGTCGAACAGCGCATCCTCGCGCGTCATGTTCTTGTCGACCATGAGCGTGTTGCGGATATAGGCGCCGACATTGACATGATCGATGTCGAGGACCGGCAATTCCTTGAGCCCAGCCTCATTGAGAACCTTGAGCGTCTTTTCGGTGATCTCTTCGCCGGCTTCGGCGTGGATTTCGCCCGTCTTCGCATTGACGAGGTCTTCGGCGACGTAGTGACCGAGCAACTCCTCGTCCGTCATGCGCAGCGCCTTCAGCCCCTTTTCTGAGAGCTGACGGGCCTGGCGAACGGTGATCTTCTTGCCGGCTTCGACCACGACCTTGCCGCTGTCGGCGTCGATCAGATCGTTGACGGCCTTGTAACCCTTCAGCCGGTTGGCATCGAAGGGCACGCGCCAGCCGTCTTTGGTCCGCTTGTAAACGACGTGCTTGAAAAAGGTGCGGAGGATTTCTTCGCTATCGAGACCAAGCGCATAGAGCAGCGAGGTGACAGGAATCTTCCGCCGCCGGTCGATACGCGCATGCACGATGTCCTTGGCATCGAACTCGATGTCGAGCCAGGAGCCGCGATAGGGAATGATGCGGGCGGCGAACAGCAGCTTGCCGGACGAATGCGTCTTGCCCTTGTCGTGATCGAAGAACACGCCGGGCGAACGGTGCATCTGGCTAACGATCACGCGCTCGGTGCCGTTGACGACGAAGGTGCCGTTCATCGTCATGAGCGGGATATCGCCCATGTAGACGTCCTGCTCCTTGATGTCCTTGACCGAACGGGCGCCCGTTTCCTCGTCTATATCGAATACGATGAGGCGCAGGGTCACCTTGAGTGGGGCAGCGTAGGTCATGCCGCGCTGGCGGCACTCGTCGACGTCATATTTCGGCGGTTCGAATTCGTAGTGAACGAATTCGAGCATGGAGCTGTTGGAAAAATCCGAGATCGGAAACACCGAGCGGAACACGGCCTGGAGGCCCTCAACGGGGCGTCCGCCTTGGGGTTCTTTGACCAGCAGGAATTGGTCGTAGGACGCCTTCTGAACCTCGATGAGGTTCGGCATCTCTGCGACTTCCTGAATTTTTCCGAAGAACTTGCGAACTCTTTTGCGACCGGTAAACGTCTGCGCCATCGTGGCCTCTCGCTTCGCCGAAACCGTAACGGCTACGGCACGTGCCGGAACCTCGGGGACCCTTTTGACGTCGGAGCGGCCTCCGACATCAGGGCAAGCGCACTTCGGGGATCCGAATTGCGCGGCGCTCGCTGCCTAAAATGGGTGCCTGGTGGTCCGCGAAGCTCGACTGAACTACGCAGCAGGACCCTTGAGGAGCGATCGTGGCGATCCCGGGGCGAGAAGCCCCGGAATCACAAGAGTTTGAACTGTTACTTAAGCTCGACCTTGGCTCCCACCTTTTCCAAGGTGGCCTTGATCTTGGCAGCTTCGTCCTTGTTGACGCCTTCCTTGACAGGCTTCGGCGCGCCTTCGACCAGATCCTTGGCCTCCTTGAGGCCGAGGCCGGTGATGGCGCGGACTTCCTTGATGACCTCGATCTTCTTGTCGCCGGCGGCGGCAAGGACGACCGTGAACTCGGTCTTCTCTTCGGCGGGAGCGGCAGCGGCAGCCGGTCCGGCGGCGGCAACAACCGCGGCGGCGGCAGTCACGCCCCACTTGTCCTCCAGCAACTTCGCCAGTTCGGACGCCTCCAGTACCGTAAGGCCGGATAAATCATCGACGATTTTTTGCAGATTAGCCATTGTAGTCAGTTCCTTATGGGTTCGAACCAATCTAGATTGTGAACGGTCTCACGCCGCGTCGCTCTTTGCGGCATAGGCTTGAACCACGCGAGCGACTTTCGTCGCCGGAGCGATGAGCACTTGGGCGATCTTGGTCGCCGGCGCCTGAACGAGGCCGACGATTTTCGCCCGGAGTTCATCGAGCGACGGCAGCGCGGCCAGAGCCTTGATGCCGTCCGGGTTCAGGGCGGTCTTGCCCATCGATCCGCCGAGGATGACGAATTTCTCGTGTCCCTTGGCGAAGTCGACGGCGACCTTGGGTGCTGCCACCGGATCGTTGGAAAACGCGATCACGGTCGGTCCCTGTAGCAGGGAGCCGATGGAGGCAACGTCCGTGCCCTCAAGAGCAATCTTGGCGAGACGGTTTTTCGCGACCTTCAGCGTGGCGCCCACCTGCTTCATCTGCTTGCGCAGGTTCTGCATCTGGGCAACGGTGAGGCCGGAATAGTGAGCCACGACAACGACATTCGTGGTCTTGAAGACCTCGTTTAACGTTGCGATGTGCTCTTTTTTTGCCGCTCGATCCACAGCAAGCTCTTTCCGGTTGGCGGCTATCGTCACTGGGACGGGAGCCGCCGGTTGCACTTGCCGTCCAACTAAGCAGGACGACGCTTAGGTGCCCTGCTCCCGCCTGCGATTTCCCGCGGCGGCTCCGTTCGAGGTTCGAACCGGTAAGCCCGCCCAACAAGGACGCGCCAGATCGGTCTCACCCGTCTGTGCAGGAAATTAAGCCTGAAAGTCAGGCACCCGCAGTCTCGGACAGGACTGCCAGCCGGATTTACTCCGGACGGCTACGCGGCTTCAGAAACGGCTAAAGTTCTATCTCCCTTAGAAAAATCCCGGAGGATATGTTCCAAGAGTGATCGGACCCCATCATTTTTGAGAGACGCATAAAGGCGCGCCGACAAACTGGGCCGGCACGCCCTCGTTGTTATTTAGGCCGTTCTGCAGGTGTTGCCAAGCCCTTAAAGCTTTTCCTGACAACTTTTTTGCGACAAAACGGCTTAGCGATGTCCAGCCAACTCCGGACTGGCTAATCAGGACGTGCCAAACAGCGACGCCGGTTCCACTTTGACCCCCGGTCCCATGGTCGAAGAAATGGCGACACGGTTGATGTAGTGACCCTTGGCTCCGGCGGGCTTCGCCTTGTTCACCGCGTCGGCGAAAGCCTTGATGTTTTCGACGAGCTTATTCTCGGGGAACGAAGCCTTGCCGATTCCCGCCTGGACGATCCCGGCCTTCTCTACCCGGAACTCGACCGAGCCGCCCTTGGCGCCTTTGACAGCGTTCGTGATGTCCATGGTCACGGTGCCCACCTTAGGATTGGGCATCATGCCGCGCGGGCCGAGGACCTTACCCAGGCGTCCGACCAGCGGCATCATATCCGGCGTGGCAATGCAGCGGTCGAAGTCGATGTCGCCGCCTTGAACCTTCTCCACCAAGTCTTCCGCCCCAACGACGTCGGCGCCGGCCGCCTTGGCTTCTTCCGCCTTGGCGCCGCGGGCGAAAACGCCAACGCGCACGGTGCGCCCCGAACCATTCGGTAAATTGACGACGCCACGGACCATCTGGTCTGCGTGGCGGGGATCGACGCCGAGATTCATCGCGACTTCGATAGTTTCGTCGAATTTCGCTGTGGCGCGCGCTTTGATGAGCTTCACTGCCTCGTCGAGGGAATAAAGCTTGGCGCGATCGACGCCGTCGCGAGCCTTGATCGTACGTTTTCCGTGTTGTGTCATGATCTTACTCCCCCACCTCGAGGCCCATCGAGCGGGCGGAACCTTCAACCATCTTCATCGCCGACTCGATGGTCTCGCAATTCAAGTCTTTCATTTTCTTTTGAGCGATTTCCTTCACCTGCGCCTTGCTCACCTTGCCGGCCTTGTCGCGACCGGGAGTCTTCGAGCCGCTCTGAATGCCCGCCGCCTTCTTCAGGAAGTGCGACACCGGAGGCGTTTTCATCTCGAAGGTGAAGGAGCGATCCGCATAGACCGTGATCACCACGGGGATCGGCGCGCCCTTCTCCAACTGCTGGGTCTGCGCATTAAACGCCTTACAGAATTCCATGATGTTCAGCCCGCGCTGACCGAGCGCGGGGCCGATCGGCGGCGACGGATTCGCCGCGCCTGCCGGGACTTGTAGCTTCAAATAGCCAGTGATTTTCTTCGCCATACTCTTTCCTCCATCGGAAACCGGGCTATTCCGGTTTCGACTTCGTGGTGCGGATATAGGCGCTTGGCGGCGCCTTCACCTCCCACGTTCGCGCGCAGCTAGAGTTTCTCCACCTGCCCGAATTCCAGTTCCACCGGGGTAGCCCGGCCGAAAATAGACACGGCGACCTTGAGCCGCGACCGCGCCTCGTCGACTTCTTCGACCGTGCCGTTGAACGAAGCGAAGGGACCGTCGGAAACGCGAACCTGTTCGCCGGTCTCGAAGGAGATCGAAGGCTTCGGCCGCTCGATGCCTTCCTGCACCTGATGCACGATCCGTTGCGCCTCAGCTTCGGAGATCGGCATCGGCTTGTTGTCGGCGCCCAGAAATCCCGTCACCTTCGGCGTGTTTTTGATCAGGTGATAAACTTCGTCGGTCAATTCGCATTTCACCAGCACGTAGCCCGGGAAGAACTTGCGCTCGGTATCGACCTTGCGGCCGCGGCGCACTTCCACGACCTTTTCCTTGGGAACCATGATCTCATCGAACAGGTCCGACAGGCCGCGCTGCTTCGCCTGCTCGCGAATCGAGTCCGCCACCTTGTTCTCAAAGTTGGAATAGGCGTGAACAATGTACCAGCGCTTGGTCATGGCTAAAATTCCGCAGACTCCCCTAACCGCCGATGCCCAACACGAAGGCAACCAATATCCGAATTATCTGATCCGCGACGAGAAAGAAAATGGAGGCGACGGTTACCATCACAAAGACCATGGCGGTGGTAATCAAAGTTTCACGCCGCGACGGCCAAGTGACTTTCTGGGCCTCGGCGCGCACCTCCTGCATGAACTTGAACGGACTTACCTTCGCCATGACTTTCGTCTGCTAACCTGTTTGATCCCGGACGCGCCCGCTCGCCGATGTTGTGACCGGGCCCGATCACTCCCTGGCAGGAGTGGCAGGACTCGAACCTGCAACCCCCGGTTTTGGAGACCGGTGCTCTACCAATTGAGCTACACTCCTCCGGAAGCGGATACGGCGAACCATAGGTCCGCCGCAGCTTTGTCATGCATGATCAAGGGCGGCATTGCAAGTGCGGCGGGCTTCCGCTCCTGCCATTTAGCTGTGCTCACCATGCCGCGATGCCGTTACCTCAATAGGCGAGACAGGAATTGGAGCGGGTGGAGGGAATCGAACCCTCGTATTCAGCTTGGAAGGCTGCTGCTCTACCATTGAGCTACACCCGCGTCAGAGAGGGTAATCACGAGTCGTATCAACAGACTGAGCCTAACGCTTTTTGATTACCGACTCCTGATGACTGAATCTGGGAATGGTGGATGGGGTTGGATTTGAACCAACGTAGGCTAAGCCAACGGATTTACAGTCCGTCCCCTTTAACCACTCGGGCACCCATCCGGCCAGTCCACCGACGTAAG
>JAXDOR010000002.1:0-8699 GCA_034668825.1 Alphaproteobacteria bacterium | reverse complement strand
ACAGCAATTGGCGGCTCGGTCATGACCGGCGGCAGCGGCTCGGCCATTGTCGGCGGCGCGTCCGGGTAAATCGGCGGCTCGGGCGTGTGTATCGGGAGCGGCCAGGGGGCGAGCGCTTCGGGATCGGCCTCAAGCGCTTGTTGCCGGGCGGTGATTTCGGCGAGCGCCTGCTCTATCGCCGACGGCCAACGCATGGACGGGCTGGGACGGCGCTCGACACCATTATCGGCAACCGGGGCCTGATAAACGGGTGCTGGGGCCGGGACGACAGGGTCGGGAGCCGGTTGGCTGACTTTGACGGGGGCCGGAGCCTGATAGGCGGGCGGGGTCGGAGCCCAATAATGCGGGGCTGGAGGCGCGATATTATACGCAGCCGGGGCCTGGCTGATATGGCTTGGAGCCGGGGCTTGATAGGCCGCTGGAGCCTGGTAGGGGGCCGGCCTGTTGACCAGCTGCTCGACCCGCCGATCTAAGCGAGCGATGGCTGCCGCCAAGTGCTGCCGGTCCGGATCGAAATTATCGCGCGGTGGCTGAGGTTTAGGGGCAACGGGCGCCGTAACCCGTTGCAGGTGACGCGTCAGCTCGTCCAAGCGTTCATGAACGAGGGTCAGGTCTTGGTCATCTGAATCCTCATCCTCGACCTCCGTCCGCCGCACCCGCACGCCTTCCTCGACAGCCGAATCGATGATCACCGAATTGAGCCATTCGCCCAAGGACATCCCGGCGCGGCGCGCGGCTTCCCGCGCCGTTTCGCGCGCATCAGGGCGGATGCCTTTGACCTTCCAAGGGACGCCGATTTTCATGCTCACGCCCAGTTGCAACGGCGAGGAGCAGGAGCCGAACGGCTCATGTGAACCGGCGCTTTATCGGCGGGAAATGAACAAGGTGCGCGGTCCGATCCTCAGGACCGAGTTTTCCTGTTTTAGGGTAAACAAGCGGTTAAGACGGCAGCTTTTGGGCTGAATTGCTGCGAAATCGCAGGTATCGCCCTTGCTTGTGCGACAAGTAGTTACTAACTATCAGTTGTGTTTCCCAAGAGCGTAGACCGCAGGTGGGACTCTTGCGGGATTCGCCAAGCCATGGTGACGAAGACGACCGGCAGCAGCAGTCATAACGGCGGACTCGGTTGGCCCGGTCGGACCGACGATGATCGAATGATCGTTTCGGCGGATGCAAACGCAGATACTTTCAGCATAGGCGAAATGTCGGCGGAATTCGGCTTTACTCTGCGCGCCCTGCGCTTCTATGAAAATCGAGGCCTGATTTCGCCCCGCCATGACGGTCATCTGCGTATCTATCAGCAGTCGGACCGCGCCCGGCTTGCGCTGATCCGCAAAGGCAGAAAGCTCGGTTTTACGGTCGCCGAGATCGCAGAAATGCTTGCTGCGAACGGCAACGACTTCCCTGCATTTCATCTCAGCCGCGAGACGTGCGTTGAGCAGATCAACATGCTGGAGCGGCAAAAGCGGCACATCGAATCGGCACTGACCGAATTGCGGCAGAAATATTCCGAACTCTATATTGCTACTTTGCCTGGGGCGGCCCCGGACGCGGTGATCACTAATCCGACAATGTGGCGATCGGGTACCTGATCGTTGACCGCGCCGCCGCACGCTGCTTTCATGTTGCGCCTGACATTCACCTAATCTGACCGCCTGATTCGTTGCTATGCCCGCCTGCATCGCCGGCCGGCGTCGCCTTCGCTCTGAAAGCCGCGGAAAAAATCATGCCTATCTACAAGGCTCCTGCGGACGACGTGCTGTTTCTGTTGAACGACGTCTTCCACATTGAGCGTCACAACAATTTGCCGGGCTTCGCCGACGCTTCACCCGATGTGGTCGAGGCCATTTTGGCAGAGGCGGGTAAATTCTGCGAAGAGGTGTTGCTGCCGTTAAACCGGGTCGGCGATGTGGAAGGCTGCACACATCATGATGATGGCAGCGTCACAACGCCGAAGGGATTTAAAGAAGCCTACAAGCAAATCGTCGACGGCGGCTGGGTCGGAATTTCAGCGCCAACCGAATATGGCGGTCAAGGTCTTCCGGCGATACTGACGAACGTCGTCAACGAGTTCATGTGCGGAGCCAATATGGCCTTCGCGATCTATCCCAGCCTTACGCAGGGTGCGATTGCCGCGCTCTACGCCTATGGATCGCCGGAGCAAAAAACGGCTTTCCTGCCCAAGATGATCGCCGGAAGCTGGACCGGCACGATGAACCTCACCGAGCCGCATTGCGGGACGGATCTCGGGCTGTTGCGCACCAAGGCGGTGCCGCAAGCCGACGGCAGCTACAAGATCAGCGGCACCAAGATTTTTATATCCGCCGGCGAACATGACCTGGCCGAGAATGTCGTGCATCTTGTGCTGGCCCGCATCGAGGGAGCGCCTGAAGGCACCAAAGGGCTGTCACTCTTTGTCGCTCCGAAGATGCTGCCGAATCCCGACGGTTCGCTCGGCGCCCGCAACGCTGTCTCTTGCGGCTCGATCGAGCACAAGATGGGTATTCACGGCAATTCCACCTGCGTCATGAACTACGACGGCGCCACCGGTTGGCTCCTCGGCGAGGAGAACCGCGGTCTCCACGCCATGTTCACGATGATGAATGAGGCGCGACTGGGCGTCGGCGTGCAGGGACTCGCTCTGTCGGAAGTCGCCTATCAGAATGCAGCAGCCTATGCGAAGGAACGGCTCCAAGGCCGCGCGCTCACAGGCGCGAAATTTCCCGACAAACCTGCCGACCCGATCATCGTTCACCCCGATGTGCGGCGCACATTGCTGACCATCAGGGCGTTCAATGAAGCCGCGCGCGCTTTAATGATCTGGACCGCACTTAAAAGCGACATCGCGCATCGCTCCGGCGACGAGAAAGAGCGCCAAGCGGCCGACGATCATATGGGCCTGCTCACGCCCGTGGTCAAAGGGGTGTTCACCGATCAGGGCTTTGCCAATACCGTGCTGGCACAGCAGATATTCGGTGGGCATGGCTACATTGCCGAACACGGGATGGAGCAATTCGTGCGCGACGCGCGTATCGCTATGCTCTACGAGGGTGCCAACGGCATCCAGGCGCTCGACCTCGTTGGCCGTAAGCTCGGCAAGGATGGTGGCCGCGCCATCATGGCCTTCCTTAACGAGGTGCAGGGCTATTTAAAAGAACGAGCCGGCGACGACGCGATGAATCCCTATCTGCGACCGCTCGGCCAATCGCTCGGGCATTTGCAGCAGGCGACCATGTGGTTTGTGCAGAACGCGCTCGCCAAGCCGGACAATGGCGGGGCAGGGGCGACGGATTACATGCATCTCTTTGGTCTGGTGGCGCTTGGCTATATGTGGTGCCGCATTGTTGAGGCGGCGCGGGAAAAACTGGCCGTTGGGGCCGACCCGCGCCTGAGCGCCAAGCTGGTGACGGGTCGTTTCTTCGTGGAACGCATGCTGCCGGAAACTGCAACGCATCTTGCCCGGATCGAAACCGGAGCGGCCACCACCATGGAATTGCCTGCCGAGGCATTTTGAACAGGCGTTTTCCTGAAATATCCAAAGATAAGCAACTCCGAGATTGCCTCGCTGCCACTGGCAGGGACATTGCGGAATGGCTACTTTGATCTTGCCTCGTCGCTTGCGATGCTGGAGCTAGGAAACTCGCCGCGAAGAAATAATACGTTCGCGGCAAGGAGAACCAGATGGCCGACGCTTTCATCTACGATCACGTGCGCACGCCGCGGGGGCGGGGCAAGCCCGACGGCTCGCTGCATGAGGTGACGGCACTCAATCTCGCGACCCAGGTGCTGAGTGCGATCCGCACGCGCAACGAACTTGATCCCACGCTGGTGGATGATGTGATCCTCGGCTGCGTCGATCCGGTTGGCGAGGCCGGCGGCGATATCGCGCGCGCGGCGGCGATCTGCGCCGATTACGGCAACGGCGTGCCCGGCGTGCAGATCAACCGCTTCTGCGCTTCCGGCCTTGACGCGGTGAATTTTGCCGCCGCTGAGGTCATGTCCGGCCAGCATGACATGGCGGTCGGCGGCGGTGTCGAGTCCATGAGCCGGGTCGGCATCGGCGCGTCCGGCGGCGCTTGGCCGGTCGATCCTTCCATTGCGCTGAAATCCTATTTCATGCCGCAAGGCATTTCCGCCGACTTGATCGCCACCAAATACGGCTTCTCGCGCGCGGAGGTCGACGCCTATGCGGTCGAGAGTCAAAAGCGCACGGCGACAGCGTGGGATGAGGGACGCTTCAAGCGCTCGGTGATGCCGGTGAAGGACGTCAACGGCCTCACCATCCTGGCGCGCGACGAGCATATGCGTCCCACCACGACGATGCAGTCGTTGGCGCAGCTACAGCCGTCCTTCGTGCAGATGGGCGAGCTTGGCGGCTTCGATGCGGTGGCGGTCCAGTCGCATCCCGAAATCGAATTCGTCAATCACGTGCATCACGCCGGCAATTCCTCCGGCATCGTCGACGGCGCGGCGTCCGTGCTCGTCGGCAGCAAGGAAGCCGGCGCGAAAGCCGGGCTGAAGCCACGCGCGCGGATCAAGGCCTTCGCCAACGTCGGCTCAGAGCCGGCGATGATGCTGACTGGGCCGATCGATGTGACGAGGAAAGTTCTCAAGCGCGCCGGCATGACGCTCGACGACATCGATCTGATCGAAGTGAACGAAGCTTTCGCCGCGGTCGTGCTGCGCTTCATGCAGGCTTTCGATCTCGACCAAGCCAAGCTCAACGTCAACGGCGGCGCCATCGCCATGGGTCATCCACTCGGCGCCACCGGCGCCATGATCCTCGGCATTGCGCTCGACGAGTTGGAGCGGCGTAACCTCAACACCGCATTGGTAACGCTTTGTATCGGCGCCGGCATGGGCACGGCGACGATTATCGAGCGGGTGTAGCGATGCCGAAGATCGATATCGCTAAAATTCCGATACAAAAAGGCGCTGGCAAATATCCGAAGCTATTTTGCCCGCCGGTGGAGGGGCGCGAAAAGCAATCCCTCGGCAACCCGGTCGGCCTGACGCAGTTCGGCGTCAATCTCACACGGCTGAAACCCGGCGCCGCCTCGGCGCTGCGGCACTGGCACGAAGAGGAAGACGAATTCGTTTATGTAGTCGAAGGCGAGCTCACGTTAATTGAGGATGACGGCGCAACGACCTTGCGTGCGGGGGAAGCGGCCAGTTTCAAGGCCGGGGTTGCCAACGGCCATCACCTCGTCAACCGCTCCGGCCGCGATGCGGTATTCCTTGTTGTCGGAACGCGTGCCTCGCGTGAGCGCGCGCATTATCCTGACGACGATCTCGCTTATCAATACGACGGCAAGACATTCTCCTTCACGCGCAAATCCGGCGAGCCATACCCTGACTAGGAAATCGGCCGGATGGAGCAAGTCATGACCTTTACCAACTTCAAGATCGACGTCGATGCCGACGGCATCGCGCTGGTGATCTGGGACGCTCCCGGTCGCTCCATGAATGTATTCGATGTCAAGGTCATCGAAGAACTCGGCGCCATTGTCGATAAGGTCGCAGCCGACGCTGCCATCAAGGGCGCCGTCGTCACCTCGGCGAAGGAAGCCTTCTCTGCCGGAGCCGATCTGACGATGTTGGAGGCGCTCAGCGTCACCTTCGCCGACATGGCGCGGTCGCAAGGCGAAGAGGCGGCTACGGCGACATTGTTTGCCGAGAGCCGCAAGCTATCGCAGCTATTCCGAAGGCTGGAGACCTGCGGCAAGCCCTGGGTCGCCGCCATCAACGGCACGGCGTTGGGCGGCGCACTGGAGTTGTGCCTTGCCTGCCATTACCGCGTCGCCTCCGATAACGCGAAAACGCGGGTCGGACTGCCAGAAATCAAGGTCGGACTGTTTCCCGGCGGCGGCGGCACCCAACGTGTCGCGCGCATAATGCCACCAGGAGACGCGTTCCAATTTTTGCTCAAGGGCGAGCAGCTTCGGCTCGATCGTGCCAAGGCGATGAATCTGATCGACGCCATCGTGCCGCCTGCCGAACTGATCACGGCGGCGAAGGAATGGATCAAAGCCGGTGGCAAGGGTGTTGCGCCTTGGGATGTGCAAGGCTTCAAGCTGCGCGGCGGTCCGGTCTATTCCAAGGCCGGCATGATGACCTTTCCGCCGGCCAATGCGATCTACCGGCGCGAGACCTACGACAATTATCCCGCCGCCCGCGCGATCCTTCAGGTGGTTTATGAGGGCTTGCAGCTTCCCATGGATTTGGCGCTGCGCGTCGAATCCCGCTGGTTTGCGAAAATCCTGCGTTCTCCGGAAGCGGCGGCGATGATCCGCTCGTTGTTCGTCTCCATGCAGGAGTTGAACAAAGGCGCGCGGCGGCCGGCCGGTGTCGCGCCATCGAAACTTGCAAAGATCGGAATCATTGGCGCCGGCTTCATGGGCGCTGGCATCGCCTACGTCACCGCGCTGGCTGGCCTTGAGGTTGTCCTGCTCGACCGCGATCAGGAATCCGCCGAGAAGGGCAAGGCACATTCGCACAAGCTGATGAGCGACCAGGTGAATAAAGGACGCGCCAGGGCGGCGGATCGCGAGGCGCTGCTGGCCCGCATCACGCCGGTCGCCGATTATGCCGCGCTTGCCTCCTGCGATCTCGTCATCGAAGCGGTGTTCGAGGATCGCAAGGTCAAGGCCGAGGCAATGGCCAAGGCGCAGGCGGTGACCGGCGATAATATCATCTTTGCCTCCAATACCTCCACCTTGCCGATCACGTCGCTCGCAGGCGAGCTTAAGGATCCGGCGCGTTTCATCGGCATTCATTTTTTCTCGCCGGTGGAGCGGATGATGTTGGTCGAGATCATCCTCGGGAAGAATACTGGCGATACGGCGCTGGCGACGGCACTTGATTACGTGCGCGCGATCCGCAAGACGCCGATCGTGGTCAACGATACCCGCGGCTTCTACGCCAACCGCTGCGTGATGAATTACTTGCGCGAAGGTCACCTGATGCTGACCGAAGGCGTGCCCGCCGCGATGGTGGAGAATGTGGCGCGGATGGCCGGAATGCCGGTTGGCCCGCTTGCGCTCAATGACGAGGTGGCGCTCGACCTCGGCTGGAAAATCCTCAAGGCGACGGAGGCCGATCTCGGCGCCGGCGCCATCGACCCGAAGCAGAAGGCGCTGCTCGCGGAGTTGGTGGAAAAGCAAGGCCGCTATGGGCGCAAGAACGGCAAAGGTTTCTACGATTACCCGCAGGGCGGGCCGAAGCGGCTATGGCCGGGCCTCGCCGATCTGCAAACGACCAAGCTCGATCCCGACACCATCGATATCCAGCAATTGAAGCATCGTTTCCTGGTAGTGCAGGCGCTGGAGGCAGCGCGCTGCGTCGAGGAAAAAGTCATCACCGACGTGCGCGAGGCGGATGTCGGCTCCATCCTCGGCTGGGGATTCGCGCCTTTCACCGGCGGCACGTTGTCGTGGATCGACATGCTGGGGACGAAACCTTTCCTCGAACTGTGCCAGTCACTGGAAAAGAAGCACGGTCCACGCTTTACGCCACCGCAGCTGCTCATCGACATGGCCGGAAAGGGCGAAACCTTCTACCGGCGCTTTCCTCCGGCGCGGCGTCAGGCTGCTTGAACTCCATGGACCTTTCCAACCTCAAGATTGGCCTTACCGGCTCGGCCGAAATCGTCGTGCAGGACGAGGACACCGCGCCACGTATCGGCAGCGGCCGCGTGCATGTGCTCGCCACGCCGGTGATGATCAATTTGATGGAGGCGGCAGCGCTCAACGCGGTGGAGCGGCTATTGCCGCCGGGATGTCAGAGCCTGGGAACGCGGCTCGAGGTTGGCCACTACGCCGCGACGCCTGTCGGGATGCGGCTGCGCGCTACCGCGGAACTGACGAAGGTCGATGGCCGCAACCTGGAATTTCGCGTCGAGGCCTTTGACGAAAAAGAGCGCGTGGGGGACGGATCGCATATCCGCGTGGTCGTCAACGTCGCGCGCTTCGACGAGCGGGTGCAGCGCAAGCTGCGCGGCGGTTAGCGGGAGGGTGCCCGCATTGTATTGAGTATCAGTACACCCAGGCAGCCAAACAAAAGTACGGCTCCTGCAAGAAGAGAAGCCCCGGGCATCAGCGCGACAAAAATCGCGGCCAGCGCGACGACGCCCAAGATCGCCAGTGCCAGCGCGCCGTCATCAACAAACAAGCCGGCTAGCTCGCGTAATAAACCCACCAGCATCCTCATGACAGGGCTCCTGCGGGCCGGCGGCGTACCAGCGATACGGCAGCTAGCGCGACCAGCAGGAACAGCGCCGCAAACCCGAGGATTGCAAGGTCCGCGCCCGGCCAGGAAACGCCGAGACCTTCGCCGGTCCAGAATACGCCGAAGGCCGACAGCATGACGCCGACGGCGAACTTAAGCGTATTCTCCGGTACCTGCGCGAGAGGACGATGGATGGCGAAGCCAATGATGACCACCAACAGGCAGGCCGCGAGCGCGCCCAGACTGGCGGGAAAGAGCAGGCCGCGGCCGGCGCCGACCGCGATGACGATGAACACCACTTCAAGTCCTTCGAGGACCACGGCCTTGAAGCTGGCCAACCCGGCCAGCCAGTCGAGCCGCGCTTCCTGGCGGCGCGCCTGATCGCGCAATTCCGCCGTCTCATGTTCGAAGGCTGTGGTTTCGTCGTGCAGGGGGATCACGCCCGCGGCGCGCAAGATCGCTTTTCGCAGCCA
>JAXDOR010000001.1:0-9100 GCA_034668825.1 Alphaproteobacteria bacterium | reverse complement strand
CGTTGACGACCAGCTGGTCGCCGGGCTCGAGCAAAAGCGGAAGATCGGCGACAGTGCGGTCGCGCAAGACGCCGTCGGGCTGCACGATCAGCATCCGCGCGGAATCGCGCGGGCTCGCCGGGCGCAGTGCGATGTGGCCTGCAGGAAGCTCGAAGTCGAAGAGATCGGTGCGCATGGATTTCGGGACTCTGTCGTCCTCGCTTGAACCAGGACTCTGAAGCACGACCCTTCACCTCTCCCGTGGGGAGAGGTCGGAGACTGAGCGCAGCGAAGACTTCGGGTGGGGGCGTACAGCCTTGCGTGAGTGCAAAGTCCCCTCACCCGCTCACCCGGCCGCGCAAGTGCGCGTCCAGGCGTGCGACCTCTCCTCAACGGGGAGAGGTGCAGTAAGTCTATTCCTTGTCGGCTGCGTCGGCGGCCATATGCGCCTTGACGATCTTGTCCGGGTTCTTCACCGGCTCGCCGCGCTTGATCTTGTCGACGTTCTCCATGCCCGACGTGACCTTGCCCCAGACCGTGTACTGGTTGTTGAGGAAGGAAGCATCGTCGAAGCAGATGAAGAACTGGCTGTCGCCGGAATCCGGGCTGGCGGCGCGCGCCATCGAGGTGGTGCCGCGCACATGCGGCTCCTTGTTGAACTCGGCCTTGAGCTTCTTGCCGGAGCCGCCGGTGCCAGTGCCCTGCGGGCAGCCGGTCTGCGCCATGAAGCCCTCGATGACGCGGTGGAACACCACGCCGTCGTAAAAGCCCTCGCGCACCAGTTCCTTGATGCGGGCCACATGCCCCGGCGCCAAGTCGGGCCGCATCTCAATCACGACGTTGCCTTTGGTGGTTTCCAGCGTCAGCGTGTTTTCAGGATCGGCCATGGAGTCCTCTGTTTGTTGTCAGTGATAGGATTGGGTGATTTTGCGGGCGATATCGGCGATCAACGCCGCCTGTTCCTTTTCCGGCCGCGGTGAACCCGAGATGAAGACCGCGACCGCCACCGCGCCGCCATCCGGCGCGGTCAGGACACCGACGTCATTTGTCGCGGATATCAGCCCATTCCAGGTGGGGCCGGTGCCAGTCTTATGGCCGAGTGTCCATCCCGGCGGAAGCCCGGCTTGCAGCCGGTCGGGAAAAGTTTTCGTCCGGCTCAGAATTTCCAGCAGCCGTTTCGTCGACCCCGCCGACAACAGCCGGCCTGAATGCAATGCGCTTAGCAAGTCGGTCATACCCTTTGGAGTCGCCGTATCGCGCGGATCGATAAGATAGGCATTGAAAAGTTCCTGCCGGCGCGCGGCTGGCGCCTCCGCAACCGCTTTATCGAAAATGGCCTTCTCAACATATTGCGGCCGCCACTCCAAGCCGACGATTTCCATATTCATATCCAATTCGTCGCGGTCGGAACGGATACCGCTGAGCTGATGCCGGTCCAGCATCGCTTGCACCGCCGCCGGGCCTCCGACACGCTGATGCAGGATGCGATAGGCCGTACTGTCGCTGTCCGTCACCATGCGGGACAGAAGGTCATTGATCGTCGTGCGGTATCCGTCCGGAGTCGTAAGTGTCAGTTTCGCGATCGGCTGCGGACCGAGATTCAAATCCTCCTTGCGCACCACCACCGCATCGTCCAGCCGCATTTGCCCGCGATCCACCGCATCGAGGACCGCGACGGCGACGACCAGTTTGACCACGCTCTGCATGGGAAAACGGTCTTCGCCATGGACGCAGGCAAGGGCATCAGCGGCCTGGGCGCAGACCCCTACCCTGCCATCGAACTTCTCGATCATTGCGGTCAATACTTGTGACAGATGAGACGCATCGAGCGACCCGGCCTGCGCGCTGCTAGCGGCGCAAGCGAGAGTGGCGGCAAGCAAGAAGCGGCGCACAATCGGGTTCCGGACGTTACTTCACGTCGGCCTGGACCTTCATATCGACAATGCGGTCGGGATCGGCGACGGCGCCGTTCTGCTCGGCCGGCCCCTTCTTGATCTTGTCGACGGAGTCCATGCCAAAAACCACCTCGCCGACGACCGTGTATTGCCCATTAAGGGACGGGTTCTCGGCCAGCATGATGAAGAATTGCGAATTCGCCGAATTTGGACTCTGCGAGCGCGCCATGCCGACGATGCCGCGCTTGAACGGCACGCTGGAGAATTCAGCCGGAAGGTCTGGATATTTCGACTTGCCGGTGCCGTTGCCAAATTGGCCGTCGCCGGTCTGCGCCATGAAGCCGGCGATGACACGATGGAACGGCACATTGTTGTAATAGCCTTCTCGCGCCAGCGTCTTCAGGCGCTCGGCGTGTTTCGGCGCTAGGTCGGGCCGCAGCTTGATGACCACTTCGCCGTATTTGGTGTTCATCAGCAGCGTATTTTGGCGGTCGAGCTTCAGATCTGGCGGCGCCGTCTGCGCGAGGACCGGTGCGGCGCAGATGAGCGCGGCAAGCAAAGCAAGAACGCGGACCATGTCGTCTCTCCTGGATGTCAACCGCGGGTCTTGCCCGCAAATTTGGCCTTGAGCCGCGCGGCCACCGCAGCCGGTACGAAGGCCGATACGTCGCCGCCGATGGCCGCAATCTGCTTCACCAGTGTGGCGTTGATCGGGCGGACCATTGGCGAGGCCGGCAGAAATATCGTTTGCAGATCCGGGGCCATTGCTTGGTTCATTCCGGCCATGCGCATCTCGTCATCGAGGTCGCTGGCGTCGCGCAGGCCGCGAATGAGGAGCGTTGCGCCGGCACGATGGGCGGCGTCAACCGCGAGATCGGCAAAGGTGACGCAAGAGAATTCGCATCCCGCCGCGCGCGCGAGCGGCGCACAGGTTTCCTCGAGCATGGCAAGCCGCTCGTCGGCGGAGAATAACGGCACCTTGCCGGGATGAACTCCAACAGCAAGCACGAGGCGATCGGTGATTCGGATAGCGCCGCGCACCACGTCGAGGTGGCCCTCGGTAATCGGGTCAAAAGAGCCTGCGTAAAGCGCTATGCGCGGCATAACGGGGTCTAACGCGAGGTTCCGGGAACTTCAAGACCAGGGGCGGCGTTGACGGGATAAGAAGCGCCAACGAGGGCAAAATCGCTTTTAGGAGCGTCAAATGGTCCCCACCGATGAGTTCCCGAGCCCCCGCAGGCGTTTTTATCTACGCTGGCTCCTCTCTGGTTCATCCAAGGTGACTATCGCGTTACTTTGCGCCGGTCTCGGCGCGGCGGCCATCATGAGCCTGCCGGACGCCCCCGCAAATTCGCAGGCCACCGCTGCAGCTTCGCCAGCCGTTCAGCAGGAGAATCAGCCACAAGAGAACACGGCTTCCGCCGCTGATTCGACCTGTGAGAAGCAGGCTTGGCCTTACATCGACAAGCGCTGTAACGAACCCGCCGCCAACCAATCGACGCGCCAGGTGCGCGTCGTTTCGACGGATCGTGGCACCTCCTCGATAATTGTAACTCCTGTTCCATCGGCGGAGCCAAAGCGCGTGGCGGAAAGCGCGCCAGCGACAGTCGCCAAGTTGGAGGCTCCAACAACTCCGCCTGCCGCAACGCCGGTAGCCTCAACCTCGGCTGCTCAAGCTACGGCGCCGGTCCAGCAAGAAGCCGCAGCTCCGGCGCTTCCAAATGGCGTGGCGACGGCGACATTGGTTTCGTATTCTGCTGCCGCTCCTGCTTCTGCTGCTCCCGCACCCGGTCCCTCGGAGGCGTCCGCGCCCGCTCCGGTGGCCGAGAACGTTGCCACGGCGCCCGAGAACACCGCGGCGGCGCCTGCAACACCAAAGTCAAAGACAGCGAAGCTCAATGAGAAGCGCGCGATCAAACAAGCGAAAGTGCGCAAGATCGCGCCATCTGCCGTGCCGTCCGATGTGGTGGAGGAAGTTGAATTAGCCACCTTGCACGACGGCCAAGCGGAGCCCGCCCGGCAGCTTGTTACGAACCGGCAGGCCGCGACCCAGGGCGTGCCCCGGGAGGTGATCGAGGCGGTGAAAGCCGCAAGCGGATCGAGCGGACGCCGCGTCGCGGTGTCGAAACGATACGCCGAGCCGGACGACGAGATGGTCAGCGTGAATTATTCCGGGCGGCGGCCGCAACGGCTGTTCCTCGTTCCGCGCGAAACCGTCGAACTCTCCGAAGGCTGGTAACGCCCCGTCTCACTCGGTCTCGGTGCCGTCGCCATCTTCTTCCGACAGCCGCTCGACGGAAACCACCCGCTCGCCTTCCGCTGTGGAGAATACCCGCACGCCCTTGGAGGCGCGGCTGGTGATGCGGATGCCATCGACGGGAACACGGATCAACTGCCCGCCATTGCTGACGAGCATGATTTGATCCGAGATATCGACCGGGAAAGCCGCCACCAGGAAACCGATCTCCTTCAGCTTCGACGGGTCGGTGGCACGGATGCCCTTGCCGCCACGCCCAGAGACGCGAAATTCGAATGAGGACGACCGCTTGCCGTAACCCAACTCACTGATGGTGAGCACGAACTGCTCCGCCGCGCCCATCTCCACATAGCGTTCGGGCGGCAGCCACACTTCGGCTGTCGCCGCCTCCTCCGCCTCCACCGTCGGCTCGTCCGGTTCGATGTCCTCGCCGGTGGCGGCGCGGCGAATCGCGCCCGACTGCTTCAGATAAGCCGCTCGGTCCGCAGGAACCGCCTCGAAGTGGCGTAAAATTGACAGCGAAATCACCTTATCGCCTTCACCCAGCGCGATGCCGCGCACGCCCATGGAAGTGCGGCCGGTGAACACCCGCACGTCGGGCACCGGGAAGCGGATGCATTGCCCGCTGGCTGAAGTCAGCAGCACGTCGTCCTTCTCGGTACAAATCTGCACGTCGACGATGGCTTCGCCCTCGTCGAGCTTCATGGCGATAATGCCGGACCGTCGCACGTCGACAAAATCCGAAAGCTTGTTGCGCCTGACCGTGCCGCGCGTGGTTGCGAACATCACGTCGAGTTCCGCCCATGAGCTTTCGTCCTCGGGCAGCGGCATGATGGTGGTGATGCCTTCGCCCTGCGCCAGCGGCAGGATATTGATGAGCGCCTTGCCGCGCGCCTGCGGCGCCGCCAGCGGCAATCTCCACACCTTCTCTTTGTAGACCTGCCCGCGCGAAGAGAAGAACAGCACCGGCGTATGGGTCGAAGCGACGAACAACCGGCTGACGAAATCCTCGTCGCGAGTCTGCATCCCGGCGCGACCCTTGCCGCCGCGCTTTTGGGCGCGATAGGTCGACAGCGGCACGCGCTTGACGTAGCCGGCGTGCGAGACCGTCACCACCATGTCCTCGCGCTGGATCAAGTCCTCGTCGTCGACCTCGCCTTCCTGATCGATGATGACGGTGCGGCGCGGCGTCGCGAACTGCGTCTTCACCGTCTTCAGCTCGTCCTTGATGATGGTCTGGATGCGCGCGCGCGAGCGCAGGATCGCGAGATAATCGGCGATCTCGGCGGCGAGCTTGTCAAGTTCGGCGGCGATCTCGTCGCGGCCCAGGGCGGTGAGGCGCTGGAGGCGAAGGTCCAAGATCGCCTTTGTTTGCTCGCCGGTGAGCCGCGCCGTGCCGTCGGACGAGACGCGGTGGCGCGGATCGTCGATTAGTGCGATCAGCGACGCCGCCGTGGTGGCGGGCCACTCACGCGCCATCAAGGCTTCGCGCGCCTCATTGGCATCCTTCGAGCCGCGGATCAGTTTGATCACGTCGTCGATATTGGCAACCGCGATGGCGAGGCCGACGAGGATATGGGCGCGGTCGCGCGCCTTGCCGAGCAAAAACTTGGTACGGCGGGAGACGACTTCTTCACGGAAAGCGATGAAGGCGACCAGCAGGTCCTTCAGGTTCATCACCAGCGGCCGGCCGCCATCAAGCGCGACGATATTGGCGCCGAAGGTCGATTGCAGCGGCGTGAAACGATAAAGCTGGTTGAGCACCACGTCCGCCATGGCGTCGCGCTTGAGTTCGACAACCACCCGATAGCCGTCGCGATCGGACTCGTCGCGCAGGTCGGCAATGCCTTCGATCTTCTTCTCGCGCACGAGTTCGGCGATCTTCTCCACCATCGAGGCTTTGTTGACCTGGTAGGGAATCTCGCTGACGATGATCGCCTCGCGGTCCTTGCGGACGGTTTCGATCTCGACCTTGCCGCGCATCACGATGGAGCCGCGACCGAGGTGATAGGCGCTGCGGATGCCGACACGGCCGAGGATAATGCCGCCGGTCGGGAAATCCGGTCCGGGCACGATGCCGATCAAATCCTCGATGCTCAATTCCGGATTATCGATCAGTGCCACCGTGGCGTCGATGATCTCGCCGAGATTATGCGGCGGGATATTGGTCGCCATGCCGACGGCGATGCCGCCGGCGCCATTGACCAGAAGATTGGGAAAGCGCGCCGGGAGAACGACCGGTTCTCTTTCGTTGCCGTCGTAATTCGCCTGGAAGTCGACGGTGTCGCTGTCGATATCCTCCAGCAGCGCCAGCGCCGCCCTATCGAGCCGGGACTCCGTGTAGCGCATGGCCGCCGCGGGATCGCCGTCGACCGAGCCAAAGTTGCCCTGCCCGTCGATCAACGGCAGGCGCATGGAGAAATCCTGCGCCATGCGCACGAGTGAATCGTAAATCGCCTGGTCGCCGTGCGGGTGATATTTACCCATCACGTCGCCGACGATGCGCGCCGATTTCACATATTTCTTATCGGGCGTGTGCCCTTGCTCGTTCATCGAATAGAGAATGCGCCGGTGCACCGGCTTCAAGCCGTCGCGCGCGTCCGGCAGCGCTCGCGCCACGATCACGCTCATGGCGTAATCGAGATACGACCGCTTCATCTCCTCCGTGATCGAAACGGGGCGCACATCCGAGGGACCTTGGTCCCCCGGCTTGGGATTTTCGACGTCAGACAATGAGAATTTCCTGGAAGAATCCTGAACGAATTTATGGCTGATTCTTTAGCCGATTCAGACAGAAAAGGCCACCCTAAAGCACCCCTTCGGCGGCGTCGTTTTCGGCTGGCAATTCAAGGGCTTAAAATCTAGTTTTTCGGGCACGAGAGACCCGCGTCGCCGAGGGCAAAAAAGCGACTGTCGGGATCGCATAAATCAATCCGGCGCGGGGGTCCAACCCCAGTGGGTTCTTCGGCCAATCTGCGTTAGAAACCGTGATGCCGTTCGATTTTCTCATCTCCGCGCTCGTCACCCTTCTGGTGGTGCTCGATCCCATCGGGCTGGCGCCGACATTTCTCGCCGTCACCCACGGCCTGCCGCCCGCCGCGCGGCGGCAAGTGGCAATTCGCGCCAGCTTGATCGCAGCCTGCATTCTCGCCGGCAGCGCCCTGATTGGCGACCGGCTGCTCACCACGCTCAGCATTTCGATGCCGGCGTTTCGCATCGCCGGCGGTTTCCTGCTGTTTTCCATCGCCTCGGAAATGGTGTTCGGGCTGCGCATCGAGCGCCAGTCGAAAACCGCCGAACAGGCACTCGAAGAACACGTGCGCAACATCGCCGCCTTCCCGCTGGGCATTCCGCTGATGGCTGGTCCCGGCGCCATCACCGCCACGGTGCTGCTCGCCGGGCGCGCTGACGGCAACTGGACGACGCTGGCCACTCTGCTCGGCGTCGTCGTACTGGTGGTGGCCGCCTGCCTCGGTGTCTTTCTGATTGCTTCCCGGATCGAGAAGCTGCTCGGCATCACCGGTAATGTGGTACTGTCGCGTTTGCTCGGTGTGTTGCTTGCGGCGCTGGCTGTGCAATTCGTCGTCGATGGCGTGCGCGCGCTGCTGGCGGGGTAACGCGCGAGATCAGTTGCTATCCAACCTCGGTATTTATCGTCATGGCCGGGCTTGTCCGGCCATGACGAATTAGGTCGCAGAAGCTACTGCTTCTTCTTCGACGAACCGCTGCCGACTGTCGCCGCACCGCCTTCCTTGGGCAGTGCCTGTGCATGCTGCAAATGTTGTTGCAGCGCCGGCAAGGTATCTTGCGCGAATTTCTTCAGATCGGGTTGGTCACCCTTCTGCGCGTAGTCCTGGTAGAGCTTTATCGCCTCCTGATGCCCTTTCACCTGCTCGCTCTTGAATTCAGTATCGAATTGCGCGCCAGAGAGAGACTGTAGCTTGTCAAACTTCTGCTTGTGCGCGGCATCGAGACCGCCCGGCATCTGCGCGCCGGGCATGTTCAGCGCCATGCCCTTGAGCTGCTGGCTGGTCTTCGTATGGTCGGTGAAGATCATCTCGCCGAATTGCTTGTACTCGGCACCCTGCGCCTTTTGCTGCGCGAGCTGGCCGGCCTGAATCTCAAACAAGTCGGTAAGGGCAGCCTTCTGCATGAACTGCTGGGTGGCAGGCGAGGTCTTCTGCGCTTGCTGCCCTTGGCTGCCGCTCTGCGCGGCGGGCGCGGCATTCATCGGTTGGTTTTGCGCGAAAGCTGTGGTGGCAAGCGCGGCCAAAGCTGTTGCCAGGATGATGGATTTCATAGGCTCCTCCAGGGATCGGGATAGTGGCCCAGCGCGAAGCTGGTGCCCTCTAGCCCAATTCCTCCCAGGAGGCGCGGTTCCCCGGCGTTAAAACGGAATCTCGTCGTCCATGTCGTCGCGCCGACCGGCGACAGCGGTCGGGCGGCGCTCGCGCGATGCCGTGGGTCCGGGCGAGCCGAATTCCCCGCCCTCGCTGGCCTCAGCACCACCTCCGCCGCCGCGCGTATCGAGCATGGTGAGCTGCGAGTTGAAGCCCTGCAGCACGACCTCGGTGGAATATTTGTCCTGGCCGTCCTTATCCTGCCATTTGCGTGTTTGTATCGAGCCTTCCAGGTAGACCTTCGAGCCTTTCTTTAAGTATTGCTCGGCGATCTTGCAGAGCCCTTCATTGAAGATGACGACGCGGTGCCACTCGGTTTTCTCCTTGCGCTCGCCGGTGTTTTTGTCGCGCCAGGATTCCGAGGTCGCCACGCTCAAATTGGTGATCGGGCGCCCGTCTTGCGTGCGCCGGATTTCCGGATCCTTGCCGAGATTGCCGACCAGAATGACCTTGGTGACTGAACCTGCCATCACACTCTCCCGCAAGAACCCGCTGCACGCCACCCTAGTCCACCAGCGGCAAGCGCAGCGCCGCATAACGACATTGTCCACAGGCCACCCGCCTGATAT